>CAJWAD010000055.1 GCA_913020245.1 uncultured Oleiphilus sp.
TACTAGTGCTTCGAGGGGAATATGAACGCTAATTTAAATCAAACGTCCACATTACGGCAGCAATTATCAAGTATCGTGGGCGCGGTGCCATTTGGAATTATTGTCATCTCGGATCAAAAAGAGATCGAAATTATCAATGCAACCGCGCTAGATTTGATGGGTTTTGAGGATCAAGCCCCTTCAAGCTTTGTGGATGAGAGCTATCAGAGTTTAACTGCCAGTATTCCAGAGGTAGTAGATAAGTTTGAGAAGTTAATTTTAACGCGGAAAAGGCGGCGTTTCTCGAACCCATGTGGCAGCGCGTTAAACGACCTTGAACTGTTCATTACTTGTCAAAGTATGTTGCATGGCACGCTGTTTATAATCGAAGACCGAACAGAAAAAAAAGCATTAATGCACCAAAATGCGCATGACCATCTTACGCAAGTGTTAAATCGACAGAGTTTCGAAAAGCGCGTGGAAACTGTTTTACAACGTTCGCATGATGCGGTTACTGCGGGTGTGGTCGTGTTTATCGACTTAGATCGGTTTAAGTTGGTCAATGATTTGGCGGGTCATTCTGCAGGTGACGAAATACTTAAAAAAGTATCGACTGCTATTTTGAGTTGCGTTAGAACTAGAGATTCGGTGGCAAGAATAGGCGGTGATGAATTTGCTTTGCTACTCGAAGATTGCTCTCTAAATAAAGCACAAGATGTTGTTAACCTCATCTTGAAAAAAGTGGAAAAAATTAATCTGGTTCATTTGGGTAGAGCATTCAGTGTCAGCTTGTCGGCCGGCATTGCACCGATCGACAAGGTCCTCTATGCCGATGTCAGTCAGCTTATTAACGCGGCCGACGCGGCATGCCGTTATGCAAAAGGGGATAATGAAAATCGTATTCATGTCATGGATTCATCAAAAGGTGAATATGCCTTATATGTTCAAGATAGGAATTTGTTAAATATTCTGAATAAGGCTATCGCGAACGATGATTTTTTTCTGATGTTTCAGAGAATCAGCCCTCTAAGCGACAGTAATAATGGACACCATTATGAAGTACTTCTGCGTCTTAAATCAGAGGATGGCGAGAATATTCCTCCCAATTTATTTATACCGGTGGCTGAGCGCTCTAGGTTAATGCCAAAAATAGACCGTTGGGTGATTGCTGAAGCGTTTTCACAACTAGCACCCAACATGCACTTGGCGATCAATTTGTCAGGGCAATCGATTTCCGATCGGAAGCTGGGTGATTTTATCTTGTCTCTTGCCCAAAACTATAATGTTGAGCCCGAGCAAATAACCTTCGAAATAACCGAAACGGCTGCGATTGAAAATATTGAGAAGACCCAAGAATTCATCAATTTATTACGAGGTAGAGGGTATGCCTTTGCGCTGGACGATTTTGGTACAGGACTCTCTTCTTATCAATATTTAAAAAACTTGCCCATTGATTATATTAAAATTGATGGCATGTTTGTGAAAGAAATCGATGAAGATGCATTTTCCTTTGCAATGGTCCAATCAATTAATAGCTTCGCGCATACAATTGGTTTAAAAACGATTGCAGAATTTGTGACCAGTGCGCCTATCCATCAAAAATTACAAGAAATTGGTGTCGACTTCGCACAAGGTTTTTATTTGCACAAACCGCAAGTTTTGGAGCAAATAATAGTAGATAGCACCGACTTGCAAGTTGAGTCTGGAGGCAGCATCGCTTTAGATAGCAGAGTTGGCGTGCGCTGCGCCTCAATTTGAGACAGGCGGTGACACAAGCCTTGTTAAACTTCGAAGGCGAAATAATTCAATGCGCCGCATTCTTTTATCGTGTCAGTTCGTTCGTCTTGAGAACTTTGGTTTGAAGCCGGCCGGTTTGTTTTTTATCCATGATACAAAGTCAGCAATGTCAGGATGATGCGCGAGTGCAGTGATTGTAAAATAATCTGCGGCCATCTCTTTCTCGGATAAAAGTCGATGAATACTCTTATGACAGGGCATGCAAAGCCAGGCAATTTGCGTTAAGCATTGTTCCTTGGTAAAGCGTTTGCGTATGCGTTTATTGCGGTGCAAGGTGCGCGGAATTAGGTGATGTTTAGTCAACGGCACTGTTTTTCGAGCGCACAGTTCGCATGCATCCGGTTTACGGGGTAACGTTAGCAAAATGGCCGCCTCAAAAAGTTAATCTCTCACTAAACTGGTTTTAATAGAGCAACGTATTACTTTTCGTTTTATGTTACGACGTGAACTTGTTAATTGGTTTATACGACACAGTCTTGTGATTCAAATCTTTCTAGCAATGATCGATCGTTGTAAGTCTTTAACTAAAAACTGGAGATATAGATGGAAGCAACTGCCCGTTGTGGATGCGGCGCACTTGAGGTGCTTGTATCCGGCTCACCGGTCGCGCAAATGGTTTGTCATTGCCGAGACTGTCAGAGTTTTACAGGCCTCGCCTGTGTTGAAGGTGTATTTTTTAAGAACGTTGACTGCCAGATAGAGGGGCAATCAAACGTGGATATTGCTGTCGGTGGCACCGGCGCGAAGAAGTTTCATCATACTTGTAGCGCCTGTGGCGACCCGGTTTATGTGCAAGTGCAGGCGCTGAATAATGCAATCGCGATAGGTGCAGATAGACTGTCGCCTTTTGAGTTTGTTGCAGAGGCACATATCTGGACGAGTGAAAAAGTGAGTGATTCGCACATACCGCCAGACTTACCGCAATCGACAGATGGCCCGCCTCCCGCTATTGTTGCGCGCTTGATACGTGACTTTTGGCAGTCACCCTAGATTAGATTTACTAATCTTCTAGGCGGTTTTTCATTCTGAGCAGTATGTCGCGCGTATGTGATCGAGATGTCTTGTTCGACATCCCAGCGTGCCTGATTTAATCAAGAATTTTCAAGGAACCTCAATGAACACCTATTATTTATGTATCGGCTTGTTATTTTTATTGCTCATTTCTTTGGGTATGTTAGTGACTGTCGGCAGGGGTAAATTTAATGTGCTTACCGGGCACTCGCTGGAGCCAGAGGATACGTTAAATAAATGGGTGCGTGCGCATGCCAATACCACGGAATATGTACCTGCACTAATGGTTGTTATTTATATTCTCAGTTTGGCACCGCAGGCAGTCTGGGTCGATTGGTTTGTTATGCTTGTGACGTTGAGCCGATACCTCATGGCGCTCGGCATTATTTTGCCCAAAACCATGAGTAAACCAAACCCGCTTCGTTTTGCCGGTGCGCTGGGTACTTATGTGTTTGGTTTGGGTTTGTGTATCGCGATTTTTCAGCAGCTATAGGGGCATTTTTTGCGCTTTTGCTGGGTTGCTTGATCGCGTGTTTAGTGGCTAGTAAAAATCAGCAATCCTGCCTTTCGAAACGAGCAGCCGCTGCATGCTGCCGTGACATCTTTTTTCGCTTATATGCGGGTTTATCTTCGTTTTGGGTCGCTTATGACACACTACAAATCAATTGTTGTGCTAACCGGCGCGGGTATTTCCGCGGAATCGGGGATTCAAACTTTCCGAGCTTCTGACGGTTTATGGGAAGAGCACCGGATTGATGAGGTGGCGACGCCGGAGGGCTTTAAAAAAAATCCAGCGTTAGTGCAGCAATTTTATAATGCACGCCGTGATGCTTTGCTGCATGAGAGGATTGCAGCGAACCCCGCTCACATGGCACTGGCGCAACTTGAGCGCGAATGGTTAACACGGCCAGGCCATCAGTTTTTGTTGATAACCCAAAATATTGATGACTTGCATGAGCGCGCGGGCTCGGAAAAACTTATTCATATGCATGGCGAGCTGCTTAAAATGCGATGCGAGTTGTCACAGCAAGTGTTCACTATTCATCATGATATTGGGGGTGACGATATATGTGCTTGTTGCGGCGAAAAGGGCCGCTTACGCCCCCATATCGTCTGGTTTGGCGAGATGCCGTTAAAGTTAGAACAAATTTATCGCGCGCTAGCCAATTGCGATCTATTTCTTTCGGTAGGCACCTCAGGCAATGTTTATCCCGCTGCCGGTTTTGCTCAAGAGGCGAAGCAGGCGGACGCTTACACAGTTGAAATTAATCTCGAACCAACAAAGCAAAACGATTTATTTGATAAGCATTTTTATGGCAAAGCGGGAGAGACTTTGCCTGCATTCGTTGACAGCTTGCTAAGCCGCTAACTACTGCTCTAAGCCACGCTCGCTTGTTTAGTACGGACCCTCTGCCCCGCAGTGCCAGCACAATTCAAAAGCTGGCTCGTTTGATTCATTGCAGTCTTCGCAAAACCAAGAGGTTCGGCTAGGATCGCCCTGCATAGCGAGTTTAATCAATGCTTCCGCTTTTTGTTGTTGCTCGGGCATAATCCAGATTTCGGGCCAGACCTCTGTCGGGGGTAGTTCTCCGGCAGCAGAGTTAATGAGATCATTACGCAATTCAGTAATAATACCAGCCGCGTTAAGAATATTTTTTATGTTATGAACAATAAAAATATTATCGTGACTGAATATTCGAATCATTCACTTCGCCTTAGGTCGTTATGATCTGTTTATTGCGGATAAGTAAATACAGGGCAAAACCAACCGCTACGCCGGGGAAAATACCGAGTAATAAGCAGTACCAACCACCTTTAATGCCTTTGAGGGTCTGCTCATACGCGACCCAAAAAAACAGGATCCCCCAACACATAATGACGTCAACAGAATAACCGGTCGCGTAGGGATTTACGAATCCGCCGGCAAACGCGGCAATTATGTCGCCATCAGCGATTGCTGCGGGCAAGGTATAGACGATCAATACCCCTAAAAAAAGTGCCGCGCAGGCGATGATGCCAGCTTTAAAAGTTTTTTCGCTCATAGTTTTTCGCTCATTTTTTCTAAAACGTTTCTGATATTTGGGTTACCGCGTGCGTGTTTGGTTTGTGTTCAAAATAAACTTACAGGTTGCAAGGTAGCGAATATATCGAAAATTATTTCTCGCATCCATTGATGTGCTTTGTCATTGTCATAATTCGCCGCCCAATATAAATGCCAATCTAGTGCAGGCAAGGCGAACGGCAGTTCTTGAATCATGAATTTAGTCTGGTCAACCAAACTGTTGGGTATCGTGAGCAGTAAATCGCTTCGCGCGATAATGGGTGCGGCGGCACGGGATTGTTGGACTCTAAGTTGTACCTTGCGTTCCAAACCTAAGCGGTTCAAGTGTATGTCTACATAACTTTGCCCAGTACGGCGGCTGGAAATACTAATATGAGATTCGGCAAGGTACTGGTCGAGGTTGAAGTGGCGATCAATTCTCGGATGGTCCTTCCTCGCAATGCATACAAAGCGCTCTTGACGGAGGCGTTGATGCTTAAGTTGAGGTGTGTTGATGAGAGGCACATCTAAAGCGAAATCCAGCTCGCCTGCCGCAAATGCTTTGGTTAATTCTTCCCGAGGTAGTATTGCGCTTTCGATAAGTATTCCTGGTGCCGCGGACTGCAACCTTTCCATCAGCAAAGGCAACAAATACGACTCAGAGGTATCATTCATAGAAAACCGAAAGCGCCGTTCAGATAAGGTTGGATCAAAGTTATCATGCGCGGTTAGGCTGCTCTCTAGGCTGGCTAGCGCTTCGCGTATGCGACCACTAATATTTTCAGCAAGAGGCGTGGGCACCATGTGGCCGGACTGTCGAATAAAGAGTTGATCGTTGAAGTGGCGTCGCAGGCGTGCCAATGAATTACTGACTGCGGGCTGCGTGATATGCAGCATATCGGCAGCCCTCGTAAGGTTCCGTTCTTGGTAAATTGTGTCGAACACGACAAAGAGATTCAGATCTATTTTGTTTAGCAACATAACGATGACAATACCTGCAAGCTTATATAATCATTATTAATTATAGTTGTGTATAAATAAAATAAACTTCAATGATGTTTTCAAGGTTTTTAGACTGTTCCTCCGAAATGAAGGTATTTTTCCGATTTTTTCAGATTTTAGAGGTGACGCTAATGGATTTTGAATATTCAGATCGTGTAAAGAAATTGATGCGAGAGGTACAAAGTTTTCTCGATACCCATCTCTATCCGATTGAGCAAGAGCTAAACGACGCGATTGAAAACGGTGAAAACCGTTGGGCGATTCCACCACAGATTGAAGCATTGAAAGAACTCGCGAAAGAGCAAGGCTTGTGGAATCTGTTCTTACCGGACAGTGAGTTGGGTTATGGCTTAACCAACCTCGAGTATGCGCCTTTGGCAGAAATAATGGGGCGTACACGTTTTGCCTCTGAAATATTTAATTGTAGCGCACCGGACACAGGCAATATGGAAGTGCTTGTACGCTACGGTAGTGATGCACAAAAATCACAGTGGTTAACCCCTTTAATGAACGGCGAAATTCGTTCAGCGTTTGCGATGACCGAACCTGATGTTGCCTCAAGTGATGCAACGAATATTGAAACAACGATCACGCGTGACGGTGATCACTACGTGATAAATGGCTGTAAATGGTATATCTCAGGGGCTTGCGATCCTCGGTGTAAAATATTAATCGTCATGGGGAAAACGGATCCAGATAATGAGAATCGTCACTTACAACAGTCGCAAATACTGGTGCCTATTGATACACCGGGGGTTACCATCGTTAGACCGATGAAAGTGTTTGGTAGTGATGATGCGCCAGAGGGTCATGCAGAGATCACCTTTGAGGATGTGCGTGTACCGGTTGAGAATATTATTCTTGGCGAAGGCCGAGGGTTTGAAATTGCCCAAGGTCGACTTGGCCCCGGGCGAATTCATCACTGCATGCGTTTGGTTGGCGCTGCGCAGCGCGCTTTTGAAATGATGTGCAAACGATCAGAGGAACGTATTGCGTTTGGCCGTCCATTGAGTAAGCAAGGCTCTGTGCGCGAGGATATCGCGAACTCATTTAGTGAAATTGAGCAGGCAAGATTACTTACGCTTAAAGCTGCGGATCAAATGGATCGGGCAGGGAACAAAGGTGCGAAGGCACTTATTTCTATGATTAAAGTGGTTGCGCCTCAAATGGCATGTAGGGTGATTGATCGCTCCATCCAAATTCATGGCGCAGCGGGCTTGAGCCAAGATACCTTCTTAGCAATGGCTTACCAAATGGCACGTGTTGTACGTTTGGCCGACGGTCCAGATCAGGTGCATATGATGCAACTGGGGCGCTCACTTGCAGCCGGTTATGCTGCAATGTCGAAGTAATTGATAAGACAATAGAAGGTACCAATTATGTCGAACCACGATGGTTCTGGTGATGTTGATCAGCTAGATCTTGCAAAACTCAACGCCTACTTGAAAGCCAACATAGATGGCTTCGGTACCATAATAAGTGCTGAAAAGTTTTCAGGCGGGCATTCTAATCCGACGTTTAAGTTGGTCTCCAATCTGGGGAACTATGTGCTTAGGCGCCAACCTCCCGGAAAGTTATTAAAATCTGCGCATGCCGTAGACCGAGAATATCGCGTATACCGAGCGCTCGCAGATACGAACGTGCCGGTACCAAAAGTGTATCACTTATGTGAAGACACCGACGTAATCGGTTCCATGTTTTACGTGATGGAGTGCTGCGAGGGTCGCATATTTTGGGACGCGGCCTTACCAGAAATAGCGTCGCCAGGTGAGCGTGGGTCGGCTTATGCACAAATGGGTCAGACCCTTGCGGCGATCCATTCAGTCGATCTTGACGCGGTCGGTCTGAGTGATTACGGAAAACCAGGAAACTACTTTGAACGTCAACTCAAGCGCTGGACAGATCAATACAAAGCGTCTGAAACACAAGTGATTCCCGCAATGAATCAGCTAATGGAATGGTTAGAGGCGAATATGCCTGCAGACGACGGAAGAATGACGCTCGTGCATGGGGATTACCGTCTCGATAATATGATCTTTGCGCCCGACGAGCCGGAAGTTATTGCCGTGCTTGACTGGGAACTGTCGACGCTGGGCCACCCGTTTGCAGACCTTGCTTATCAATGTATGCAGCTGCGGATGCCGGCTAATTCAGGCAGCATGAGTGGCCTGGCCGGTGCCGACCGTGACGCCTTAGGCATTCCAAGTGAAGAGGCATATATCGCCGCGTATTGCGCACACATGGGTATCGAAAAAATAGCGCATTGGGCGTTTTACTTAGCGTTTAGTTTTTTCAGGCTGGCAGCGATAGCGCAGGGTGTGGCAAAGCGTGCCCTAGATGGAAATGCCTCAAGCAAACAAGCCAATAAAGTAGGGGCATTCGTTGCGCCGTTAGCCATGGCGGCCATGCATGTTATTAAGACCGAATCATAAAAATTCAATCGAAAGGATCGCATCATGAAAGCAATAGTTTGCGAAGAATTCGGGCCGATTAGTGGCCTGCAATATAAAGACTTACCCGAGCCTGAACCGGGTAAAGGGGAAGTGCGAGTAAAAGTGTTAGCCACTGGTGTGAACTTCCCAGATGGTTTGCTAGTGCAGGGTTTATATCAAGTTCAGCCAGAACGTCCATTTGTCCCAGGTGTTGAGTTTTGTGGCGAGGTAGAAGCCTTGGGTGAAGGCGTTAAACACCTGAAAATTGGTCAGCGTTTGATTTGTACAAACAGAAATTACGGAGGCTTCGCCGAAAAAGCGATTGTCGATGCGCGCTTGGTGATGCCGGTTATGGATGAGGTGTCAGATATCGATGCCGCGAATATTATGTGCGCACATGGTACCGCGCATCATGCTTTGAAGCAGCGTGCGCGGTTGAAAAAGGGTGAAACGTTGGTGGTGTTGGGCGCGGCTGGAGGAACCGGTATTGCGGCGGTACAAATTGGTAAAGCACTCGGCGCCAAAGTCATCGCGGTTTGCTCGTCTGCAGATAAGTTAGAGCTCGCAAAACAAAATGGTGCCGATGAGTTAATCAATTACACGGAAACTGATTTAAAAGCTGCAATTAAGGAATTGACCGGTGGTAAAGGCGCAGACGTTGTTTACGATCCGGTTGGCGGTGATGCGTTTGACGCATGCACGCGTGCGATGGCGAGAAACGGTCGTTTATTAGTGGTTGGTTTTGCGTCAGGGCGAATTCCTGAATTGCCAATTAATTTGACCTTAGTGAAAGAATACAGCGTGATCGGCGTGTTTTGGGGCAGTTTTGTGAGCCATGAACCGATGGTGTTTTTGCAAAACATGCAGGAGCTATTCGCTTGGTACAAATCAGGTAGCGTGAGTTTGGTCACTGACGAGGTGTTTCCTTTGTCAAAAACGACTGATGCGTTGGCAAAAGTGATGAATCGGGAAGTGATGGGCAAGGTCGTAGTCGTGCCAGACGGGCAGCTGTGATTAACCGTTTTGAACATCTGATAAATAATGGTGAAGGAAGAGAGCATGGCAACGAATTTGTTTGATTTAAGTGGGAAAACTGCGTTAGTGACTGGTGCCAGTCGCGGTATAGGTGAGTCGATTGCAAAGCTATTAGCAGAACAAGGTGCGCACGTTATTGTGTCGAGTCGAAAGATTGATGACTGTAAGATCGTCGCGGATGCAATTACTGAAGCGGGCGGCTCCGCAGAAGCTTTAGCGTGTCATGTCGGCGATATGACACAGATCACTGAGACCTTCGAGTACATCGGTAATCAACATGGCAAATTAGATATTCTCGTTAACAATGCCGCCGCAAACCCATATTTCGGGCACATACTAGATACTGATATCGGGGCTTATAACAAAACGGTTGATGTGAATATCCGGGGCTACTTTTTTATGTCGGTAGAAGCCGGTAAGTTGATGCGTAAAAATGGCGGAGGAGCAATTGTTAATACGGCCTCAATTAATGGTCTGCAGCCGGGGATGATGCAGGGTATTTATTCGATTACCAAAGCAGCGGTAATCAATATGACTAAGGCTTTTGCTAAAGAGTGTGCGCCGTTCAATATACGCGTCAATGCACTATTGCCCGGACTCACAAAAACTAAGTTTGCAGGTGCATTATTCACCAATGAGAGTATGTATAAAGCGGCCATGCAGATGATCCCGATGCATCGCCATGCTGAGCCTGAGGAGATGGCAGGAACGGTATTGTATTTAGTGAGTAATGCCTCAAGCTATACAACGGGCGAATGCATTGTGGTTGATGGCGGCTTTACGGTTTAAAAATTTTAGGACTATTTATGGACAACTTATTAGATTTTACGGGTCAGAGTGCACTTATTACGGGTGCAGCAAGTGGCTTTGGTGAAGCGCTTGCCCTTGCACTGGCGACGCGCGGTGCAAAACTTTGTTTGGCCGACTTCAACGCGGAAGGGTTAGCGGATACGGTGAAGCAAGTCGAAGCACTCGGTGGCGAAGTGGTATCATTGGTTGGCGATATTGCAGATGAGGCGCACAATGAGGCTTTAGTGCTACTGGCTAAAGAGCGTTTCGGACGCCTTGATATTGCAGTAAATAATGCGGGCGTTGCGCCGCGGCTAGGGCCAATGACTCAACTCGATGGGCCAACATTAGACCGTCAGCTAGCGGTGAATGCGAAGGGCGTGGCGTTTGGTATGAAGCATCAAATGCGCGCCATGGGGGCTCAGAAAAATGGAGCGATTTTGAACGTAAGTTCAATGGCCGGGCTAGGCGGTACGCCGATGGGCTCTAGTTACTGTGCAGCAAAACATGCGGTAATTGGGATGACCAAAACAGCTGCCGTTGAAATGGGTAGTGTGAATGTGCGCGTCAACGCGATTTGTCCATTTTTTACTGCAACCCCAATGGTTGATAACCCTTTTTTGAACCCCAACGGCAACATTGAAGAGGTGAACAAAAATCTCGCACGTGGCTGTCCGTTGAAGCGGATTGCAAAGGTAGAAGAAATTGTCAATGTGATGGTGATGGTATTATCACCACATAATACGTACATGAATGGTATTGCTATTCCTGTTGATGGTGGTATGTCTGCGCTTTAGCGGGTACTGAACTGTTCAACCAAATTTGGAGAAAAATTATGGCAGAAAATCGCGAATTCGACGTGATTATATGGGGCGCAAGCGGTTTTACGGGCCGTTTGGTTGCGGAATACTACTTGAAGCAATATGGCGTGACCGGTGAACTTAGATGGGCAATGGCGGGCCGAAATGAAGAAAAACTAAAGCAAGTTCGTGCTGAACTGGGCAACACCGAAATCCCGATTTTAACTGCCAACAGTCATGATGAAGCGAGTCTCGACGTCCTGGTACAAAAAACCAAGGTAATTTGTACGACCGTGGGTCCATATGCTTTGTACGGCAATGAACTGGTTGCAGCGTGTGTTAAGCACAGCACTGACTATGTTGATCTGGCGGGTGAAACGCAATGGATTCGACGCATGATTGATCAGCATTACGATGCAGCGCAAGCCAGTGGTGCACGTATTGTGCATTGCTGCGGCTTTGACTCTATTCCTTCAGATTTGGGTGTATATTTTATACAAAAGCATGCTATGGCTGAAAAAGGTGAATATGCGCAGCATGTTAAAATGCGTTTGAAATCTGCCAAAGGTGGTCTCAGCGGCGGTACATATGCCAGTATGAATAATGTAATGGCTGAGGCGGCGGAAGATAAAGAAATCTATAAGATTTTATTTAATCCATATAGCCTTAATCCCCGCGATGCGATGGGTGGTAGTGACAAAGGCGATCTCAAAAGTGTTCAATTTGATGCGGACGCTGACAACGTTATCATGCCCTTTATAATGGCCGCAATAAATACGCGAGTCGTGCGCCGTAGTCATGCCTTAGAAGGCTTCCCGTACGGTGAAGATTTCATGTACGACGAAGCGATGATGACGGGTAAGGGGATTGCGGGACGTTTGAAAGGGTTTGTAGGGTTGGCGGGTTTGGCAGCGATGATGGCGGGTAAGCCCGATGGGTTTTACAAGCGTACCGTCAATCGTTTCTTCCCAGAGCAGGGCGAAGGTCCGTCCAAAGAAGAACGTGAGGCAGGCTTTTGGAAGTTTCTAGTCGTGGCTAAGATGCGAGATGGATCGCTAATCAAAGCGCGGGTCAGCGGTGATCGTGATCCAGGCTATGGTTCAACTTCAAAAATGCTCGGCGAAAGCGCAGCATGCCTGGCTCTAGATAAAGCTAAAACTCCGGAGACATCTGGTGTGCTTACGCCATCGACTGCGATGGGTGATGTACTACTTGAACGATTGCAAGCCAATGCAGGCTTGAAATTTGAGATGGCGTAAGCCACTCTTATTGCCTTGTTATTAACTCAGCGATAGTTAGAGAAATGTTTTTAAATACGGTAAAAACCATGGCGGGTTATTGCAATTCGCTGGTCCGAAAATATAGCCCTTTAGGCAAAAAAACCGGACAGCTTGAAGACATCTATAATTATCTGCCGGTTAATGACAAGGTGAGTACGTCGGGTCAGCCCACAGAGGAAGAATTTAAGTTGATCAAACAGGCAGGGTTTGCCTACGTAATCAATTTGGCGCCGCATAATGCCGAAAACTCATTGAAGAATGAGGCCGGTGTGCTCGCAGATTTAGGGCTTCATTACTGCCACATCCCTGTTAACTTTTTCAAACCGAGCTTAGAGAACTTCAAGGAATTCAAACGGGCGCTTGGTGAGATTGGTGAAGCTAAGGTTTGGGTACATTGCGCGGCCAATATGCGTGTCTCGGCGTTTATGTATAAATATCGAACCCAATGTTTGAATGAAAAGGAGGCCATAGCAAAAGAACGTCTTCATAAAATATGGGTGCCGATTGGCGTTTGGAAGCCGTTTATTGATTCGGCCATTTGATCTGTTTAAGCACCTGTATGCATTGCTCAGCGTGGAAAAAATCGAAAGGCTACAATGCGCCCTCCGATTTCCCCAAGGTATTATGGTCAGCTAATCTAACAGCGCCCGCAACATCCAAGCCGTTTTCTCATGAATGCGCATACGATCAGAAATAAGCGCTGCGGAAGACTCATCATCTGCGTCTTGAGCCACTTTCAATGCCTCACGGCAAGTTCTCACAACGGTCTCGTGTGAGCGGTTTAAAATGCTGATCATTGCATCAGATTTAGGTACCTCTTCAACTTCTTGAATTGAACTTAGTTCAGCAAAGGCTTTATAGGTGCCGGGTGCCGGCGACCCCAAGGTTCTGATGCGCTCTGCAATATCATCCACGGCGATCGAAAGCTCGTTGTAATGCTCTTCGAACATTAAGTGAAGATCTCGGAATTGTTTGCCGGTAACATTCCAATGAAAATTATGTGTTTGAAGATAAAGCGTATAGCTGTCAGCCAGCAATCGTTTCAAATGGGCGGCGACCGTCTGCCTGTCTTGCTCATTGATGCCTATATTGATCTCTGTCACGTGCCTCTCCTCGGTGATTTACGTTTATTCTGTTTCAGTGCTATCCGTTCATTAAGTATTACTGTTGGGTATTTATTAATAAATTAGAATATTTTAATCGCATTGATCTAAATAATTAATGAGGTGCCTTTTTAGATTTAGGTTAGGCCGATTCAAATAACCATGATCTCGTTGAGCGCGGCGACATGCAGTTCGCTGCTTAAAAACACGCAGCCTTTTGACGCAATGAGTCGTCAAAATTAACTCATCATGGTTACCAATCGCGCGTCGAGTAATTTACGGGTGTGAGAATTGTGTCTTGCGCGCTGTCTTGCGTATCTGGGTAGTCCAGTGTGTAGTGCAGCCCACGACTTTCTTTTCGTTGTATTGCTGAGCAAATTATTAAGTCAGCGACCGTTACTAAATTACGCAATTCAAGTAGATCATTGCTGACGCTGTAATTACTGTAGTAATCCAAAATCTCTTGATGTAGCAAGTCGACCCGATGTTTCGCGCGTTGTAGACGCTTGTCGGTGCGTACAATGCCAACATAATCCCACATGAAACGGCGCAGTTCGTCCCAGTTATGCGATATCACTACATCTTCATCAGAATCTGTGACCTGTGATTCGTCCCATGCCGGTGCATCTGGTGGCGCCGGCACACTGTCTGCCTTGCGGTTAATGTCATCGGCGGCCGCATGGCCAAATACAATACATTCTAGCAATGAGTTGCTGGCCATCCGATTAGCGCCATGTAACCCGGTAAACGAGGCTTCGCCTACCACATACAATTGGTTTACATCGCTACGGCTGCGCGAATCAACCAGCACGCCGCCGCAGGTGTAATGGGCCGCCGGAACAATAGGAATTGGGTCGGTTGTGATATCGATTCCAAAGCCTAAACAGGTTTCATAAATCATCGGGAAGTGGCTTTTAACAAACTCGGCAGGCTTGTGGCTAATATCAAGATAGAGATGATCTGCACCGAGGCGTTTCATTTCATGGTCAATCGCGCGCGCGACGATATCACGCGGCGCAAGCTCAGCGCGTTCATCAAAACGATGCATGAAACGCTCACCATTTGGCAGATGGAGCGTGCCGCCCTCACCGCGGACGGCTTCGGTAATTAAGAAGGATTTAGCTTGCGGATGATATAAGCAAGTTGGATGAAACTGGTTGAACTCCATGTTTGCAACACGACAGCCACCGCGCCATGCCATGGCAATACCATCGCCACTGGCACCATCTGGATTACTAGTATAAAGATAAGCCTTGGCTGCGCCGCCCGTTGCGATGACGACGAAGCGAGCGCGAAAGAGCTCTACACAATTCTCCGCGCGATTTAACACGTAAGCACCGACGCAGCGATTGCCGGGTAGGAAGAGCTTTTTATTCGTAATTAAATCAACCGCAACACGGTGTTCAAAAATGTCGATATTTGACGCCGATGCGGTTTGCTCACACAGAGCGCTTGCGACAGCTTGGCCTGTGGCATCATGCGCATGCACCACGCGGCGATGACTATGGCCACCTTCTTTTGTGAGGTGGTAATGATTGGGCTTTTCGCCTTGATCATTGCGGGTGAAATCAACCCCTTGTTGTTTGAGCCAGCGAATACTGTCCTTACCCCCGCTTACCGTTTGTGTCACGGCATCCTCGTGGCATAGACCGACTCCCGCATTCATGGTGTCATGAATGTGCGACTGGATATCGTCATTGTCATCAAGAACCGCTGCAATGCCGCCCTGCGCCCAAGGCGTTGAACCGCTTATTAGGGCTCCTTTGGACAACACGGCAACTTTTAAATCACCGCTTAACTTCAGGGCGGTAGCAAGCCCAGCAGCACCACTGCCAATAATAAGTACATCATAGAGAAACGCGCGTTGCATAACTTGTAAATCGCCAGCTAAAAAAGACCGCAAATAATAGGCATTGATGGAACCTAAATGCAATGCTTATGTCTGAGTAGGCATAACGTAATTTTTGGACAGGAACAGCCGCCCATGTCGAGTGTAAAGAGTGTCGCGAACGCGCGTCCAGACATAAAAACCAATCGAGATGTTTCAATTGCGAAAAAGCTCCGCAATAATGTTGTGCTTATTTCACCAAAAGCAGTACCTTGGACAAAACACTCCGAAGAAGAGCGTCGCATAACGACTATGTCTAACACCAGTTTGAATAGAGAAAATCCTGGTAACAACGAACAGGAAAAAGCGGCTGATTTAAAGCTGGTTAAACGGGTCCAAAAGGGCGATAAAGCCGCGTTTGATCTGTTAATGGTCAAGTACCAGGGTAAAGTCGGCTCGATTGTGTCGCGTTACATCGGTGACTTTCATGAGATTGCGGATGTAACGCAGGAAACGTTTATAAAAGTATACCGAGCAGTCGGCAAGTTTCGGGGTGACAGTGCGTTCTCGACTTGGCTGTATCGCATCGCTACTAACTGCGCCAAGAATTATTTAATTGCAAAAGGTCGACGACCACCCGCGACCGACATAGAAATATCGGATGCCGAGCTGGTGTCTCCGAGCCCAAATTTAAAAGATATTACGACGCCTGAAGCGCAGCTCAGCAAAGAGCAAATCGCGGCGGCTGTTGATGAGGCGATTCGGGCGTTACCAGAAGACTTGCGCGGGGCGTTTACGCTGCGAGAGTTCGATGGCTTGAGTTATGAAGAAATTGCGGCCGTGATGGATTGTCCTGTCGGCACCGTGCGCTCACGTATCTTTCGTGCGCGGGAATTTGTTGATAAAGCCATCCGCAGTGCATCAGGGGAATTGGTTTGAACTGGGTTGTGGTGCAACGTTATAACGGCGATTGGAGGTTTGGAAATGGATGATAAAATGAAAGAAACGATTTCGGCTTTAATCGACAACGAAGCAAGTGAAATAGAGTTGCAGCGAGTCTTGTCGCGAGTGAGTGACGCCGAATTGAATGAAGTTTGGTCTAGCTACTATAAGATCCGAGATGTTATTCAAGGTGATCAGCGAAGTATGGTGTCAATCGATGTGCGTGCCGGGGTAATGGCTGCCATCGAAAATGAAATGCCAGCAGGCGCTGAACAAATAAATGATACCACCATTATAACGCCCAGTGCTGAGACGAGGAGACATAACAAACCTTGGTTATACGGTGCGAGTATGGCCATTGCAGCGAGTGCAATACTCGCGGTGGTGGTAAACCTTGAGTCATTATGGCAGGCGAGTGATCTAACTGAATTACAGAGTAATGCAGTTGCGCAGGCGTCGAACGAAGAGTTGCAACCACGAGTGATAACGGATATGGACTCACAAAACGCAAAACGGTTTACAAAGTATCTCTTAAGACATTCTGAACTGAGCACCTTGCGAACAAATTACGGCATGATGCCGCTCGTACGTGTCGCTAGCATTAACTCTGTGGGTATCTAGGCTTTATGCGTTTAAAAGCTCCAATGGCGAAATTATGTTTGTATGCACTGGTATGTATCGGGGCATTTTTAACAGTAAATGTATCGGCAAACGAAAAAAATTCCGCTGAACAATGGATCGAAAAAATGAACATGGCGGCAATTGATACGGCTTACCGTGGTACGTTTATTTTTTCACGAGGTGATGTGAGCAGCTCTATGCGTATTGTGCATCGGTTTCACAATGGGGAAGAGCAAGAGCGCTTAACGCAAATTGATGGTGAAATGGGAGAGATACTCCGCCGTGGTGGTGAGGTGCTATGCATTCTCCCCGACAATCGTCTAATAGAACTCGATAAAGGCGATTTCGATAACCCGATTAAATCTACGTTCGCGAATTTTATGCCGGGCCACCGTTATTATAATTTAAGTGTGGTGGGTTATGAGCGCTTGGTCGAGCGTTCTACAGTGATTATTTCGATTAGTGCGAAAGATACGCTGCGTTATAGCTATCGCTTGTGGTTAGACGAGCAAACCGGTTTGTTACTAAAGTCTGAGATGCTAGACCAGCACGCAAAGATGTTGGAACGTTTTCAATTAACCGCTTTAGAGTTGCCTGCTGACATCACAGATAAAGATTTTGAATACGAGAAAACAGAAGTCGTAAAGCATAATACGGTTCCAATGTCCGCCGTGGACAGCGCGTGGCCAGCCGCCTTGAAGTGGGACGCCCAATGGGCGCCAGATGGTTTTATGGTAATGAGAGACCAGAAAAAACAGCCTGCTAATGTGATGCTCTACAGTGACGGGATTGCGAGTTACAGTGTCTTCATCGAGAAAGAAACCATCGACACAATGCCGGAAGGCTCATCGATGGTAGGTGGAACGGTCGCGTTCTCAACCAAGCTTGCCAACGGTGAGCATGCCTATAACGTAACTGTGGTAGGTGAAATCCCACCGATGACGGCGATGAAAGTGGCTAAAAGCATTCAGCCTTATATGCCATAATAAGGTTCCCTAGATACTCTACAGAAGCGCGTTATGGTTGAAGAAAAAGCCCTCGTTCTGTCTATTGATAATGAGCATGCGCTGGTGCGTACCCAACGCATGAGTGCATGTGAGTCATGCAAACTCAAAGCGGGCTGTGGCCAAAACACCTTGGCCAAACTTGGTGGTGAAAAAGTTATCGAATTTTCGGTCCGCAATACGCTTCAGGCGAAAGAAGGGGACGTCGTGATTGTTGCGATCCCTGAGTCGGGCTTGTTGATGGCCTCTACCATGATGTTTATTGTGCCGTTAATTTTAATGGCGATGTTTGCGTCTTTTGCAACATTGATGTCTTCGAGCCAACTCATCGCAGCAGGGCTTGGTTTCGCCGGCTTGCTCACCGGGTTCTGGTTCGCCAGACGTTATGCGGC
>CAJWAD010000056.1 GCA_913020245.1 uncultured Oleiphilus sp.
AATCGCTTAAAGGAATTACCAATGAAGAAACTAGTACTTGGCGCAGCGATTGCGCTAGCTCCGATCGTAGCTATGGCACACCCTGCAGGTTGTGGGCTTGGAACTGCTGTTGTTTTTAAATCGCCAGGCTCATGGGTTGAACATGTCCTAGCCGCTACGACTAATGCGACATCAGGAAACCAAACATTTGGTATGACGTCAGGCACATTGGGATGTGAGGCTGCAGGCGGTCCGCTTGCATCTGGCGTTGATTACTTCATCGATCAGAACATTGATCAAATTGCGTTGGAATCTTCACAAGGTCAAGGCGAAACGCTTGACGCGCTTGCCGAGTTAATTGGCGTAGCCGATCAAGATAAATCCGCATTTATGGTGTCTATGCAGAGTAATTTTGACAGCCTTTTTCCAAACGAAGAGACTAGTTCTTCACAAGTTTACTTTACCATTGCAGACATCATGAGCCACAACGCTCGTTTGTCCAAGTACCTAGCGTCCTAGCCTAGGCCGTCTAAGGTGGATCCTAGATCCGCCTTAGCTTCAATTGGTAGGAAATTCAGTCTAAGCCTAGCACTGCTAAGTGCCAGCGATCGCCCTCCCCCTCTTTTTAGTGTATTGATTTATAATTTGCCACAAATGATCCGATTTTTATTTTGTATCTGCGTTCTTTCAACGTCACTTATTACATTAACGCATGCGGCTGAATCAACCGACCTGCAAAAGCTCGCGAGTTTAAAGCAATGGCGACACCTGCTTCATTATCATCAAGTAGGGCTTTTTGCGTTTGATGAAAGTCAAGCGGATGACCCTGATTTTTTCTTAGCCGAGACGGGCAAAACCGATCCATTAGCAGAGCTTCAAGCCAGCTTAAAAGCTTTATCAAAAACAAACCCAGACTACCTAGACAGACGCTGCCAATTCCCGGCACGATATCATTGGTTGTCCACGCATATCAAAACACTCAATTTTGATATTGCGCATTGTTCAGAGTTAAACCAATGGCTAGAGGAAATTGGCGGTGACGGTTTAACCCTCATTTTTCCGGCCGCTTACCTGAACAGCCCATCTTCAATGTTTGGGCATACTCTGATGCGGGTAGACAGTGATAAAAATACTAACCCGCTTCTCAACTACAGCATCAACTATGCCGCAAATGCGGACCCAGCAGATAATGAATTAGTATTCAGCTACAAAGGCTTAACGGGTGGGTATCCAGGCATATTTTCTGTGCTGCCTTACTATCAAAAAGTGAAAGAATACAGTTATTTAGAGTCCCGAGATGTATGGGAGTACGAACTCGATATAAAGAAAGATGAGTTGGAACAGTTTTTACGTCACGTCTGGGAAATAAAAAATACGCACTTTTACTACTACTTTTTTACAGAAAATTGCTCCTATCATTTGCTAACGTTACTAGACGCCGCGAGCCCTCGTTTTAACGCGTCGGAGGCCTTTACCAGTGACGTTATTCCCGCTGATACGGTACGCGTTTTAAATGAGCAAGGCCTGATTCAACGCGCTTTATTTCGGCCGTCTATGCGCACTAATATGGAGTATCAATTAGAACAAGTAAATGACCGTCAGAAACACTATGCACTTGCGTTGAGCGATCTTGAGATCTCTGTCGAATCGGTCAACCAAACCTTCACTGAAATGAGTCCAGAACAACGGGCGCAAGGTGCGGAATTAGCGGCTAGCTATGTACATTACCTTGCCCGAAAAAATGAAACCCTTAGCCGCGCTTATAATCGTCGCGCGATCAAAATACTCAGCTATCGTTCGAGTCTCGGACTTCAGGAGGTATTTGACAAGACGCCTGCACCAGAGATTAGAGATGATGAGGGGCACCGCTCTCATCGTGTCGCATTGTCAGCGGGGGAAGACATCGCGGGCACCTACATGGCCGCGAACTTACGAATGGCCTATCATGACTTTTTAGATCCAATTGGTGGCTACTTAAAAGGTGCACAATTGGAAATGTTCAACCTTTGGTTTCGGGCTTATAGCGATTCAGTGACGCTTTTTCAGGCGCGATTTATCGATATTGCCTCATTTACGCCACGCAACGATTTTAGTGCCCCGACGTCTTGGTTTGTTTCGACCGGCTTAGAGCGACATATCAGCCAATACGATGAGCTAATGCCTTACTTACGCGCAGGTCCTGGCCTCAGTTATTTGTGGTTTGAAGATTCTTTTCCAATCCAATTTACCACATTGCTGAGCACGCAAGCGTATCTAGATAGCGATATAAGCAAAGGTTATTACCTAGGGAGCGGTCCACGCATTTCCCTTTTATCACAACATTTATTCGGTAATATCAACATTGATTGGACCAAACATTACGATGTGTCAGGAGCAAAATTTGAAAGTGAACTAATAAGCATAGGCGCAAGCATCTCGCTCGGCAGAAATTGGCAAATTCGTGCGGATATGGATTATCAAGAGAGCTTAACTGCGAATCAAAAAACGCTGTATCAAACTGATAGCAGCATCAGCCTGATGTATTATTTTTAATATGACATGGTCATCTGCCCTCAACACCTTCCTTCGAATCTCTACTCTGCTGGTTATTTTACTTGCGTCAAACGCGTGCACAAATCTCACAAGCTTGCTGTTTTATCCGCATACCGGTTACTACCAAACGCCGAAAAGTCTCGAATTAGATTATCAAACAATTTCAATCGAAACAGACACCGGCGAGCGTCTTCAAAGCTGGTTAATTAACCCAAAGCAAAAAGGCACGTCAGCGCAACGGCCAGCAAAGGCCTATATCCTTTACTTGCACGGCAATGGCGAAAATATCAGTACACACATAAACAGTGTTGCTTGGCTCAGCTTACAAGGTTACGGAATATTTCTTCTTGATTATCGCGGTTATGGGCTGTCTCAAGGACATTCTACGCTGAGCACAGCAGTTGAAGATATCGGCCTCGCCCACCAGTGGCTTAGCAATAACACTCGCGAGCCCCTAATTATTCTCGGTCAAAGCATGGGGGGAGCTTTAGCCATTACTTATACAGACTTGTCCTCTCCTACACTGAGACCGTTTTTGGCACTTATCAGTGAATCGGCACCGGCCAGTTGGCCGCAAATAGCGCGTGAAGTTATGCAACGTCATTGGATAACTTGGCTATTACAAGCGCCTGCAAGTTTGATGACTAGCCAATATGATGCAGAGGATCATATCGCTTCACTTAATTTGCCCATGCTCCTCATTCACAGTAAAGAGGATCCGATCGTGCCTTATCACCATCTGCAGCAGCTAATTGAAGCGTATGAATACAATGATAAAAAGGTCGCGCTTGCGATGCCTGTTTCAGGTGGACATACCCAGGCCTTTGCAAAACCCGAAAATCGTGACGCTCTTTTAGATTTTCTTGATAAGGTACTAAAAGACTAGAAAGATTCCGTATCCAAACAGAAATAGCGATCAACCATTCCAATCGCGCATCGCCGGCAACTTAAATTGCGTGCCCGCCTTTTCAAATACAATATCCAGCTCTCCGATCTCAAGTACCTGAATACCCGCTAATTCCTGCCCCTCGCGCAAATAAATATTATTGATCATCACTCGTCTTGCACTGGGATCATCAGAATAAATATGACTATTAAAACGAAGCGGTTTTACCTTCGGACGAGATGACACGTTCATATTATAAAGGTACTCAACATCCTCATAAGGGGACCCTTGCATAATCGCCTGCCTATCAATCGGCTCGCTTGCGATAGTGACCGAGCCACGCGTGACTTGTGCCGTACTTTGCGCAACCAACTTTTTGGTCGCGGGGGTCTGGGTGCGTTGTTTTTTCGGCCGAATAATATCAGGTTGAGCAACTTCGACGTCGATTTTTGGTAACAACGGTGTCGTAGCTAATTTGGTTGGCGCCACTTTTTCTATAAGCGCGGTATCAATTGAAGGGGTCGGCTCAGGTTTTGATGATGTGCGTGCATCACTAGTATAACTACTATCGCTGTTAGGCCCTGTTACCTTCGCAAGCGTAGCCACTGAAACAGCATCACCTTCAGGAACTGCATTTAGTTGATCTAATTTTTCCGCTGAAACGTGTTCTGCTGGAGCGCTTTGGGCTGAGGGTCTCTGTGGCGAATCATCCGATTTCAAGTAGATGAAAACTAAGCCAATGGCATTTACCAATAGCGCGAGACTAAGTAATATAATTACCCAATTAGTTTTATTCCTCGAGCGATACAGTAGACCTGTTTCTTGTCGAAAGCTCGGCAGTTGCTCCTGATTACGCTCCTCTTCTGACCGACGCAAAGCATCAAGAATATATGACATGCGGCTATGACTTCCCAAGCAAACTTGGACTTCCCACGCCAAGAAGACTATTCATTTGAATAAGCGTCAAGCTTCCTGCGACCCCATCTGGCACCAGCCCCATCTGTTTTTGAAAATCCACAATCATCTGTTTTAGATCAATCGTCGGCCTAATTAATTGATCCTGATGACCACTTAGCCCATTTATTTTGGTGAGACCGGTGTTTAACCAATCCTCTTCTAACAGCTGCCCAGGCTCAATCACATTCGATTTATAAGGTGGTAGTTTCCACACAACAGAATATTCACCAAGCCAATGGCGGTCAATTTCATCTAGCGACGTCCAAAAAATATCACCAGCATGTGAGACTAACGCTCGCTGATCATCAATTTTAATCAAAGACAGAAAGATTTTTTCGCCTCTACCATTAAATAAAGTCAACAAGGCCGGGCGATCAATACTAATTAAACTCCGCCAATTGCCATTTTTATGAAGGCAGCGTAGACCATTTATTTCCGCAAACTGACACGCAAGTAGAAACGGCTCAGGTGAATAATTTAGACCCCATACATCGAATAACGACTGATAGCCCATAAACTTACCTTTTACATGTTTTTCACGATCAGCAAGCGAGTCAAACTCGGCAACACTCGATAACTGCTCGTCAAACTCTTGCGTCGGCGCTTTCAACAATTTTGTATCAGGCGTCGGTGCTTCAGCGTAAGCGGCTAAACTCTCCGGCGTGCTGGAGAGCGCCTCCTGAAAGTCTTCAATGATGGGACTTTCAGATTTTTGCATATCACTATTCTGATCCAAACTACTCTCGACTTTTGACGCGTCGACAATAGGCGCCTCAGGTATTCCCCTGCTCGCTGACAGTTGAACTGTCTCTGTCGGATTATCTATCCCTTGGGGTTGTTGCTCATACTCTTGAGTTAAATCTGGACCAACAGAATCTAACCATGAAGTCGACCAAACGCCTAAACTAATAAACAGGGCTCCAGCCAACACTGCACTGGTCGCCCAGACGCCATAAACCGCAAAAATAGGTTTTTTTCCAAAGAACTCACCCTGTATTTCAACATGCGCTTGCTTCACATGTTCGACTTCAACACTTTCGGAGTGCGAGGCGTATGCACCCAGCAAAGCGCGGCCGGCCAAAAGATTAATGAGACGGGGCACGCCGCCACTATATCTGTAAAGCTTGTTAAGGGCTTTATTTGAAAACAAACGCGTACGACAGCCAGCAACTGCCAGTCTGCATGTCACGTAGATGCCAAGTTCCGGTCGCGTTAACTCATGCAAATGATAGCGCGCCGTTACTCGCTGGTTTAACTGACGCAGCTCTTGCTGTGCCAATAGCATTCGCAACTCAGGCTGACCGAGTAGAATAATTTGCAGCAGTTTTTTCTCAGCTGTTTCTAAATTGGTTAGTAAACGAAGCTGTTCGAGCACGTCGACTTGAAGATTCTGCGCCTCATCAATAATTAGTACCGACTGCTTTCCTTCGGAATGCGCCGCTAAAAGATAGGTGTTTAAGGCGTCGTTAAGTGCTTTTATAGACGGATCAGGACCGGTTTCCAGCCCAAATTCATCACAAATCGAGGCTAACAACTCTTTCGCTGAAAGTTTCGGATTTACGATAAACGCAACATCAGTCGTTTTCGGGACTTGATTCAAGAAAAACCGACAAATAGTGGTTTTTCCTGTCCCCACTTCACCTGTGAGTACGACAAACCCACCGTCTCCATTTACACCATATAGCAGATGGGCGAGAGCCTCACGATGGCGTTCGCTCATAAATAGATATCGTGGATCAGGGGCAATCGAGAACGGCGCTTCTTCGAGGCCGAAATAATCTAGGTACATTCGTTAGTATTAAGCTTGAGTAATTATAAGATTACGAAAAGTTTAATCTCTTTTGCATCCTCAAGCAATAATACTTAGCTTTGCTCGGTGCGAACGCACATCATTTTTTAATTTCGCTATCGATTTTTCAAGTGTTTTACTGATTCTGGAATGTGTCGCAATCATACTCATCTTCGGCCAAGTCGAACGTTCGCCCTCTAGCATTAACTCTTGAATAAACTCTGAGCTTGGGTTGGACAGCACTTTCATATAATGACGTAGCTTATAATTTGGTGCAATCGTGACATCTCCATAATAAGTTTGCGACATCATCGCATGTAATTGCCCCGCGCTTTGTCGAAGAATCTGCGAATTCGCATTTTTACGCACATAATCGCTTAAACCTTTACTCCGAAATTTTAGCTCCGCTTTGAGCCAAGCCATCGGAATCTCAGCAAACGAGGTTTTCTGGCTTCCCGCTTTATCTTTCAAAAAAGGCACGACATGCGGATTTGTTTGGCTGACAATACTGTAATTTACATCATATAAGTGCATCAGACGCTCGACCGGTAGGTCGCTCACGACACTCCCATCTACCCAACGCAATCTCGGCATATAGGGCGCTGTATCACCATGTTTATCTTTCTTTTGTAATTTTACAGGTGGAAAAATAGCGGGTACCGCACAACTTGCCAATACAGCGCTCCACAGCAATAAATAGGGTGTAGTTATACCACTTAGCAAGCGTTCTTTTTGATGGTGTTGGACCGGTGAAACGGTCACATTAATGCTACGACCAGAGCGCTCATAAGCCTCCTCCATCGTATATTCACCGAGGTATTCGCGAATAACGCGTTGTAGCTGCCGTTGGTCCATGAAACCGCGACCACTCAAACCACTAAATAAGCCTTTCCAGCGCCACGGATGCAAACTATGCGCCTCGGGATCGAAGAGTTCAGGTATCTCCTCATCTGTTCGCGTGCCCAATACCGACGCAATAATAGATCCTGCACTTGATCCGGTGATCACCTGCGGTAGTAAATCGTTTTCCCAAAGTGATTTTGCAACGCCCAAATGAAACGCTCCGAGCGATGCGCCACCACTCATCAAAAGAGCAGGACGACCAAAACTAAGTAAAACGGTTTTAAAAAAATCAAGCTTTTGAGAGGACGTCATTGATACGACAAGGTTATCGCATAGATACTCGATGCAAAGACAAACTTCTTCGACATACTGCTCTATTAGTTTCTTGGTACCAAAGTAACTTTCTTGGTAAAGACGAATATTGCCCATGTTACCCAAGTCATGATGCAAGCCCTCGCGTAAGGCGCGAGCCAAGTCTTCCGTATTTCCAGCTAAACGGTCCGCTTGCAAGCTCTTAAAGCGATCTAACAACACATCATAATTGTAAATGTCTGACTGTATGTCGTCTTTCCAGGCCTCTCTCTGCTCTAGATGATCGAGCGATTGCGCTATGTCTTTCCATTGTTCATAGCTGGTTGCAGATCCCAAATATTTTTTAAGCTGATTGATTTGCTCTTGATTATGCTTAGGCAATGGAGAGACCTCAGGCTTTACGTATGAATAACCAATATAAAGCACCGACATACAAAGGACTGTGTTTTTGAGCAGGTTTAGTGTGAAGGAATGTTAAAGGTAGATGTTAATTTTACGTTTAAAAATCATCGAAATCGTCAAACGCTTCATCTGCAAATGCATCATCTACTTGACCATCATTAATGACAAAATCTCGATTTTGTAAAAACGCATTACGAACAAAAACATATTTATCACCTGGCGGAATTAACCCCTCTGCAGCCAAAAGGTCTGCCCTAAAATCGACGATTTGAAGGCCTAATAACGCGAAACTATCAATCGTCTCCACCTCTAAATAGCGTCCTGTTGGTGATAGATACCAATCAGCGCCTCGCCCCAAGTTATCACGAACGGTACCTGGACCGAGAAATGGCAGGACTAAATAAGCACTATTTTTATAGCCCCAAACACCGAGCGTTTGTCCAAAATCTTCCTCTTCAACCTTTAATCCAAAATGTGTGGCCACATCAATAAACCCTGCAAGCCCGATCGTACTATTCCAAATAAACCGATTTAATGAGGTTAAGGTGTTATCAAACTTTCCCTGAAGAATCGAATTAACGAATGTTTCTAAGTCTTCGATATTATTGAAAAAATTTGTAATTCCGTTATTAAGGAAGCCCGGCATGAGTGTATCGTAAGTTTTCGCAACGGGTCGAAGAACATATTTATCGGCACGCTCGTTTAATGAAAACATTGAACGATTGAATGATTCATAGGGATCTTGCTCAAATACATCATCAACATAGCTGTCGAATTCATCTTTCGTGCCGCTTGTAGATGATTTCTCCATTGAAGCGTCATCTGCACCTTGCAACACGTCTGCTGAAACCATTTGAACCGTTGAGACCATCAATCCAACAACTACTGGCAGTAGAGCGCGAGTTAAAAACCTCGACGCATCACGGTAAAAACCTATGTTTATATACAAGAAAAACCCCTACTCTTCAGCGCACGTGCTTCTTAACGATTACGCTACCAACAGAGTAGCCCGCACCAAATGAGCAAATAACCCCCACATCACCGGCCGCCATATCATCGCGGTACTTGTGAAATGCGATAATTGAACCCGCTGAACTAGTATTCGCATATTCATCCAAGATAACGGGGGCCTCGTCGGGCGTTACATCGCGGCCAAGTACGCGTTTTGCAATCAGTAAATTCATGTTTAAGTTTGCTTGATGTAACCACATACGACGAAGATCAGCAGGGCTAAGATCATTCGCGGCTAGGTGCTCAACAATCAAGTTCGCCACCATTGGCGATACTTCTTTGAATACTTTACGACCTTGCTGAACAAACAATTTATCTGGATTTTTTTCAGACTCTGCATCCGGTGCGCAGCGGTTCATAAAGCCGAAATTATTACGAATATTATTTGAAAATTCCGTTGCCAACTTGGCACTCACAACCTCGTAGTAGGTCGATACGGTCATCAAGTCCTGGCGCTCAATGACAATGGCGGTGCACACATCCCCAAAAATAAAATGGCTATCACGATCTCGAAAATTCAAATGTGCAGAACACACCTCGGGATTCAGCAAAAGGATGCTCCGTGCTGTGCCCGCCTTAACAAGATCAAGCGCCGTTTGAAGACCAAACGTGGCAGAGGAACATGCGACATTCATATCAAAACCAAAGCCCTTGATACCCAATGCCGACTGTACTTCAACTGACACCGCTGGATAAGCACGTTGTAAATTCGAGCACGCAACAATAACCCCGTCAATATCGGCAATTTCTTTACCTGAATTTTGCAGCGCCTGCTTGGCTGCATGCACCGCCATTTCGCATAAGACGCTTGGTTCCTCATTCGAGCGCTCTGGGATACTGGGTCGCATGCGTTGCGGGTCTAAAATACCGGCTTTGTCAACGACGTAACGACTTTTGATACCACTTGCTTTTTCAATGAACGCTGAAGATGACGCCTGCAATGCTTCCATTTCACCGCGCTCTATAGCCGCTGAGTTGGCCTGATTAAATTCGTTAACGAAAGCGTTAAAACTTTCGACTAACTCATCATTGGAAATTGAATTTGGGGGGGTATAAAGACCAGTTCCGGTGATCGCAGCGTTATACACAAAATCTCCTCATCATTGTTACGCAGAGCTTAATAAGTCGAAGCGAACATCGATGCTTCGTTCAAGGCTTTTTTTTAGCTATTTTGCACCATTTTAGGGAGCACTACTAGCTGGCTTTCGTTCAGACACGTTTCACTAAGTCCCACTGCTTATTGATACGCTTTTCAGAAACGGTTTGTGCCGTGCCTAACTGCTGAGCGAACCAAGACACTCTTTGTTCTTCAATCATCCAGCGAAAAGTGGCCAAATTTTCATCATAAATACCCTGCGCCTCATGCAACGCAAGTCGATCTTCATAGCGCTGCCACCACTCCGTTAACACCGGCAGCGTTTTGCGTTCAAGCCCCATCTCGCGTGACATTTTCTCAAGGCGGATGTTTGCCGCATCTAAATAACGCGGATAATTTTGTATCACAACAAACGAAGAAGCACTCAAAAAACCATCGTAAACTAAATGCCCTAGCTGTGCTTTCAAATCACCGAGGGACAACGCGAGTTGCAAATTAGTTTTACCTTTTAGGGACTTCATCAGCTGATGATACGGCGCCAGAATGTTTAAAACAGTCCTCGCATATGCGACCGCACTATCGACAAAATCGCCACGGCGACTTTGCCACCGTTGCTCAAAGTCCTGTTGCGAATAGACATTATCCGCTGTCTCAAAATGATGAATAACAGTGGCAAGCGCGAGGTCTTCATACAAATATTTAGCCTGCCCGACTGGAGCATAATATAAGCCTATTTTTTTATAATCCGGTATTACTTTTGGCAGCAATGCAAACTGATCTTTTAATCGTAATGCGTACAACCGAGCCAATCCGAGTCGGCTGCGTTGCTGAGCTTGCAAGACATCGTTGCATTCAATCAAACGTACACAATGCTTGTGGTCTTCAATTGCTGGGTAGACTTTTAACCCGATACCACCCTGGTTTATTTCTTTTTCTTTCGGTAAATCAGCAAATGACCAATCGGTATAATCATTCTGCTCGCCCGCTTGAGCCTCAAGAATGGACGGCGCCTCTTGAATCAACTGATCGTTTCGTTGCACGAGCTTAATTAGGTCGCGCCCCTCATCAAGGGTTTTACCCGCATCATCTATTACTTTGATATTCAATCGTAGATGCGGATCAAGCAACTCTAACTTCCATGCATCCAAAGACACTTCTATACCTCTCAAATACTTCAGCTCACGGCTCAAGCTCTCGAGTAACGGCTCATCGCTATTCGACACCTTTGGGTAAATTTTTTCAACGGTGTCTGGTACAGGTACAAAGTGCTTACGAATGGTTCGCGGCAAATTTTTGATCAATTGAACACATTTTTCTCGTAACAAGCCGGGAACAATTTTTTCAAGCCCAGTCGCCGTAACCTGTTTTAATGCGCGCGCCGGCACAGAAATACTAACCCCATCATCGTCTGCACCGGGTGAAAAGTTATAACTTAATGGAAAACGAATACCATTATTTTCAAGCAGATTTGGATATAGCCTCGGGTCATAAGGCTCTTCTTTCTCTGCACGCAGTTGTTCAAGCGAGAAACTCAACTTACCCCGTTCCATCTCATCTGCGCGCTTGTACCACTTTTCAAAACTCGGCGCACTGACCACAGTGTTTGGAATAGCCTGAGCGTAAAGATCGTAAATACGTTCTTCGTCGATCACGATATCGCGACGGCGTGTTCTATCCTCTAGAGCTTCTAAATTCGTTATGAGCGCTCGATTTTGATTTAAAGCCTCGATTCGAGACTTATACTCGCCTTCAACCAGCGCATGGCGAATAAATATTTCACGGCTGATAACAGGATCAATCGTTGAATAGTTAACGCGACGTTTCGCGACGATTTCAAGGCCATATAGTGTCACTTTCTCAAAGGCCATTACCTGCCCCTGCTTTTGCGACCAATGGGGCTCACTCCAGGAACGCTTGATCAAATGCAGCGCGATAGGCTCAATCCATTCAGCTTCGATACGAGCATTCATGCGTGCCCAAACTTGCTGAGTTTCCACTATTTCTGCTGATAGCATCCACTTGGGTTTCTTTTTCGCGCAAGTAGACCCCGGAAATACCTGAAAGGTGCGATTTCGACTGCCTTTGTATTCACGTTTTTCATCATGACGGCCAACATTACCTAAAAACCCGCTTAAAATAGCCTTATGCAAGTCGTCATAATCAACCGAACTGGCTGCCTCAGACACCGTTTCATCGTTCGATACTGGCGCTTTTAATTGCAGTTTTTTTAGGTCGATCACGCTTTTGCAGGCGATGAGCAATTGTCTATGCAACTCACGCCATTCACGCATCCTTAACACGGATAAAAAATGCTTTTTAGCATATTGGCGAAGTTGATTATTGCTGAGCGCTTGGCGTTTTTCTTCATAGAGTCGCCACAAGTTCAATACACTTACAAAATCTGAGTGTTCATCCTTATATTCACTATGCGCTTGATCAGCCGCTTGCTGTTTCTCGGCTGGCCGCTCCCGAGGGTCTTGAATGGCTAACGCACTGGCAATGATCAACACTTCTTCGAAACAATTAGTTTCCACGCCGGCTAAAATAACGCGAGCCAATCTCGGATCAATCGGTAATCGCGCTAATTTGCGACCTAAAGGCGCAAGCCTTTGATTATCGTCGACCGCGTTCAACTCATATAAGAGCTTATAACCATCTCGCCATGCACGCGTCTCAGGCATATCAATAAAAGGAAACTGATTCACTTCACCTAAACCCACGTCGAGCATTTTTAAAATGACTGACGCGAGGTTCGTGCGCATAATCTCAGGATCAGTGAACTCAGGTCGACTTATAAAATCTTCCTCAGCATAAAGGCGATAACAAATACCTGGCGCGACGCGTCCGCATCGGCCTTTGCGCTGATTTGCACTCGCTTGAGAAATTGCTTCAATGGGTAAGCGTTGAATCTTCGAGCGAATGCTGTAGCGCGAAATACGCGCAACACCAGAATCAATCACATAGCGGATACCTGGCACCGTAATTGAGGTTTCGGCGACGTTGGTCGCGAGCACGATGCGCCGCCCCGGGTGGGATTTAAAGATGCGGCTTTGTTCGTCGTTGCTCAAGCGCGCATATAGGGGCGTAATTTCAGTATCTCGCCAATTACAATGCCGCAGATGTTGAGCAACATCCCTAATTTCTCGCTCACCCGGCAAAAACACTAATACATCACCGATACGCCATTGCCGGTCGTGCTCATCCTCTTGAATTAGCTCAATTGCCTCCTCTACTTGCGACCCCAAACTCGTCTCATTATCTTCAGTGTTACGCGGCAAATACTTCACATCAACTTCATAAGATCGCCCCGATACAGAAATGACGGGCGCATTATCAAAGTGCTTTGAAAACCGCTCTAAATCGATGGTCGCAGATGTAATAATGACCTTTAAATCCTTGCGCTTGCGCAACAGTCTCTTCAAGTAGCCAAGAATGAAATCAATATTTAAACTTCGCTCATGCGCTTCGTCGATAATGATTGCGTCATACCGATTTAAGTAAGGATCATTTTTTATTTCGGCCAACAAAACACCATCAGTCATCACTTTAATTAGACTGGCATCACTTACCGAATCGGTGAATCTAACTTGATAACCTACTTGACCACCAAGCTCAGTCTGAAGCTCTTGAGCAATGCGATCTGACACGGTTCTCGCAGCCAAACGTCTGGGTTGCGTGTGTCCAATTAATCCTTTTCGGCCTAAACCTGCCTCTAAACATACTTTGGGTAACTGGGTTGTTTTGCCTGAACCCGTTTCCCCAGCCACGACCACAACTTGATTCGTCTCGATGGCCAACTTTATCTCTTGGGCCTTCTGAGCAACAGGCAGATCGTCTGGATATGAAATATGAACATGCTGTTCTGCTCGCTTCAGAAAATGCGATTTTGCAGACTTGATTAGCTTTTGAAGGCGCTGAAGCTTATTTTCTTGAGAGCCTAATTCAGCTGTTTTGCTTTCCCTTTCATAGTCTCGAATATGGCGCTTAATTTTGATACGGTCCTTAATCGTTAATGCATCAAAATCAAGATCTGAGGTAATTGTGTTAATAGAGTCCATACTTAAGTTTCTTAATTCGGCTCACCACACCTACGGCGCATTGATTCGCTAGAAATGTCTTCTATGCTATAGAGTAAAGACGAATCGAACGAGAGAAATCGGGTGTTATGCGAGCAATAGAAAATATTACTTACGAAGAATTGCATGCTGGAGATTATGCCACATTTACAGAAACATTATCTGAAGACGAACTAATTTTATTCGCCGCACAATCAGGTAATATTAACCCGGCGGAACTCACAACCGATGCAGTTCAAAAAAGTACGTATAGCGATAAAATTGGCTACGGCATGTGGGCTGCAAATATACTAAACACGGCAGTGACCTCTGTCATTCCTGGTCCAGGCACGATACATCTTGAGCAGGAATTAAATTTTTCTGGGAAAATTGAGCTCGGCGATACACTGTCAGCAAGACTAACAATTTTCGAAAAACTCGAACGTAATCGGGTTGCCATCAATTGTGAAGTTCGTAATCAAAACGATGAAGTTGTCGTTCATGGTGTCGCGACAGTCGTTGCACCGACGCAAAAGATCTCGGTTAATGAAACCTCCTTACCACGCGTATTGATCGAAAACCAATAATATAGATTTATGAGTATTCGCAAAGAGCAAAAGCAGCGAACCCGCAGAGCCCTGCTTGATGCCGCACTCTCTCTCCTTTCATCTGAAAGGGTATACTCTAGCCTAAGCTTAAGAGAGGTCACGCGTGCCGCAGAGCTTGCACCTACCTCTTTTTATCGTCATTTCGATGATATGAATGAGCTTGGTTTAGCCCTAGTAGAAGAGGCCGGACTGACGCTAAGACAACTATTTAGAAAAGCGCGTAAGCGCATTGATAAAGACAACGACGCAATTGGGGTGTCGGTCGATACCTTTGTCGAATACCTGTTGGATCACCAGACACATTTTCGCCTTCTTATTGTGGAACAAGCCGGTAATACGCCAGAATTTCGCGAAACGATCCGTTCTGAAATCAATAACTTTACCAGGGAGCTGGCCACTTATCTGGCGGAGCGTGCCGAGTCGAAGAACCGACCACCGCTTGACACCCTAAATATTGCCAAAGCGATGACGACACTCACAATGAACCTCGGTGCAGAGTTGCTGGACACGCACCCGAAAGAGCACAAAGACCTGATAAAACAGAGTAAACAGCAGCTCGCGCTTATAATGTTAGGCGGTATTTTTCAAGCGACAGGTACTGAGAAATAAACGAACAAACCATATTACTCATAGACCGAAAATGCACCGGCGCCCACTATAAACCCACCATTCTCGTCATCCACAACAAACCCAGGAGCGCCTATAAACAATGAGTCTTTGCCGAGCGCTAGCGACGCTCCAAACAATTCTTGCGCCGTCTGTGTATTGTCATCAGGAAAAGTCCCATTCAATACCCGCTCAAGATTGTTGTTATAAAGGCTAACTTGTCCTAGTCCCTGACCACCAGAAATAGCAGATTTAGGCTCGGCAATAGCGTACCAGTTATTGTCAATATCCAATTCAGCACCAAAATTTGCGCCAAGTTTTGGATCAGTTGCTTTGAAGTACGTCTGTAGATTCCAGGTTTCTTGCGCGCTGTCTTCAAGAGCAATTGCTTGGTAGTAGTATGCCGCGCCAGATTCAGCTAAGCCATTTGTAAACATATCTTGATTTAAGCCAACACCACTCCCATCTTCAAAGGGAGCACCGACAAGCAATTTATTATCGGCAAGCGAGACGGCCTCACCGAATCGGTCACCTGCTTCAGCGTTCTCTGCTTTGAGATAAGCATTTTTAACCCAACTCGTACCAGTATTTTCGAAGAGGTAGACGGCGCCTGAGCTCGCTTCGGTTGCATCATAGTCTGCGTTGCTATCATCAATTTGAGCTACCTCGTCGGGGAGTGATACGACACCTTGAAAACGGCTAGAATCACCGGGTGCACCGACAATAGCTCTATTTTTATGAATATCTACACTGGCGCCGAATAGATCACCAGATCGTCTAAAGCTCGATTCTAATGACACCTCTAACTCCCACCCTAAAACCCCATTAAACTGATAAAGATAAGCCCTTCCTGTTTCTACAAACTCAATAGAGTCAAAATAAGAAGAGTCTTTGAATGCTCCCACTATTAAACGGTCGGCATAAATTGCAATATCAGACCCAAAACCATGCTCATACCCGTTCGCGCCGATCGTATTCAATGGTTTTTTTATGTAAGCGGTTTCGGTCCAATTTGATCCCTCCGAAGTGTACACATATACCGCACCGGAATTGTCATTGACGTTGCCACTAAATCCAGAATCAACTGCTAGACCATTAAATATTCCACTCAAATCCCCATCTTCGCCTGGTGCCGTGATAACGAGCTGATTATTGTAAACTGCAATGGATGAGCCAAATTCATCACCTGCACCAGCATTCGATGCTTTTATGGTTTGTTGAAAACGCCAACCTGAATTATCGCGAGTGAAAACATCTACTCTTCCTTCCGAGTTCTCGCTATTAGGGGCGCCAACAAACACTAAGTCCCCCCAACTTGCGATAGATGCCCCATAAGAGCTAGTCTGAGGCAAGAAAAAACCTATTTGATTAGGAGGTAAATCATTTTTGGTTATGTCAACGTTGACAGTCTGTCGAAGTTTCAAACGTTTCTCGTTCGGATTTTCGTCATCATCACCAACATTCTTTACCGTGCATGCCTCTCTTGTCTCAATCACGGTCGCGTCAGCCTCTATGTCAATGCTTATTGTATTGAGACCGGCGCCAAGTGAAACGCGTTCTGACTCTACACCCTCCTCTAACGAAATCATCTGACCGTTAATGGTTAACTCGGCAGAAACAGAGGCTAAGGAAAAACTAGCAAAGCCCTCAACATTCTCTATATCGTAGTTCCTATCAATCTCTAAAAGCGTTACTAAAAATGAGAGGCTTTCTATTAAAAACGAATAGTTTTGAGTTAACCGGATTGGTACGGGTAACGTAAACGCCGCCAGTTGACGATCATCCTCATTTTTGTGGTTTGAAATTATCGACAACGCAGTCAAAAGCTCTTGTTGCCCCAAATCTATCTCACAATTTGGCAACACACTCGGGTCAAATACGCTGGGCGAACTGATGTCAGACTGACGACTACACGCAGTTAAAAGGACTAAAGATAAAAAGAAAAAAACTCGCAAGGCAACCACTTTGAGTAAGGATCCGTCAATTTCGATGACGAATAAATTTAAAACAACAATAATTGAAGTATATATTACTCAAACCTTCGGGTTGGAGATACAAGACACACTTTACATGGCTTTCGGTAAGCAATGGCAATTATTTGCAGGCAGTGTGACCATCCCGACATAGCTTAATTCTTTGAGCAAAAATAACGCGATGGACGGATTTTTCGATATGCAAAAAATCGGAAACGCTTAAAACAAAAAAAGATTGTATTTCCAAAATAAGTGGATCAAGCATTTATAGAGTATTACTGCAGAACCAAGTTGAGCAGTGGACGATCGTCTTTGATTAATTTATTGCCCTTACTCACTCTAAAGATATTCATTTTTATCAAAGAACCGAAAGTTTGTTCTGCAAGTAAACATAACGTTTATACTGCGGATGCTGCTCAGGAATATGACTTACATTAGCCAAGCATCGCAAGCATAACTGCTTGGCCTGCTCGTCCTGACCGTTAACGGCCATCTTCTTAAGCGTCACTTGGATAACGTTTAGATTGAGCGCCGGGTGTTTGGGTGTGGCCTCTAGGGCTTCATTGAAACTTTCAAGCGCTGAATCCAGATCGCCGGTTTCAAAACAGCGAATGCCATCTTTATTCAGCTTTCGAGCACGAACTTTAAGTTGCAAACTGACAGGCTCGTCTATCAGCTCATTGATTGATTTGATCACTTTTTTATCGTCTTTGTTCGAAGCCGCAAGCGATTTGAGTAATCTTTCTGCTTTTTCTTCCTCACCCATACAGTAAAGTGTGCGCGCAAATTCAATAGACGTTTCTGCATCCGCCTCTTCAATATTCATCACTTTTTCAGCTTTTGCAAAGGCGCTTTTTGATCTAGTAACGTCGCCCTGCCCCAAATGAGCACGCGCTTCAATGAGCGCCGCATTCATTCGAATACTATTATTATCTTTAAATTTCTTAGAAAC
>CAJWAD010000057.1 GCA_913020245.1 uncultured Oleiphilus sp.
TCACTAAATTTCTTCGCAACTAACAGGTCAATTTCACTTCCCAAATCCTTGCTTAGCTCATCTGATTCAAAATCATGATAAACAGCCGCCAACTTAACGCCCGCTAATTTACCAGTAACCGATGCGTACGTGTCAACTAGCCCATTACCTCCGTCAAGCGAGCCGAACAAAGAGGGTGCAGCAAACACATCCGCCCAACCTGCAAATTTATGCACGGTTGCTAAGGGGGTCGAAAATGATTCTTTTCCTGCATCGGAACCCATTACCTCATAACCAAGCTTACCAGTAAGGCCAACTACCGAGACGCCCAGCTCAGCCAACATGTATTTCATATCCGCATCGACGGTTTTATTATCTTGCTGCGCATATTCAAACGCATAACTGATTTTTATATCCTCGCCCGTTTTACCATTCAAACTTAGTCCTACTGTTGAGGTTTCATCGAAGGGGCCCTCCTTGGATAGCTCATAGTCATACACAGCTATCTTACCAATCGACGACGCATAAGAAATATTCAATAGTTTGTGGCTAGTTTCTTCTAAATCACTAAAAACGGGCGTATTAATTCGGTTCACACGATAGATATAGGCTGCATCAACTTTTAAGCCGGTCATTACCTCAGCGGAGATACGTGCGGCGTCGAATGTTTGTCGGTCATTTCGCCACCCCACATGGCCAATATGACGCTGATTATCGAGCGCAATCACTTGGCGGCCAAGTTTAGTCGTCAGCAGGGTATTTTTATATTGTATAAAGCCTTGGTCTACCTCCGTCATCTCCGCGTCTAAGATTGCATTCGGATTGTTGGGATCTTCAGTGATCCCAAGTGCGTCACGCGCGTCTTCAAACTCAACTAATGCTGAAAACCCTTCATACACTGCTGTTTTATAACCAACTCTAGAACGCAACATCAGCACATCAGATTCTACAGAACCACTATCAACGTTCTCGTAGCGTAAGCGCAAATCACCGAACGCATTCCCCCCCGCTATGGCGTCAGTTAGTGACAGGGTATCTGCATGAATTTGGTTAGACCCTATTAGCGCGGTAATCGCTGTAGCAAGTAGAATTCTTGAACAATTATTCATATGGTTTCCTTATACATCAATGGGTGTAAAACACGTTTGAAACATTTATTTACGACCGCTAAAAAAGCGCCGTTACTTTTTTTAGGGCAAAAAAAAACTCATAGCCTCCAGCACGGTCTTTGTACGGGATTCGCTATGAGCTTCATCGCTCAAATACTCAGAACTTACAGCGTCGATCGCTCAAGAGTATTTATTTATATGTCTGCCTCATCCGCCTTCGGATGCAACAAACACGCAGTTAACAGATGCCTAACAACATAAATTAGGCCGCTGCAATATCTGAATTTTCTTTACTTTTCTCCTTAAGTTCTTTGGCTTTTGTTGCGCTGATCGTCTCAACTTTGCGCTGCTTTTCATACAAAAACCGTAAGACTTCCGAACGCAGATGAATATATTTCGGATCTTCAGCTAACGCGAGTCGATCGCGTGGACGCTCTAAGTCAACCGCCAAAATTTCACCTACCGTAGCGGCGGGGCCATTGGTCATCATCACAATACGGTCCGACAGAAGCACCGCCTCATCGACATCATGTGTAATCATAATAACGGTGTTGTTCAGTTCGTTTTGAATCTCCATTAACGAGTCTTGCATATGTGAGCGCGTCAAGGCATCCAGCGCACCAAACGGCTCATCCATCAGCAAGATTTCGGGTTGCATAGCCAGTGCGCGGGCGATACCCACCCGTTGTTTCATACCCCCAGAGATCTCATCTGGGCGCTTGTGCATGGCATGGTCCATATGCACCAGCTTAAGGTTATGCTCTATCCAGTCTTTCGTCTCGGCTTTCGTTTTACGCTTACCAAACACCTGCTTCACCGCAAGCTCAACATTTTGATACGCGGTTAACCAGGGCAGCAACGAATGATTTTGAAATACCACCGCGCGATCCGGGCCCGGCTCAGTCACCTCTTTACCATTCAAAATCACGCCACCACTGGTAGCTTGATGTAACCCGGCCACCACATTTAGGACCGTTGATTTTCCGCAACCTGAGTGGCCAATTAACGAAACGAATTCACCTTTTTCAATTTTCAAGTCCACATCGTCTAGCGCGGTAAATGGACCTTTCGGTGTTGGAAATACCATACCTATTTGACTGATATCTAAAATAATACTCATGTCTAATCTCCTTTAATGACCACTACGCTAACGCGCAGCACTCGCTTTATCCCAGGAAACCCATCGCTGCACCTGCAACATACATCGGTCTAAAAGGAAACCAATAAAACCAATCACAACCACTGCAGCCATAATTCGACTTAAAGAATCTGAACTACCATTTTGAAATTCATCCCACACAAATTTTCCGAGTCCCGGATTTTGTGCCAGCATTTCTGCCGCGATTAATACCATCCATGCGACCCCAAGAGAGAGACGCATACCGGTAAAAATCATCGGAACGGATGCGGGTAAAACAATTTTTTGAACATGCTTCAATGCAGGTAAACGCAGAACACGGCTAACATTGACAAGATCGCTGTCAATCGAAGCGACACCAACCGCCGTATTAATGACCATCGGCCAAATACAACATAGCGTTACCGTGATCATCGAATTTAAAAACGACTTGGGCACAATGGGGTCGGGTGACACATATAGAGCACTTACCACCATCGTCACTAAAGGCAGCCAAGCAAGGGGGGAAACGGGTTTGAATATTTGAATAATCGGGTTAATCGCCTCATTGAGGGTTTTACTCAAACCCACCGCGATTCCCAACGGAATAGCTAACAGCGCTGCCAATGCGAAACCGCTCATCACGGTAATTAAGCTGGTAATTATTTGATCAAGAAACGTTTCTTTACCTGTGTATGCACGCACTTTTGGGGAATAACCTGGGTCCTCAGCCATTCGCTTCTCATTGCGAATTTCTTGACGCTCATAAAATGCAGTTTCTTTGATTCGTTCAGCTTGATGTTCATCATAGAGCGCACCAAACTGCTCGAGCACCGCCGACGGGCCTGGAAATTTACCTAAAGAGGTATCGATATTTTGTGCAGCGATTGACCACAATAACAAAAATACGGCGATACCAACGGCCGGTATTGCAATCATTTTGGAAAGACTTAACCCTTGCTGAATCGCTTTTTCTAACCATTCAATCTTTGGCTCAGTTTCATTAATAGATGTCGTCGTTGACATACAACTCGCTCCCTATCACTAGACTCAATTTATTAGTTACTTCGAATTGCTTACTTTATGCGGTAAGTAGGCAACCGTTATTTCTTGACTAATTTTTGTGGGCTTAGGTGGGCATAAAGCCCATCTAAGCCCCACAGATGCGTTAAATCTTATCGCCTTTCTTCAAGCCAATTTCGAACGAGTCGATATAAGCGTTCGGCTTCGTCCCGTCATAAACAGTGCTATCAATAAACGCGTCTTGCACTGGTTTGAACCCGGTCTCTGTTTTGAAATCTGGAAAATCTTTAGCATCAACGAGTTTTTCAGCAATCAATGATTGTGCAGCCTTTGCATAAAGGTCAGGGCGATAGACTTTAGCCGCCATTTCTTTATACCAGTCGTCAGATTTGTCTTCTGAAATTTGACCCCAACGGCGCATTTGCGTGAGATACCAAATGGCATCTGAATAGTAGGGATACGTCGCGTTGTAGCGGAAAAACACGTTAAAGTCTGGCACTTCTCGCTTATCACCTTTCTCGTACTCAAATGTCCCCGTCATGGAGTTTGCAATGACATCGTAATCTGCGCCCACATAATTGGACTGTGACAGAATTTTTACTGCCGCTGGACGATTAGCGTTGTCATTCGCATCAAGCCACTGCGCTGCACGGATTAAGGCACGTGTTAAACGTATGGTCGTGTTTGGATATTTCTTGGCGAAGTCGGCCGTAATACCGAACACTTTTTCTGGATTATCTTTCCAAATTTCATAGTCGGTAATAACCGGAACACCAATTCCTTTGAAAACAGCTTGTTGGTTCCACGGCTCGCCCACGCAATAACCATAAATTGTGCCGGCTTCAAGTGTTGCAGGCATTTGCGGTGGAGGGGTGACCGATAACAAGGCTTGCGCGTCGATTTGACCTGAAATATCGCCTTTATGTGGCGCATAGAACCCCGGATGTATGCCACCGGCCGCCAACCAGTAGCGCAACTCATAATTATGGGTCGATACGGGAAATACCATACCCATGTTGAAGGGCTTCCCTGCAGAGGTGTACTTTTCAACAACAGGCTTCAGATAATCAGCCTTAATTGGGTGCACGGGTCGGCCATCGTCCATTTTCGGAATATTTGGCTTCATTTGCTCCCAAATATCATTGGAAACCGTAATACCGTTACCATTTAGATCCATCGAGAATGGCGTGATAATGTGTGCCTTAGTACCAAAACCCATGGTCGCAGCCAGAGGCTGACCGGCGAGCATGTGCGCACCATCTAGACGACCATCGATAACGCCATCAAGCAACACTTTCCAGTTTGCTTGTGCCTCAATCGTTACGTACAAGCCCTCGTCTTCGAAGTAACCATTTTCATAGGCAATGGCAATCGGTGCCATATCAGTTAATTTTATAAAGCCAAAAGTCAGCTCTTCCTTCTCGGGGTACCCTAACTTTTCCGCACTTACCGACGTCGTAACAACACTCAAACTAACAACGGTGCTTACCATCGTTAATTTTATAGACTTCAACCAATTCATAATTATCCTCAAATTTTCGTTCCAAAAAACACATTTTTAAAAATTTAAAGGCGACCTTTCGGACCTCCTTAAAACTGTCACACCTCGTTTTCTGCCACGCCTTTGTGGATACATCGGTCAGCTCTCTTTGCTGGACGATGCAGAAGATAAGCTTTAACTTCTTATGCCTCTTTACTTAATTTCTAATTAGCAGACTTTGTGCCAATATTTTTTTTTATATATTTCAGTATCTTAGACGGGAACCTAACTATAGTTGCACCAAAATAAAACTATCATTAAATGCAGTGCAGTTTTTTAAGCACCATTTTTGAACACCAATCAAACCATTAATGCCTGACTATCGAGCACGCCTTGCGCAATCACTGCCATGGGCTGACCACTATTCATCGCCACCTTGCGCAAAGCATGGTAAGCCTCGGATTCCGTCATCCCCCGACGGTCCATCAATAAACCCTTGGCACGATCGATAACCTTACGCTGCTCTAATTTTTCTTGCGTTTGCTCCAAACCTTGCTTGAGCTTTTTGGTATACGCAAAGCGCGCCAAGGCAATACCGATGCCATGGAATACCTTTTCTGGGGAAGAATCCCCGACTACAAACGCACTAACGCCCAACGCCATTAACTTGTTCGCCATTCCCACCACGGCGCCATCCGCGAATACGGCACACGGATATTGCTCTGGGCAAAGGGCTTCGATCGTGGATAAATCCGACATATCAATTATCGGCATGGATACGAAAATAAGGTGAGGATTAGCTTTTTTTAAGGCCTCAGACAATTGCTCAAGACTCGACACAGAAGCCAGCACCTGAAAGCCAGTGTTTGTCATCACATCGGATAAGCTAAAATCTTTATGTGTGTGCAGATCCAATAGCAGTACGGATGTACGATTGGGAACTGGGCCTAAGGCTAGGTCTCCGGACTCATTCATTGTTATTACCCCTTGCAAAAAACATAACTAAGGGCGAATTAGCAATAAAGAATCCAATTAGATTTATCGTATAAAAATCAATACGATAACGTGCTATTCAGGAAATAAACTATGAAGAAGTGCACCAAAATTAAGCCAGACATCAAAGCCAACATTCAATACGTGCACAATTTTAGGGTGTTGGACATCCTAAGCATGCCCCAATATTGCTAAAACCAACTTGTATCGAGTTTGTCCTTGCATCCCCAGTATTGCTGGCTGTAACGCTCCGCTCTGGCTTGTACCTTATTTGAAACGCCTATCAACCAAGATTTGGATTTGTATGAGCCTCGGCGATAACCGCCATGGCCTTCATGGTAATTTAAATATTGGTGTTTCGGATCCCACTTTGAGACGTTGTTGCGTTTTGCGCTCCGATTCATATACCAGCCAATAAAATCGATCGCATCATCAAAATCATCTCGCGAGGCAAACCAAGCGCCGGCTTCTTCCTGATATTCACCCCATACCGCATCCTTCGCTTGCGGATATCCATAGGCATCACTTGCTCGACCAATCGGAATTATCCATAAGAAATAGTCCATGGGTGGCTGTGCGTCGTGCACAAAACGTGACTCTTGATACATAATCGCCATCGGAATATGAACCGGGGCCCCCCAGCGTTCACGGGTCTCTAGTGCAGCGTCATGCCAGCTTGGGTATTGTTCAAAAATAGCACAAATATTGTCCGGTTGTTTAGGCGGTAAAGTACTGCATGCACCCAGAGAAATCAGGGTAATGAGCACCAAAAATCTCAAGCTCATGCGCCGACTCTTCGCGCGATCGCATTGAGCGCTGCGTCGGCCTCAGGCACTAAGGGCGATAACGTTTGAAACACATGAAACATGTCGGGATAACTATCATGCTGCACATCGACGTTTTGCCTTTGCATTTCGTCGACTAACTGATGCACTTGACCTATCAAAATCTCAGCGCCGGCAGACTGAATATATACCGGAGGAAAAAGGGAAAAATCCGTATCGCGAAAATCAATATGCTGTTTACCTTCGTCTGAAACAACATGCACATCTGTCACCCATGTGTTCAAGCGCGCTTCGGATACGAGGTCATGCGCTTCATTTTCAACGGATAATCGCTCTGGTGCGTATGGCGCTGCCCATGGTGAGATCAATACCGCTAAATCGATCGCTTTCTCTCGATCTGCTTGCACCAGGGCATTCAGCACGCTCAACACTAGCCCGCCGCCGGCAGAGTCACCCATCAATATTACGCGTTGCTGCGCTTGCTTTCGCGCGAGTACCTCTTCAACAACTGCGAGGCAATCTTCCTGTGCGGCAGGCACCGGATGCTCAGGCGCAAGCCGATATTCCACGCCAATCACCTTCGCCTGACAGCGGCATGCAATCTCAGCCAAGGTATTGGTGTACCCTTTCGCACTGCCCACGACATAGCCACCGCCATGAAAGTAGACAATGACATCATGCTCAACATGTGTGGCGTGGGCTTCAAAGTATTTAGGGTAGACGGACACGCACGGTACGTCTGCGTAATGGTTTTTTACCTTATTTACTTTAAAATAGTTCGCGCCAATCATCACCAAGAGCGATTGTCGTTGGCGTAACCAAGAGGCCGGTTTACCTAACGACTTATCAAGCAATCTGCGTGCTAATCTGCATACCATCTCTGCTCGCCAACTGCGATGCGTCAAACGTGCTGATCGATAAAACATCGAACCAACCGCAGTTAGGCTAATACACATGACATCCCAGATGGCTAAGATCATTATAACGCTTACCTTTTATCCGTGTGCTTGTTGGCTATCTTGTGGTTTATTGGGGGACCACGTCACTAGCAGCATAATCTGAATCACTAGAATCGGCAACGCCAACAGAAGTAGAACGCCCCAACCAAATTGGAACACAACTATCCCACTCGATAGCGCCGCAATGGCCTGTAAACCAAACACCGAAAAGTCATTGAGGCCCTGCACATGAAAGCGCTCACTTTCTCGATAGGCATAAGGCAATAAACTGGTACCCGACACGAACAAAAAATTCCAGCCCACCCCTAACAGGATCAAACTACTATAAAAGTGACTCAAGGCAGCACCCGAATAGGCAATAACAATCGAAAATACAAAAGCGATTATGCCAGCGATCATTAGCCGTTTGTGGCCAAACTTTTGAATAAGCATCCCACTAAAGAATGAAGGCAAATACATAGCCATAATATGCGTCTGAATCACCCACTTAGTATCCTCGATAGAATGCCCAATCTCATGATGCATACTGATAGGCGTCGCCGTCATCACGAAACTCATGACCGCATAACCGATCGCCCCCGCACCAATCGCCACCCAAAAAACATGTTGCTTGGCAATCTCTTTCAAAGGCCGTGCATTGGTATTCGTTAACCTATTTTCGGCTTGCGCTGGATTGGGCGTATACGCCATCAACACGGGTATACTTAACGCCAACACACCTGCCAACAAAAGAAATGAGCCACCGTATTCTGCGGCTAACCAATTACGACCGATGGTGCCAACCTCGGGCCCCAAGAAGGCGGCCACCAGCCCACCTAAAAGCACAAAAGACGCCGCCTGCGAATGCTGAGAAACGGCAACACTTTCCATTGCCGCAAAACGAAACTGCTGCACAACAGCAAGACCTGCACCCAACACCACAACGGCTAAATTAAACAACATGAAACTCTGTTTTGAGATCGCATAAGCGGCCGCTATGGCCCCCAGCATAGAAAAGCCTGCACTTGCCAAAAAAACAGACTTACGCCCAAAACGCTGCATACTCCACGCAACAGGCATCACCGCACTCGCGGTCCCCACCACTAATAGCGCCACAGGCAGAGTTGCCAAGGCTGCCGTCGGTGCTAGCATCGCACCGACTAAACCGCCGACAAAAACAACCAATGGCGCAGTCGACAGGGCCAATGCACCCGCCAACGTCAGCAACACTACATTTTTAGTTCGATAGGGCATATAACTCAGTTTTCCTTAATCACACATAATTGATTTTTTGCTTATCAGTTTCATTCAGCAAAAATCATTTTGCCTTGATCTCCAACGCTTGCCATAATGCCTTACAGCCAGTCTGTCGTCTCAACAAAAAAGGAAGAGATACACACCATGCAACGTTATCATGTCTACGGCATCGGCGCCGCACTCGTCGACACCGAAATCGAAGTAAACGATGAATTCCTCGCTAACGCAAATATCGAAAAAGGCCTGATGACTCTGGTTGACGAAACCCGTCAACAAGAATTACTCGCGCACATGAAAGCGCATCAAGTCGGCAGCAAACGCTCAAGTGGTGGGTCCGCATGCAATACGATTATTGCGGCCAGTTATTTCGGTGCGAAAACCTACTATTCGTACAAAGTTGCGAATGATGAGAACGGTCAATTTTTCCGCGACGATACCGAAGCGGCGGGGGTGTCAAACACCATGACACACCAAGCAGAAGGTACAACAGGTAAGTGCCTCGTAATGATCACCCCTGACGCTGAGCGCACCATGAACACATACTTGGGCGTGAGCGAAACCCTCAGTGTCGAAAATATTGACAAAGAGGCCCTAGCAGAGGCTGACTTCGCCTACATAGAGGGCTATCTAGTGACATCCGATTCAGGCCGCGCAGCCGCCATAAAAGTACGTGAGCTGGCGCAAGAAAAGGGCGTTAAAACCGTGCTCACTCTGTCAGACCCCGGGATGGTGCAATTCTTTCGGGACGGCCTTCAAGAAATGCTTGGCGAACAAGTGGATCTGCTTTTTTGCAATAAAGACGAGGCGCTTGGTTGGACTGAAACTAGCACCGTCGCAGATGCGGCGGAAGCGCTTAAGAAAAGCGCCCGCACTTTTGCGATTACCCTGGGGAAAGATGGGGCGTTGGTTTACAACGGTAACACGCTTGAAGCCGTTGCAGGCACTAAGGCAAAGGCAATCGATACAAACGGCGCAGGTGACATGTTTGCGGGGGCCTTTTTGTATGCCCTAAGTGAAGGACGCAGCTATGTCGACGCCGCTAAATTAGCTAACCATGCGGCCGCACAAGTAGTGAGCCAGTTCGGCCCTAGACTCCGTCCAGAGCAGCATGCAGAGGTGAAAACACAAGTAGGGTTTTGATGTTTGCCTGCCTTATAAGACGTTTTTAGAGCGGTCTCACTGGCAAGCACAACTCCTTAACACTGCGTTTACTCGGCTGATAACGGTTTACCTCAGCGCCGCTGGGGTAACCGAGCGCCATGCCACAAATAAGTTTATACCCCTCTTCTATTTCAAAAAAGCTTCTAACTGTTTTACTCCACATTGCCACGGAGGCTTGCGCACAGGTGCCTAAACCTGCAGCTTTTGCGGCCAACATCAGGTTTTGAAAGAACATACCCGCATCAAGTGCACTATGCGTCGGCCGATCTCCATGCACAAATAGAAAGATTTCAACCGGTGCATCAAAAAACTCAAAATTACGACGCATCCACGCATCGCGTCCAACCCGATCATGCCGTTCAATATTTAATAACCCATATAAGCCTTTACCGCATTCGATCGCCCGTTTTTTCAGCTCGGGCGGATAGCTCATGTCAATTTTGAAATCACCTTTTGGTAAGGCCCCAGAGCTCAAGCCTTTGATCACTTTCATTGGCCCTTTTAACTTTTGCACTTCAATGGCTTTATCGTAAGTACTGCAGAGCTTTGCGGCCAAACGGTTTTTCACCTCGCCCTGTGCAATCGCAACACGATAGGCTTGTGTATTCGTAGAGCTCGGCGCACATAAAGCTTGCTCTAAAAGTGACTCCAACAACGTGTCGCTCACTGGCTGATCCGTAAAGTCACGCACACTATTGCGGCCTCGCAATACCTCTTCAAATTTCATTTTGCTCACCGCTTTGTTTTTACTCTAATGTATATGTTAATCAATCGTAGCAAGAAGAGAGTATGCGATATTGATGACTGAAGAAAGCCCATTGCCCTCGCTAAAACAAAACAAACTGTTTCGTCGACAAAACAAGGTGTGTAAACTCATCCAGACATCTAAATCACCTACATAATTTCACTTTACAGGAGAGCCTGTGCGGTTAGTTTCTTGGAACGTTAACGGTGTTCGCGCCGTTATGAAAAAAGATTTTTTAGCTTCACTTGAAGACATGCAAACTGACGTACTGTGTCTACAAGAAACCAAGGCGCAAGACGATCAGGTGCTCGAGGCATTAGCTGATCTTGAAGGCTATTACATATTCACAAATTCAGCCGAAAAGAAAGGCTACTCTGGCACCGCCATTTTAAGCAAAGAAAAACCGTTATCTGTCACAGTAGATATAGGCCTTGAAGAACATGATACCGAGGGCCGCGTCATTACTGCCGAATATAAAGACTTTTACCTGATCACTGTTTACACGCCCAATTCAGGCAGTGAATTGAAGCGCTTACCCTATCGCCAAACTTGGGATAGTGCCTTTTTAGCGTTCATAAAGAATTTAGAAAAAACCAAACCTGTTATCGTTTGTGGTGACTTAAATGTTGCGCATAAAGAGATCGATCTAGCGCGGCCAAAGCCAAATTACAATAAAAGTGCGGGGTACATGCAGGATGAAATCGATGGCATGGACCAGTACCATCAAGCCGGGTTTATCGATACTTTCCGATACCTTAATCCTGAACAAGTAAAATATTCTTGGTGGAGCTATAGAGCTGGCGCGCGCGCGCGGGATATTGGCTGGCGGATTGACTATTTTTTAGTGTCTGCCTCGCTTGAGACGAAGCTGCAACAGGCCGACATATTTACCGAGATCATGGGATCAGACCACTGCCCCGTCATGCTGGAAATTGAAACTTAATCGAACGTCGGTTGACGCGCATAAAAGGTGCGCGCCAAAAACGCAACCATGAGCACCGAGAAGACCAAACGCCCGAGTAAAATCGGGATAATGTCCGCCCCGAGCAACATGATCAATAACGTATCCTCAATCACACTATGACAAACACCTAAGAAGCAGACCACCACCACAATGTCGCGTTTTGATATATGCCCTTTCCGAGATTCGGCCACCAACAGCCCAGCACCAAAACTAAGCCCTAGCATTAAACCAATAATGGTTACGTTCGCGGCCTCCTTGCCAACATCCAAGGCGCGAGTTAGAGGCTGTAACAACCAGGTGAGCAAGCGTTCAAAATGAATCACGCGCAGAAAGCGCATAAACAGCATCAAGCTAGCGAGAATCAGGAAAATCATGGCAAGCATTTCCAACTGTGCAAAGCCCCAGTTTAGAAGTCCATCGACCTGCGCCTCGGGCTTCCAAAGCAACGAAGCTTGCTGTTGGCCAATATCGAAAACGTGATAACTGAGCATAGTGAGTCCAGCTAGAATATACGCACCGAGCACGCGCGTAAGAATCGTTATGCCCCATGACACATGCATCATTCTTGATACGGCCCCTTCAACGGGGATGGCATGCCCGAGTAAAATCAAAATACCCAAGGTGCTGATTTCAGCAACAGAATAGCCTTGACCCAAACCAATCTCATAAAATACGACCATCGCCGTATAAATATTGGTCAACAATGATACGGCCCAAACAAGGCCAAATTCAGCAGGCAAACCTATCAGGGACATAAGCGGTGCAAGCACTTGCGCCAACAAATCCGTTGCCCCTAAATATTCCAGTAGTTTGACCAAAAATAAAACAGGCACCATTATTTTGACCAAAATCCAATAAGCACGAAACAGATCAAACAGGAAAGGCCTAGTGGATTCGGACCACACTTTTTGGTGTAATGCGCGCAGCGTCATTTAGGCCTCTAATTCTCTCTTTAAAGTGTGAAGCATACCTTTGGAACTACCTTCTTTAACAGTGTTATCTTTATTCATCCCGACGTTCGTTTTTGTCTCAATAACGCCTGGCATGTGTATGACACTAGCCCTAACCATCGGCCTGCGTTTTGGTATGCGAGCCGTGGCCTGGATGATGACGGGCGAATTAATCGGCGTTGGGCTCGTCGCCTCATTATCTGCGGTAGGGGTGGCTACCATTCTGTTGTCACAACCTTGGCTTTTTAATAGCTTTAAACTGGCAGGTGGAGCGTATCTCATGTTCATCGGTGTACAAATGTGGCGAGCCAAAGGTAAGTTCGCGCTCAGTGAAACAAGCGTGCAGAACTTGTCGCAATCGCCCTTCAGTCTGGCCTCTCAAGGCTTCACGACCGCTATCGCTAACCCAAAAGGTTGGGCTTTTTTTGTGGCGCTGTTGCCGCCCTTTTTAGATGCAGAAAAAAATATGTTTTCACAACTTAGCATTTTTGTCCTAATAATTTTGGGGTTAGAAGCGCTCTGCCTAATGCTTTATGGTGCCGGAGGAAAAACGCTTAGTCATTTTTTAAATAAGGAAACCCATCGGCAAACACTGAATCGCATCTCAGGTGGCTTACTCGCAGGCGTCGGTATTTGGTTGATGCTTAGCTAACATTTTTTAAGCCTTTGATTATACTGAGAGAACAGTCTCTAGGAACACACTGCATCGATGTCACTGCCCGCGCAATCTCGCTCTATATTTAACTACTACAACCTATACCGCGCCGTCGTTGGCTTGTTATTGCTCAGCATGACACTAACTGACACCTTCCTTGTTGGCGACTTGCGCCACCCGGCGACCTTTCAACTCATTAGCATTCTCTACTTAGCATTTAGTGTCAGTTCGCTCATCGCCTATCACTTTACCCTTAAAGCTGAAAAACAGCAGATTCTTATCTCGCTCTTTACCGACATCGTCATTTTGCATGCACTATTTTTCTGCGGCGAAGGCATAACCGGCGGCCTCAGTAACCTCCTCGTTATTTCTATTGCCGCCGGCAATATTCTCGTACGCGGCAACATCGGCTACTTCTTAGCCGCCATCGCTTCCATGCTGAGCCTAGCGTTGGCAAGCGAACGTTTTGTCGAGGGAATTGACGATTTTAGCGCTGTGGCGCGCGCGGGAATGGTCGGCGCCGTCTACTTCGCCTCAGCTTTTTTTATTCAATATTTATCGAGCCGTATTTTAAAAAGTGAAATCTTAGCGCAAAAGCAAAAACGGGCGATTAAAGGCTTGGTTGAACTCAATCATCAGGTCATTCAGAGCATGCGAACCGGCATTATTGTCTGTGATGAGAACCTTCGCGTACAGATCACTAATCAGGCCTGCTCAGATTTAATTGGTCTTCAGAACCAGGACCCTTTGCCGAACGCGTTAGTTAAGCGCTTACACGCTTGGCAAAATAACCCGTCGCTACGCACAGAACCGTTTCAAGCCGCCAGTGACAAGCCTCAAGTACAAGCAAATTTCTCACGTATGAGACAAAGCGACGGCCTACAAACACTAATTTTTTTAGAAGATACGCGAAAATTAGCGCAGCAAGCGCAACAACTTAAACTCGCCTCATTGGGACGACTCACGGCCAGTATTGCGCATGAAATAAGAAACCCGTTGGGGGCCATCAGCCATGCAACGCAGTTATTAGCAGAATCTGAACAGCTTGATCACGCCGACAGAAAAATGACTGATATCATACAACGCCACTGCCTCAGGATGAATTCTGTCATCGAAGATACGCTATCATTGAGCCGCCGAACCAAACCTGAAACAGAAGAAATTGAACTCGATTCATGGGTAACCGCTTTGTTAGCGGATGCACCGCAGATAATAGGGCAAGATAACCTACTAAAATTTAAGAAAGACCAAAGCAATCCCAAAGCACGCTTCGACCCAAATCAAATTCAGCAAGTGGTCGTTAACCTTATTCAAAATGCGCGACGCCATAGTATAAAATCCACGGACAAAGGCGCCCCAACACTAATAGAGGTATTGATCGGTACACTCGAAAAAAGTGACCAAGCGTTTATAGAAATACAAGATTATGGCGAAGGCGTTGCCGACGCTAACCTGCCACATTTATTCGAACCGTTTTTTACCACCGAAAACGAAGGGACGGGCTTAGGTTTATATTTGAGCCGAGAGCTCTGCGAATCTAACCAAGCACAACTGAATTATGTACAGAAGGACACGCAGGGCGCTTGCTTTCGTATTGTTTTTGCGCACTATAGAAAATTAGTGTAGGTCAAATAGTTAGGTAACAAATCCCATGACGCAACAAAAAGTTCTCATCGTTGACGATGAACCAGATATTCGAGCCTTACTCGAAATCACCCTCATGCGGATGGGGCTGGAGACACAAAGCACTGAGAATATATCGCTAGCGAAGCAGTTTCTCGAAGAAGAAACATACGATCTTTGCCTGACAGACATGAACCTACCGGACGGTAACGGTATCGAATTTGTCGGGCACGTACAACAAATCGCGCCGAACATGCCGATTGCGATGATCACCGCTTATGGCAGCGTCGAAACGGCCATAAGCGCGTTAAAGGCGGGCGCATTTGATTTTATCTCCAAACCTGTCGATCTGAGCCATTTGCGCGATGTCGTCAGCTCTGCGCTCAAATTATCTGATGCGCCCCAAGAGACGAACCCTTTAGAAAAATCCGTTAAACCTCTACTGCTTGGTAAAAGCCCCCTCATTGAGAAGCTCAATGCGCAAGTGGCAAAATTAGCGCGCTCGCAAGCACCTATTTATATTTCTGGTGAATCCGGAAGCGGAAAAGAATTGGTTGCACGGGCACTTCATAACAATGGCTCACGCGCGAACGCGCCATTTATCCCGGTGAACTGTGGCGCCATTCCGAGCGAATTGATGGAGAGCGAATTTTTTGGGCATGTGAAAGGCAGTTTTACGGGGGCGAATGAACATAAACCTGGGCTTTTCATGGCCGCAAGCGGCGGTACGCTTTTTTTAGATGAAGTGGCAGATTTACCGCTCGATATGCAGGTTAAACTGCTTCGCGCCATTCAAGAAAAATCGGTGCGTGCGGTCGGTGCGCACGAAGAAAAGCTCGTAGACATTCGCATTCTCAGTGCGACCCATAAAAATCTTCAACAGCTCGTCGACGAAGGCGCGTTTCGGCAAGACTTATTCTACCGAATTAACGTTATCACATTACAGGTTCCCAGCCTGAGAGCCCGCCGAGGGGATATTGCATTACTGGCAAACCGTTTCCTTGAGGACATCGCCAAAGACTGTGGGGTTAAACATGCAACCATCGACCAACAGGCATTGAGCGCCTTAAATGCTTACGGCTATCCGGGTAATGTACGTGAATTGGAGAACATCATAGAACGCGCCTTTACCTTATGCGAAGGCAACACCATTCGTGAAGCCGATTTACAACTCGATAACAGTCCAAGTATGTCGAGCGTTTACAAAGCTTACAACCCACCCACCACGCGCGCATCGGCGGTTGATTCAAACCCACAAACGAAAGACGAAGTGCTATTTGAGCGTCAAGCCGGTCAATCTTTAGAAGATTTCCTAGAGAAAATTGAGCGTGCAGAAATAGAAAAAGCCCTGCATGAAACGAAATGGAACCGCACGGCGGCGGCGAAACTACTGGGCGTTAGCTTCAGAGCACTGCGCTATCGTTTGAAGAAGCTAGGCCTCGATTAGCCAAGCATACATGCAAACTATGACACGAGACTTTTGGTCCGCGGACGCTCGCAGCCATAAGGTTCCGCATCAAAAGGCGGCGTTTCATTGGTAAGAAGCGTGCGCATTAACCGCACAGACGCCGGCGCCAACACTAATCCATTTCGAAAATGCCCCGCATTGATGAACACCTGCTTGTACCCTGGCACTTTTCCGATGTAGGGCACGCCATTGGGTGACCCTGGACGCAAACCTGCCCATTGTTTAATTACCGGACAACGCGCAAGCGCCGGCAAGATAGTTAATGCACTCTGTCGCAAGGAATCTAGCGCATCTTCAGTCGTTTGTTTATCAAAGCCGGCATGTTCCAGGGTGCTTCCCGCCACAATTTTTCCGTCTCGACGCGGAATCAAGTAACGCCCATCACTCAACACCACACGATTCAACAAACCCCGTGGCGCATCAAACAACAACATTTGTCCTTTGACCGGGGCGACCTGAATAGTAGGCAAATTCAACACCCTCGCGCTCCATGCCCCCGCACATATAACCATTTTATCAGCCTCAATTCGCTCTGTGCAGGCCAGTGAGATACTCACTCCCCCCGCTTTCTCCTGAAAGCTAATCAATTCGCTTTTTTCTTTAACCTCAATACGCGGGTGCGTATAAACAAAATTTTTCAACGCCTTTAATAAGCGAGGATTACGCACACTCGCAACCCTTGGCATCCATAGTGCCTGCTCCTTATATGCGTCAGCGAGCGCGATGTTGGGTTCCAAGGCGCCTAGCTTCTCATCGGAAATACTCTGCAACCAGGCCGGTGTATTCGGTGCGTGTTGAGCGGGTGTTTTTTGTAAGTTTGCGGACCAGGCTTTCGCCTCCACAGCATCTTTCACATGCAGCATCAAAAGGCCTTCCTCACTCAATTCTGGATCGATGCCACTTTGCTCATATAACGCGGCGATCAGCTCGGGATAATACTGCTGAGACCAACCTGCCAGCGCGGTGACTGCCTGCGGATAACGCCAAGGGTATAACGGTGAAATGATGCCGCCGCCCGCCCAACTGGCCTCACGGCCTGCTTCACTTTTATCGAGTAGACACACTCGAACACCTGTCTCTGCTAATTCACGGGCTAGCATTAAGCCCATCACCCCTGCCCCTGCAATAACGACCTTCAAAACCACCTCTGAATCTAAATTCGCAACACTCGCCCTTAATACGACAAGCCTACTGACGTTGTATTTTAAAGTGTTACGCGCAAGAATACTGCTGGTAAACGGAGTTTACTTTATTCATATCAAAGGATTGATATCATGCTCAACATATTTCCGGCCCCAAAGGCCGGCGGCTTCACGCTGCTTGAACTGCTCATTGCGCTAACAATACTCTCGATTATCGTTGGCATCTCATTCGCAAATTTTAATCAGTTGGAGCGCTATCATGTGCAAAGCGCAGCACGTAGCCTCGCACAATCCATACAAAGCGCCCG
>CAJWAD010000058.1 GCA_913020245.1 uncultured Oleiphilus sp.
CACCTGTCATATCACGGTCAAAGTGGCCGATAACTAGGAGATACTAAGATGGGTCAGAAAGTACATCCTACTGGTATTAGACTGGGTATTGTGAAAGACCACAACTCCGTTTGGTATGCAGAGAAAGGTGAGTACGCTAAGAATTTGCTCAATGATATTGAAGTTCGTGAGCATTTGATGAAGCGTCTACAAAAAGCGTCTGTCAGTAAAATTATGATCGAGCGCCCTGCGCAAAATGCACGAATTACAATTCATACGGCTCGCCCGGGCATCGTAATTGGTAAAAAGGGCGAAGACGTTGAGAAATTGCGCAAAGAAGTCAGCGGTATGATGGGTGTGCCCGTTCATATTAATATCGAAGAGATTCGTAAGCCTGACTTGGATGCAAAATTGGTTGCCGCGAGCGTAGCAAACCAACTTGAGCGTCGTGTTATGTTTCGTCGGGCTATGAAGCGCGCCGTACAAAACGCTATGCGTCAAGGTGCCAAAGGTATCAAGATTCAAGTTGGCGGTCGTCTTGGTGGTGCTGAGATTGCTCGTAGTGAATGGTATCGCGAAGGTCGCGTGCCACTACATACACTGCGTGCAGATGTTGATTACGCGACTCACGAAGCGGGTACAACATACGGCATCATCGGTGTGAAAGTTTGGATCTTCAAGGGTGAAATTCTAGGCGGAATCGAACAGGTTCGCGAAGAAAAGAATGCCACTCGGAAGAAAGCTGCTAAGTAAGGGACCGAGAGATGTTACAACCAAAACGTACGAAATTTAGAAAAGTACAAAAAGGTCGTAATCGAGGCCTAGCTCACCGTGGAAGCAAAATAAGCTTTGGTGAGTACGGCTTGAAAGCGACAGGTCGTGGTCGTATTACTGCGCGCCAGATTGAGGCGGCACGTCGTACGATTACACGTAAAGTTAAGCGTGGCGGAAAGATTTGGATTCGTATTTTTCCAGATAAGCCGATCACGCAAAAGCCTTTAGAGGTTCGTCAAGGTAAAGGTAAGGGTAACGTTGAATACTGGGTAGCCCAGATTCAGCCAGGCCGAGTGCTGTATGAGATTGAGGGTGTGTCAGAAGAAATGGCGCGCGAAGCCTTCGCTCTCGCGGCTGCTAAGTTGCCAGTTCCTACAGCCTTTGTTGAAAGGACGGTGATGTAATGAAAGCAAATGAATTACGTGAAAAATCTGTAGAAGATTTAAACCAAGAGCTACTTGGTTTATTGAAGGAGCAATTTAACCTTCGTCTTCGAAAATCAACGGGTCAGCTAAACCAGCCGCACCTGTTGACTCAGGTTCGCAAAGATATAGCTCGTGTCAAAACAGTATTGACGCAAAAGGCAGGTGAGTAATATGACTGAAGCTGCAACTACAACGGCGCGTACCATTAACGGTAAAGTCGTTAGCGACAAAATGGATAAGTCCATTACTGTATTGGTCGAGCGTCGTGTAAAGCATCCAATTTATGGTAAATACGTTAAACGGTCTACCAAGCTGCATGCACATGATGAAAATAACGAATGCAATATTGGCGATGTCGTCACTATTCAAGAAACGCGTCCTCTGTCGAAGACGAAATCTTGGAAGTTGATAAGCGTTGTTGAGAAAGCATCTAACGTCTAACCCAGGAAAGTTTGGAGATCCAAGATGATTCAGACGGAAAGTATGCTCGACGTTGCCGATAACAGCGGTGCGCGGCGAGTGCAGTGTATTAAAGTGCTGGGTGGCTCACATCGACGTTATGCTCGAATTGGTGACGTAATTAAAGTTACTGTAAAGGAAGCGATTCCACGCGGTAAAGTTAAGAAAGGTCAGGTAATGAATGCGGTTGTTGTGCGTACCAGAAAAGGTGTACGTCGACCGGACGGTTCATTGATAAAGTTCGACGGTAACGCTGCTGTTTTGCTGAATGCGCAAGATGCACCTATCGGAACCCGTATTTTTGGCCCTGTAACGCGTGAATTGCGTGGCGAAAAATATATGAAAATTATTTCCCTAGCACCAGAAGTGCTTTAAGGATAGAGGCCGGTTATGAAGAAGATCAAACGTGACGATGAAGTGATTGTCATAGCAGGCAAGGACAGCGGTAAGCGCGGTAAAGTTAATCGTATAATGAAAGATGGCCGTTTGGTCGTGTCTGGCATTAATATGATTAAGCGCCATACCAAACCAAACCCAATGTTGGGTACACCCGGTGGTATTGTTGAAAAAGAAGCCCCAATTCAAGCTTCTAATGTTGCGATTTTTAATCCAACGACCAGCAAAGCAGACCGCGTAGGTTTCAAAGTCCTTGAAGATGGCAAAAAGGTTCGTGTTTTCAAGTCTAACGACGAAGTCGTAGACAAGTAGTTGAGTAGGTAACGATATGCAGATGAAAGAAATTTACAAAAGCGAAGTCGTCCCTGCTTTAACTGAAGAGTTCAGCTACAAGAGCTCGATGCAGGTACCTCGTATTGAAAAGATCACCCTGAATATGGGTGTTGGCGAAGCGCTAGCGGACAAGAAGTTGCTTGAAAATGCCGTAGCGGATCTAGCGAAATTAGCAGGTCAAAAGCCGGTTGTAACTAAGGCTCGCAAGTCAGTTGCAGGGTTTAAAGTGCGCGAAGGCTATCCTATCGGTTGTAAGGTCACATTGCGTGGCGACCGAATGTGGGAGTTTTTTGATCGGTTGGTTGGGATTGCGATCCCTCGGATCCGTGATTTCCGCGGCTTAAACGCAAAGTCTTTTGACGGGCGCGGCAATTACAGCATGGGTGTTAAAGAGCAGATCATATTCCCAGAAATTGAATATGACAAAGTTGATAAGATTCGTGGATTAGACATCACGATAACTACCTCTGCTAAGACGGATGACGAAGGCCGCGCTCTATTGCGTGCCTTTAACTTCCCATTTAAGAAATAAGGCTAAAGGCTATGGCTAAGATCTCAATGAAGCAGCGTGAAATTAAGCGCGAAAAGACAGTTGCCAAATTTGCGGTGAAGCGTGCAGAGCTAAAAGCAATTATTGCTAGCCCTGCAACGTCTGACGAAGATCGTTGGGAAGCGCAGATGAAGCTTCAGAAGCTGCCGCGTAATGCAAGCCCTTCGCGCTTGCGTAATCGTTGTCAGGTAACGGGTCGCCCACATGGTGTTTACCGTAAGTTCAAGCTTTCACGTATTAAGTTGCGTGAGCAAGGTATGAATGGTAATGTGCCCGGCTTGAAAAAAGCGAGCTGGTAATTTTCTAGTTCGATTTAGTGTTGGTAAGCGTTGCTGGTTCTCAATTTAGTAGCGCTGCACAACTGAAATGATCAGGAGAACATACGATGAGTATGCAAGATACGCTTGCGGATATGTTTACACGTATTCGTAATGCACAAATGGCCGAGAAGCAAACTGTTTCCATGCCATCTTCAAAAATGAAAGTGTCAGTTCTGGAAGTTCTGAAAACTGAAGGTTTTATCGAAAGCTTTGCAGTGGCAGATGACGCAAAACCAGAGTTGACCGTTGAACTAAAGTACTTCGAAGGCAAGCCTGTCATCGAAGAAATCAAACGTTCTAGTCGTCCAGGTTTGCGCCAATATAAGAGCGCTACCGAGCTGCCCAGCGTTCGTGGTGGCTTGGGTGTTGCGATTGTCTCGACATCGCAAGGCGTAATGACTGATCGCGCTGCCCGTAATGCGGGTATCGGCGGCGAAGTTATCTGCACAGTATTCTAGGAGTAAAGCATGTCAAGGGTTGCCAATAGTCCTGTCGAGCTTCCTTCTGGTGTAGAAGTAAAGCTGACTGATGATCAAATTGAAGTAAAAGGCGGCAAGGGTTCTCTTTCATTAGAAATAAATTCTGTCGTAACTGTCGCTCAAGAGGGCGCCAAACTTACATTTGCTGCTAAAAATGGCAGTAAGTTCTCTCGCGCTATGTCTGGTACTACGCGTTCGCTGGTTAACAACATGGTCACTGGCGTGTCTGCGGGTTTCGAAAAGAAACTACAGCTTGTTGGTGTGGGTTACAGGGTTCAAGTCCAGGGCGATAAATTAAATCTAACGCTCGGCTTTTCACACCCTGTGGTTTACGAACTTCCTGAAGGCGTGAAGGCTGCTTCGCCGTCTCAAACTGAGATTGTGTTGTCCAGTATAGACAAGCAGCTGCTGGGTCAAGTAGCGGCTGAAATCCGCGCTTACCGTCCGCCTGAGCCTTATAAGGGCAAAGGAGTTCGTTATGCTGATGAGCATGTCAGACGTAAAGAAGCCAAGAAGAAATAGGTGAGACAATGAGCACAAAAAAAGTTTCAAGATTGCGTAGAGCGAAGAAAACTCGCTTTAAATTGAAGTCACTCGGTGAAACCCGTTTGACGATCCACCGTACGCCTCGCCACATCTACGCTCAGGTTATTACACCCGAGGGTAGTAAGGTATTGGCTTCGGCATCAACAGTTGAAAAAGAGCTACGTGGTAGTGCCACAGGCAATTCAGATGCAGCGTCTAAGGTTGGTCAGCTGATTGCTGAACGTGCGAAAGCTGCAGGGGTTACACGTGTTGCTTTTGATCGGTCAGGCTTCAAATATCATGGTCGTGTCAAAGCTTTAGCAGATGCGGCACGTGAAGCTGGTTTGGAATTCTAAGGGGCATTACGATGAAGGTAGAAGAGCAAAAAGGATCTGAACTACAAGAGAAGCTAGTTCAAGTTAACCGAGTTGCCAAGGTGGTTAAAGGTGGTCGTATTTTCGGCTTCACAGCGTTGACCGTAGTCGGTGACGGTGCGGGTCGAGTTGGATTTGGTCGTGGTAAGGCGCGAGAAGTACCTGTGGCGATTCAAAAAGCCATGGACGCCGCTCGTAAAAACATGATCAACGTACCGCTGAGTGGTAATACGTTGCAGTATCCAATTAACTCACGTCATGGTGGTTCAAAGGTTTACATGCAGCCAGCTTCTGACGGTACTGGAATTATCGCCGGTGGTGCAATGCGGGCCGTGTTAGAGGTGGCCGGCGTACAGAACGTATTAGCAAAGTGCTACGGTTCAACAAACCCGGTTAATGTAGTTCGCGCTACGATCAACGGACTTAAGGCGATGCAGTCTCCTGAAGGCGTTGCGGCGAAACGCGGCAAATCAGTAGAAGACATTACAGGATAAGGTCATGGCTAAGAAAACGATCAAAGTCACGCTTTTTCGTAGCCCAATTGGTCAGTTGCCAAAGCACAAAGCCTGTGTAGCTGGTTTGGGTCTGCGAAAAATCGGTCAGACTGTAGAGCTTGAGGATACGCCCTCGGTTCGCGGTATGGCTAATAAAGTTAACTACTTAGTTAGAATTGAAGGAGAGTAATATGCGTCTTAATACTTTAAGCCCAGCTCCTGGTTCGAAAACTGCAGCCCGCCGTGTTGGACGCGGCATTGGTAGTGGTTTTGGTAAAACGGGTGGTCGTGGTCACAAAGGTTTGAAGGCACGTTCTGGTGGTTCAGTTGCGCCAGGGTTTGAGGGTGGTCAACAGCCCCTTCAAAGACGATTGCCTAAGTTTGGTTTTTCGTCTCGACAGGCTCAGTATTCCGCTGAGATTCGTCTTCACGAGCTCACACTTACCGAAGGTGATGTGGTGGATCTTGATGCGCTCAAGAACGCTAACTTGGTCCGACGTGATACGAAAACAGCAAAAGTTATTTTGTCTGGAGAAATTACGTCAGCCGTCACCGTCAAAGGTTTGAAGGTAACGAAAGGGGCAAAAGCCGCAATCGAAGCCGCTGGCGGAAAGGTCGAGGACTAACACAAAATGGCAAAATCTCCCGCAATGCAAGGTGGTGCCGGCAAAGGCTTGGATGAGCTTAAATCGCGCCTATGGTTTGTTTTTGCAGCGATCTTGGTTTATCGAATTGGCGCCCACATACCGGTTCCTGGGATCAACCCAGATCGTCTCGCAGCGTTATTTGAGCAAAACCAGGGAACGATATTGAGCTTGTTCAATATGTTCTCGGGCGGTGCCCTTGAACGCATGAGTATTTTTGCCCTGGGCATCATGCCCTATATCTCTGCATCGATTATTATGCAGTTGATGACTGCAGTAACCCCGAGCTTAGAACAGCTGAAGAAAGAGGGTGAGGCAGGGCGCCGTAAAATTAGTCAAATGACCCGCTACGGCACGGTCTTTTTGGCTTTCATTCAGGCGTCTGGTATGTCGGTTGGTTTGGCGTCTCAGGGCGTTACGTTTACAGACAGCTTTAGCTTTTACTTTCTAGCGGTTACTACCTTTGTTTGTGGCGCTGTTTTCTTAATGTGGTTGGGCGAACAGATTACGGAGCGTGGCATTGGTAATGGCATCTCGCTGCTTATTTTTGCTGGTATTGTCGCCGGATTGCCTGGCGCTTTTGGACAGTCGTTTGAGGCGGCACGCCAAGGCGAATTAAACATATTAGCGCTGTTGTTAATTGCAGTCTTCGCAGTCGTAATTGTGGGGTTTGTCGTGTTTATGGAGAGAGGCCAGCGCCGCATCACCGTAAATTATGCTAAGCGTCAACAAGCACGCGGTGGATATGCGCAGCAAACTAGCCATTTGCCGCTCAAGGTCAACATGGCCGGAGTTATCCCGCCGATATTCGCGTCGAGTATCCTATTGTTTCCCGCATCGCTTGGGCAATGGTTTGGTCAAGGCGAAGGTATGGAATGGCTAGCTGATGTATCCCAAGCGTTAGGCCCGAGTCAGCCTTTGTACATTATTTTATTTGCAGCAGCAGTCGTGTTCTTCTGCTTCTTTTATACGGCGTTAATGTACAACCCGAGGGAAGTTGCAGATAACCTGAAGCGCTCAGGGGCATTTGTTCCAGGTATTAGGCCAGGTGAACAGACCGCAAATTATATAGACAACGTGCTCACTCGTTTAACAATATTTGGTGCTGCTTATATTGCAGCAGTGTCTCTTTTACCCCAGTTTATGGTGGTTTGGTTCAATGTGCCGTTTTACTTCGGCGGAACTTCACTGCTTATAGTTGTGGTAGTTGTGATGGACTTTATGGCGCAAGTACAATCGCATTTGATGTCGCATCAATACGAGTCCCTCATGAAAAAATCGAACCTGAAAGGTAGCGGTAGTAGCGGAATGCTGCGTTAACTGCCACTTTTCATTGCAAACTAGTTGGAGTAGCAAATGAAAGTTCGTGCATCGGTAAAGAAAATGTGCCGTAACTGTAAAGTAATACGTCGCAATGGCTCAGTTCGAGTCATTTGCCAAGAACCTCGTCATAAACAGCGCCAAGGTTAATTCTTGCGCTATTAGATGGGGCGTAGATTCAGCGACTTGATTTATTTATGATCAAGCGCTATGATTCGCGCCCTTTTATTGACGGTAACCAAAGGTGGCGGACGAGCAAATGCTCTGAAACCATGTAATTAAGTGGAGTTAGATGAATGGCACGTATAGCCGGTGTCAATATTCCTGATCATAAACACGCAGTGATTTCACTGACGTATATTTATGGTGTAGGGACAACGACTGCATATCAACTTTGCGACGCAACGGGTGTCACGCCAACTGAACGTATCAGTTCTTTAACTGAAGAGCAGTTGGACACACTTAGAGCCGAAGTCAGCAAGCTTATTGTTGAAGGTGATTTGCGCCGTGAAGTTCAAATGAACATTAAACGTTTGAAGGATCTGGGTTGCTTCCGAGGACTTCGCCATCGCCACAGCTTGCCTGTGCGCGGTCAGCGAAGTAAGACGAATGCACGCACTCGTAAGGGTCCTCGCAAACCAATTCGCAAATAAGTAGGAAACAGTAATGGCAAAGCCAGGTACACGTACCCGTAAAAAGGTGAAAAAGACTGTTGTTGATGGTATGGCTCACATCCATGCATCATTTAACAACACAATCGTGACCATTACAGATCGCCAAGGCAACGCTCTTTCATGGGCAACTGCTGGGGGTTCTGGATTCCGTGGTTCACGAAAAAGTACACCTTTTGCTGCGCAGGTAGCAGCTGAAAGAGCCGGTAACGCGGCTGCTGAATACGGCCTAAAAAACCTTGAAGTTATGGTTAAAGGGCCTGGGCCAGGACGCGAGTCCGCTGTTCGAGCACTAAACGCTTGTGGTTACAAGATCACAAATATCACTGACGTCACACCGATTCCACACAACGGTTGTCGTCCACCGAAAAAACGTCGCGTTTAGGGGAACAGTAAATGGCTCGTTATATTGGACCAAAATGTAAGCTGTCTCGTCGAGAAGGGACAGACCTATTTTTGAAGAGCGGTGTGAAAGCACTGGATTCAAAATGTAATATCGAATCTGCACCAGGCATGCACGGCGCGCGCCGTAGTCGCTTGTCTGAGTATGGTACGCAGTTAAGAGAGAAGCAGAAAGTCCGTCGTTTATACGGCGTACTAGAAAAGCAGTTCCGTGGCTATTATAAGGAAGCGGCTCGTCGTAAAGGCGCAACCGGTGAAAACTTGCTACAGCTTCTCGAACAACGCCTTGATAATGTCGTATACCGTATGGGTTATGGCTCAACACGCGCTGAAGCACGTCAGTTGGTATCGCACAAAGCTATCTTAGTAAATGATACCGTCGTGAACGTTGCATCATTTCAAGTGAAAGCGGGTGATGCAGTGTCTGTTCGTGAAAAAGCGAAGAACCAATTGCGCATAAAAAGCGCGGTGGATCTTTCTGCGAATCGAGCATCTGTTGAGTGGGTTGACGTAGACGCGACTAAGCTAACTGGCACGTTTAAGTCGGTACCAGAGCGCAGTGATCTACCAGCAGACATCAACGAAAACCTAATCGTAGAGCTTTACTCTAAGTAAGCTCCGGATCTACAACATAACGTATAGGGGCGTATATGCAGCGTTCAGTAAATGAATTCTTGAATCCTCGTAACATAGAAGTTCAGGGATTAAGCGCAACACATGCAAAAGTTATTCTGGAGCCACTTGAGCGGGGCTTTGGGCACACCTTAGGTAGTGCTCTTCGCCGTATCCTTTTGTCTTCGATGCCAGGTTGTGCAGTTGTTGAAGCTGAGATTGATGGCGTATTGCACGAGTATAGTGCAATCGAAGGGGTTCAAGAGGATGTCATAGAGATTCTATTGAACTTGAAAGGGCTAGCAATCAATATGCACGCTAAAGAGGAAGCAACGCTCACTTTAACGAAAAAAGGTGGCGGTGCGGTCTTAGCGAGTGACATTCAAGTTGATCACGATGTTGAAATCTTGAACCCAGATCATGTTATCTGCAACCTAAGCGATAAGGGTGAGATTAACATGAATATTAAGGTTGCTCGTGGGCGTGGCTATGAGCCGGCGGACCAGCGCAACAATGGTGAAGATGAAACGCGTGCCATCGGGCGTTTGCAGTTAGACGCTTCGTACAGCCCAGTTGCTCGCGTTGCATACTCTGTTGAGAATGCGCGTGTTGAACAGCGTACCGATTTGGATAAGCTGGTAATCGATTTAGAGACAAACGGAACGATTGATCCTGAAGAGTCTATCCGTCGCGCAGCGACGATACTTCAGCAACAGTTGGCCGTATTTGTTGACTTTGATAATGAGAAAGAACCTGTACAAGAGGAAGAAGAGGAAGAAGTCGATCCGATTCTCCTGCGTCCAGTGGATGACCTTGAACTTACAGTCCGCTCTGCGAACTGTTTGAAAGCAGAGAACATTTACTACATCGGTGATTTGATTCAGCGTACGGAAGTAGAACTGCTTAAAACTCCTAACTTAGGTAAGAAGTCTCTTACTGAAATTAAGGATGTTCTTGCATCTCGTGGTCTTTCTTTGGGTATGCGTCTTGAAAACTGGCCACCGGCTAGCTTAAAGGGCGATGATCGAGTGCTGGCTCATTAAGTTAGTCTCGACTTAGACAGGTAAGGAATCTAAAAATGCGTCATCGTAAAAGTGGTCGTAAATTCAACCGGAACAGCTCTCATCGTAAGGCTATGTTTAAGAACATGGCAGCTTCATTGGTTGAGCACGAGTTGATTAAGACAACATTGCCAAAAGCGAAAGAGCTCCGCCGTGTCGCTGAGCCTCTAATCACTTTGGCTAAAAATGACTCGGTAGCAAACCGTCGTTTAGCGTTCGCTCGCGTTCGTGACGATGCGGTTGTTGCAAAGTTGTTTAATGAAATTGGTCCTCGTTATAAGGATCGTCCTGGCGGTTATATCCGTATTCTTAAGTGCGGTTTCCGTACGGGTGATGCGGCGCCAATGGCGTTCGTTGAACTTGTAGACCGTCCAATCGTTGATGAGATCGACGAAGACGACGAGTAAGGACAAGGCTGTTAAGCCTTAAGAATTAAAAAGCCCGATATCATTAGCGTGATATCGGGCTTTTTATTGTAGGTTCAGAGAGCAGTTAGTGCATGTAAGGCCTCAATTAAGTTAATTAGGGTCCCGTTTCTTTATTTAAAGAAAGTAGAGGTTTTAAAAACTGTCCGGTAAAGGATCCCTTTGTAACAGCCACTTCTTCGGGCGTTCCTTGAGCAATAATATTCCCCCCACGCACACCGCCCTCGGGTCCAAGGTCAATTACCCAATCAGCGGTTTTGATGACATCAAGATTATGTTCGATAACAACAATTGTATTGCCATGATCGCGCAGCCTATTTAACACAATGAGTAATTGTTCAATATCGTGAAAGTGCAAGCCTGTTGTCGGCTCATCTAGAATGTAAAGTGTTTTACCCGTATCGCGTTTAGAAAGCTCTTTTGCGAGCTTGACCCGCTGCGCTTCGCCTCCAGAGAGTGTGACGGCACTTTGCCCTAGTCGAATATAAGAAAGGCCTACGTCTATGAGTGTCTGTAACTTACGTGCGATAAAGGGCACTGCATCGAAGAACTCGCGAGCATCTTCAATGGTCATGCTCAATACTTCATTAATATTTTTACCCTTATATTTTATGTCCAGTGTTTCACGGTTATAGCGTTTCCCTTTGCATACATCACATGGAACATAAACATCTGGCAAAAAGTGCATTTCTACTTTAATGACCCCATCCCCCTGGCATGCTTCGCAGCGCCCACCCTTGACATTAAAACTGAAGCGGCCGGGCTTGTAGCCTCGCTGCCTTGACTCCGGGGTGCCAGAAAATAGTTCACGAATAGGGGTGAATAGGCCCGTATACGTAGCCGGATTTGAGCGAGGCGTCCGGCCGATCGGGCTTTGGTCGATATCAATTACTTTGTCAAATTTGTCCAAACCTTCAATTCGATCAAACGCAGCCGCTTCTAATGTTGTCGCTTTGTTTAGCGCAGTTGCCGCGAGGGGATAAAGCGTCGCATTGATTAGCGTCGATTTGCCTGAGCCGGATACTCCGGTGATACATGTGAAAAGGCCGATAGGAATGTCTAGGTCGACATTATTAAGATTATTCCCTTTCGCACCGATCAATTTCAAGCGCATCTGTTCATTTGGCTTATTGCGTTGAGCGGGTATTTGAATGCCTTTCTTTCCTGAGAGATAAGCGCCTGTAACAGAATTTGGGTCTTCCATCACCTGTTTGGGCGTGCCTTGCGAGATAATGCTGCCGCCATGAACCCCCGCGCCGGGGCCTATATCGATGACATGATCAGCAAGTCGAATAGCTTCCTCATCGTGTTCGACAACAATAACCGTATTCCCAAGATCACGCAGATGGGTAAGCGTTTTGAGGAGACGATCATTGTCGCGTTGATGCAGCCCGATAGAGGGTTCATCAAGGATATACATTACACCAACTAAGCCAGCACCAATTTGGCTTGCGAGGCGAATGCGCTGTGCTTCGCCCCCTGACAAAGTTTCGGCGCTGCGTTCAAGGGTTAAATAGTCTAGGCCTACATTGACTAAGAATTCCAAGCGCAGCTCTATTTCTTTGACAATTTTTTCAGCGATTTCGCCGCGTTTCCCATCTAAGGTCATCTCGTTGAAATAGCGTAAGCTCTCCCCAATCGGCAGCGCCGTAATTTCCGGAAGGGTTTGTTCCTGAATATAGACAAAGCGCGAGGCTTCACGCAATCGCGTGCCATGACAACTTGGGCAGGCTTGGTTTGCTTGGTACGAAGCAAGATCATCACGCACCATTTGTGATTCTGTTTCACGGTAGCGTCGCTCCATATTCGGGATGACACCCTCAAACGGATGCTTACGTTGTATGGTGTCGCCACGTGAGTTCACATAATTAAAGGCGATTTCGTCCTTATTGCTGCCGTATAAGATGACCTGTTTAATGTTTTCTGGCAGGTCCGCATAAACCGTGTCTATTGAGGTGTCATAGTGATTCAGCACGCTACATAGTAGTTGGAAGTAATAGACAGTTCGGCGATCCCAACCTCTGATAGCCCCCTGCGCTAAAGTAAGCTCAGGGGATTGCACGATACGTGCAGGATCAAAGAACTGCTTTATACCTAATCCATCGCAGGTAGGGCAGGCGCCGGCTGGATTATTAAATGAAAACATGCGTGGCTCAAGTTCGCTAATGGAGTAACCACAATGCGGGCACGCAAACCGCGAAGAGCAAATCATCTCTTCTAAATCACTGCTATTATCCATCGGGGCAATCAGTGCAATACCGTCTGTAAGTTCCAGGCAAGTTTCGAATGATTCGGCGATACGTTGTTGGATGTCATCGCGTACTTTAAAGCGATCGACGACCACCTCAATGGTGTGTTTCTTATTTTTATCTAAAGCCGGCGCGTCATCGAGGTCAACTACTAGGCCGTTGATCCTGGCACGGATAAAGCCTTGTGCGATGAGTTCTTGGAATGTGTGTAAATGCTCGCCCTTACGGTTTTGTACGACGGGCGCTAGCATCATTAATTTACTGCCTTCTTCGAAGCTAAGCACCTTGTCGACCATTTGGCTGACCGTCTGCGCGTCGAGTGGGACACCATGGGTCGGGCAGCGCGGTTCGCCTGCGCGGGCATAAAGTAAGCGAAGGTAGTCGTAAATTTCTGTAATCGTGCCCACGGTGGAGCGTGGATTATGTGAGGTAGATTTTTGTTCAATGGAAATCGCCGGTGAGAGGCCTTCTATATGATCGACTTCTGGCTTATCCATCATGGATAAGAATTGTCGCGCGTATGTAGAAAGCGATTCAACATAACGGCGCTGACCTTCCGCATAGAGCGTGTCAAACGCAAGTGAAGATTTACCGGAACCTGATAAGCCAGTAATGACAATTAGCTTATCGCGGGGGATGTCTAAATCGATATTTTTAAGGTTGTGGGTACGTGCGCCACGAACGTGTATTGTATCCATGCTCTTTTTCTAGGCTAAAGGAGAGAATTATACCGCCGATTTAGGTTTCGCGGGTGAATAGTTACAAAGAAATTGTGAAAGCCAGATGAGTCTTTTTTCAATAATGGTAGAATAGCGCGCCTGTAATCTTAGATAGCTCCTATTTGATGAATCAACAAGAACGACATTCAGTTTTTTCCCTTGCCTTTTTATATGCAACACGCATGTTAGGTTTGTTTATGGTGTTGCCGGTATTTATTTTATACGGCGATGGGTACGAGGGGGCGACACCTGAGTTATTAGGGTTTGCGATGGGCGCCTACGGCTTGAGTCAGGCCTTGTTTCAAATACCATTTGGTGCAATGTCTGATCGAGTGGGGCGTAAGCCGATGATTTTTCTTGGCTTAGCCATCTTTGCGTTAGGCAGTATACTCGCGGCAACGAGTGAGCATATTTATGGCGTAATTGCGGGGCGCTTCTTGCAAGGTGCAGGAGCGATTGCCAGTGTTATTATGGCCTTATTAAGTGATTTAACGAGTGATGGAAGCCGAACCAAGGCAATGGCGATAATCGGTATGTCCATTGGTCTGTCTTTTTCGTTAGCGCTGGTGCTGGGGCCAATCGTCGCGGAGGGATTTGGTTTGTCAGGGATTTTTTGGGTGACTGCAATGCTGGCGTTGATCGCAGGTGTTTGGCTATTAATCAAGGTGCCTTCACCAACCCATCTTAATCGGAATCGTGATGCCGCGTTGTTTAGAGACCAGTTGTCCGCTGTCCTGAAAGATAGTCAGCTAATGCGTTTGGATATCGGTATTTTTGCCCTACATATGGCGTTAACCGCTATTTTTATTGCCGTACCGTTATCGCTTGTAAACGATGCAGGCCTGGCTAAAGAATCGCATTGGTGGGTGTACTTCTTAGTATTGGTTTTATCCTTTTTTGCCATGGTTCCGTTTATTCTCATTGCTGAAAAAAGACAAAAAATGAAGCCGGTATTTTGTGCAGCGATCGCATTGCTGGTGTTTTCAGCATTAGCGATGATTGGGTTACGGCATAGTGCATTGGGTTTTTGTCTTGCACTGTTTCTGTTCTTCATGGGCTTTAATCTGCTTGAGGCAAGCTTGCCATCGCTGGTCAGTAAATTATGCCCGGCAGGCGGCAAGGGCACCGCAATGGGTGTTTATTCTACTTATCAGTTTTTAGGCGCATTTTGCGGAGGTGTTGCGGGAGGCGCTGTGCTCGCAAATTTCGGCCCCGCTGGTGTTTATATCTTGGTTTCTGTGTTGTCGGGGCTTTGGCTGATAATTGCTCTATCTATGCAGGCGCCCCAGCATCAATCTACGATGAGTCTAAATTTTTCAAACCTTATGGACGATCAAATTACCTTGTTGAGCAGGGAATTGATAAGTGTTCGAGGCGTCGAAGACGTTGTGGTAGTGCCGCAGGGTGCGGCCTACTTAAAAATTCTACCGCACGAGTTAGATGAGCGTGCATTAGAAGAAGTGCGTCTTCGTTTTGCAACATAATCTACGTAGAAAATACCGAGAAGGCATGCGACAATGCTTACTCAAATTCACATCGCCTTCGGGCAAGGGAATACAATAACACGGACGGTGACACGCTTAGGGGAAAGACATGGCTAGAGGCATAAACAAAGTAATTTTAATTGGTAATTTGGGGCAAGATCCCGATACACGTTTTACCGCGCAAGGTTCAGCTGTCACGAATCTTAGTTTGGCGACAGACGAAAGTTACAAGGATAAGCAAACCGGGCAAATGGTGCCAAAAACAGAATGGCATCGCATTGTTCTGTTCAATCGCCTCGCTGAGATTGCGAAAGACTACCTTAAAAAAGGCTCTAAAGTTTATTTGGAAGGGCGTCTGCAAACACGCAAATGGCAGGATCAGCAGGGACAAGACCGCTACACAACTGAAATTGTCGGCAATGAGCTACAAATGCTGGATAGTCGAGTCGGTGGTTTTGATCAAGCACCTCAGCAGGGAGGGTATGCGCAGCAACCCCAGCAGCAAGCGCCTCAGTCCGCGCCAATGCAACAAGGACAGCCGCAACAAGCGCAACAGCCTCAACAACAAGCTTATGCTCCGCAACAGGCGCGGCCGCAAACAGCACCCCAGCCAGCCCCAATGGCGCCAGCAATGGATGATTTTGATGATGATATTCCCTTTTAGTTCTGGTAATAACTGAAAGCGTTAAAATAAACGATTAGAGCTACATAGCATTGGTCAGGAGCGCTCCTCGGAACGCTCGCATACTGCTTTCTTTAACGGCAAATTACGATGTGTAGAATTATTATTTTAGGGTACGATTTTGATTCCGATGAGAGCCATCTTTCAAAAGTTTACCCTAGAGTTCTGAAGTACCCATTAAAAAAACGAATCTCATTAACGGATTAACGCTACTCTTCAGTAGTTGAGAATTAGGATCGCTGGCGTGGTAACCGAGCGTTGAAACTTTTAAAAACAAAAAAACAAGGCAAAAAAATGAAAAAAGTAACACCTAAGGCTCACGATCACGATACTTTAGGGCGATTTCGAGAGGTGATCAGCGACCCTAATAACGTTCGTATACCTCGCGTGCATGATGCTGGCGTGCCAGCTAAAGACCCAAGATTTTCGGATCATTACGTGCCCATGCATAATGGAATCAAGGTTTTAATAGGGGTGGATTCGGGGTATTACGGTGACTTCAGTCAATTATTGTTGATAAATAGAGGAGTTCATGAACCACAAGAAGAGTATGCCTTTATGAAGATAATGGAGCATGTAAACCCTGATCTACCAATGCTTGAGCTAGGCGCTTACTGGGGCTTCTACTCATTATGGTATAAAAAAGAGTGTCCAAGTGCTGACGTCTACTTAATGGAGCCCGACAAAAACAACTTAAGAGTTGGAATGAAAAACTTCGAGCTTAATGGTGAAAAAGCTACGTTTATTAATGACCTTATTGGTGATGGAGGTATGGACGTAAACGACTTTATGGCAAGCAATGAAATAGAAAAGTTGGGCATTTTACATGCTGATATTCAAGGCGCTGAAATGCACTTGCTTGAAGCAATTTCTGACTCTATGGATCAAAAGCGGTTTGAGGTGATTTTTATCTCTACACATTCCCAAGATTTACATATTCAGTGCCTTAACAAGCTAGAACAGCATGGCTACAAAATTATTTGCCACGCTGACTTCGACAACGAAACGTTTTGTGCAGATGGGATCATCGTCGCGTGTGTTCCAGAAAAGGATATTGAGCCCTTTGACATATACTCGAGAAGCAAGCACAGCATTGATTCGTTTTAAGCAGGGATGGTTTCTTGTTTGCCATGAATTACTAGGTCTTTAAGCCCTTCTCAGCAAGCGTTGCGTGAAAATTTTTGTCGCTAAATATCGGGCTCATTTATATTTACGAATAGCTCCCGATAAACAGTGGTGATGACTATTTTGGCAATATAGAAGCTTTTGCCACAGACATAAAGATAAGCCTCAAGGTCTATGGCAAAGAGACAGCAGTGAGTATATTAACAGGCTGCTCAGGCAGTTCCTTCCTAAACGGACTTGCTTGTCATGATATACACAAGAAGAGCTTGATGAAATAGCTGAGAAATTAGCGCCAGAACAAGAAAAACTCTGGGTTATGATAAGCCGGCAGGGGAGTCTAATAAATGTGTTGCAACGATCTATTGAATCCACATCTAAAAGCGGACACATACGAAAGCATACGCGCACGGTAAATAAAAAATTGTGTTTCGATTTTTGTGTTCCGTCAGGCTTATATACTTCCGAGTCTTGGTTGACGATGCATTCATGTTGGAGTAGAAAATAAAATCGTACCCTATTTTTTAGGTAGTTGTTCTTTACCACTGGATATAATGTAAGGAAGTGCATGAAAACTTCATTACTTGCTTTTTTAGTTCTGGGGAAAGTTCTTTGTGAGAGATAGGACAGTAGACCGATGCCAAATTTATCGGTTGGCTACCCTTTGATGTAAATAACGGAGCGTAAATAAAAGCCGTGCGTTAAACGCATCGGCTTACTCTGCGTAAAGCGCTGTTAACGCTTATATAATGCTTCAATTGTGCTTGAGCCCAGTGTGT
>CAJWAD010000059.1 GCA_913020245.1 uncultured Oleiphilus sp.
TGGAGGAACTTAAAACCTTTTTAAAAGATGAGGAGATAACCAGCGACAATAACGACCCAACCAATATGCCACGCCTTGATTATGGCGCTAAACAAAATGCAGTCGTAAAAAAACAAAGTAACGATTCATCGAACGGACGCGAGTTTGTTGCTGCGCATTCAAAAGCGCCTGCGCCTGCGATACTGGGTGACATGGGTAAGAGTAAAACTGGCTCTTTTGATGGGCAGTTTTCGAATGCTGGAAATGGTAATGATGAGAAAAACATTCTCTCAGACGGTGTTAATGAAATCGGCGTTGAATCGCTCGCAAATTTGCCTGAACAGCCGGACATAAATATTCCGCCTGCACTCGTCGGTAACCTTGGCAACGTTGCATTCCAAGAAAAAGAGTTAGGTAACGTTCTAATCCAAGACCCTGAAGCTGAAAAGCAGGCGAAAGAGTTAAAGCTCGTTAATTTGCATTTAAAAAATCTATTTGCCCAAGTGGAAGCCAAATGGATTGATCCGTATAAAAATAAGCCACCCAAGAAGCGTATACATTCGCCGCAGGGCGTCATAGTTGTCAACTTAAAACAAGGCGGTCATTTAAAAAATGCATCGGTTTACCGATCAAGTGGTTATAATTCATTGGATAACTCTTGGCTGGATGCGGTGAACGCCGTTAGCCGGTTTAAATTGTCAGATAATCCACGCGTGGCAGCCACTTACTTACGGTTTTATGTTTTGTTTACTGCGCACGAAGAAAGAAAAGAGCTAATGCCTTTTGAAAAAGAAAGGTACACGCAAATTAATTAAGGACGTTTTTTGATACATCTCGTTTCCCAAGCACTTGAGCGTAATACCGAAGAATTGAGTGCGTATGCGAACCTGTTAGTGGTTGGCCCACCAGAGCAGGATGTGCCTAGTTTGTTTAGCGCAGCGACCGTGGTGACGCATAATTATCGTGTCTTTCGGTCATTGCCAGAGACCTGTGCAACAAAAATACAATTCGGCTTGTTGCCAATAACGGCGCGTTTTAATGCCGCTATTGTGTATATGCCGAAGGCAAAAGAAGAGCTTCGCCTGTTATTAGATTATGCTTGTGCGCATCTGGAGCGGTCTGGCGTTTTATATCTAATTGGGGCAAAAAAAGAGGGGGTACAAAGCGGGGCCAAGCAACTTGCGACACGCGCTAAGCAGTGTGCAAAGCTAGATTCGGCAAAGCATTGTCAATTTTGGATAGCGGAAGACCTGACACCTCTGGATGGTTTTGATATTCAGCGGTACATGACCGAGCATACTATGACGATAGCAGGTACCAGCATGATGATTGCAGGCCTGCCCGGCATATTTAACGCGGGAAAGTTAGACGAAGGCACTGAGTTTCTTCTTACACAGCAAATTAAACGCTTGAAGAACCGTACGCTGGATTTTGGTTGCGGGGCAGGACTCATTGCCTGTGCGGTGAAAAAACTTAATCCAGACATTGAAATTGAAGCTGTTGATATTTCTTGGTTAGCGTTGATATGTTGCCAGCGTAGCTTTGATCTAAATGCAATAAAAGGAAAGGTCTATCCGAGTGACGGATGGTCTGATGTGACGGGCAGGGTAAACGGAGTGGTCACGAACCCTCCATTTCATCAAGGTGTCAGCACGGAATATCAGACAACGGAAACATTTATTAAGCAGGCAAAAGATAAAATGGCTAAATACGCGCCGTTTTATCTCGTCGCAAATAACTTTTTAAAGTACCCACCTATTATTGAGTCTACGTTTGGTGCATGCACTACCGTCAGTAAAAACGAAAAATTTACGGTGTATTATGCTGAACGCTAAGTAAAACAGCCTAAGTCTCTGCGTCGCGCACTAATAAACGAGAATCCATTAGCGACTGAATGCCTTATGTATTTTTTTCAACACAAAATGATCGGAAGAATTTAGCCAATCCTTCCGGTCACTTATCGCTCACTAATCTACCTTAAACTACCGTGGTAAAAGATCCTCATTCATCAAGAATGGGGTAAGCTTCTTTATAAATCCAGTCATTTTGCTTAGCGGGTATATGGCATCCCAAACAATCAGTTTTGTAGTTTGAGGCGAGATTGAGTTGTTTATTATCTGGTTTAAACAACGCCCATCCCCATCCGTCACCCCATAAACCGTTATCCTCAAATTGGCTCTCGCGGTTTTTGATCATAACAAACCATTGCTTTATCGTTGAGTTGGAATGGCTGACCCCTTGTCCGGTTGTATAGTCGCCCTTATCCGCGGCCCTGAGCTCTTTCACTAAGGTAGCCCCATCAGGAAACTCTCCGGTCTTCCGGTACGCTTCTAATGATTCTCGCTCAGTGTAGACATCGTGAAAGCCACTCGCTCCACCATCAGGTACAAACCAAGAACCCAGGTGTACCATTGACAGCCTAAAGTTTTCCGGAAAATTTATATCGCCCTTCTCAGTAACGTAAGGCGAGAGGTCTTCCCCAGCAATCGCACTGGGTGAGGTCATTACATTGCCAGTGATGACAAAAGCCATTAACGCGAATGCGTATATTGAATTTTTAGTAGTCACGATTAATTACCTTTAGGAACGCTGTAACTATTTTTTAAAGTAGACAAGTGTCCACCTGACGCTTCTTCTCCCGTCCCTTTTCCGGCTCTTAATACTGGGTAGTATTGCGTAAACACAAAGTCGTCAGCCGCTGCATTTTCATGACATGTATTGCATGATGCGGTCGCAAAAGGCGTTGCTGTTTCGTTAACGGTTTTGTGGTCTTTGCTTGAAAAGCTGAAATAAGCCCAGTTACCTGGCTCTTTAGGGAAGTGCTTCGTACTCTTGATCGTCGCTTCTAGACCAATATAGTCACCCTGAAAGTAACCATTACCACTGACGGCCCCCTTTGAACCTACTGAGACAAGCTCTTTCATTAGAATCGTTCCGTCACGAAACTCGCCGGTTTTTTTCCAATGCGCCCAGCTTCCCGGGTCCATGTAAACGTTATGGTGCTCAGGAAATGCCGCCTTGCCATTATTCATATCGTTCGGTGTCACGGGCGTTCCAACATACACCCATTCGCGATAGCCTTTGGGACGCTCTAGCTCACCATTAGTGATTGTAAAATATTCATCAGCAGAGACAGATGATACAAACGCAAAAGAAGCTAGCATTCCGGATGTGGCGATGGTCGAGACCAACGCCTTCATAAGTTTCAACATTTGGTAATCCTCATCTTTTTGTGATTTTATTAATTTTTGTTATGTCATTAGACTGGTGACTAGGCGCTTTAAGAGTTGCCTGTCAGGTCTAACGTTATTGGGTACTTAACCTGCCGAAGCAGCGAAATTGACTATAGCAACGAGGAAAAACCATTAGAAATAGAGAATTAATCACATTCAATAAGCACAGGTTATAGTGCGAAAAAATTGGCCGTAAAAGGGTAAGCTTCTGCGCGATCAGGTTAGGCGTAAGCTTTGAGAGCGGCTTTGTAGGAAATTAAAAAACGGCGTGTGCTCAGCATCCGAGCCGAGCGGTTGAAGATAGCACCGTTAAGGTCAAATGCCTTTAGATAATCCCGACCAGTCAACCTTTTCAATATGAGAAATTAGCTGGCCCAAGCCCGGGTTTGTGTGTGGTTTATCAACCGTGACGAACTCGACCCGCCGCGACAGTTTGGGTCTTTTGATTGATTTATACTTAAGCTCAGGATGCAGTAGTGAAAATCTAGGAATCACCGTGACGCCGACTCCATCACGAATCATACTTTGAATCCAATCTTCGCGTTGACTGCTGTAAACCACGTTGAGCTGAATTGCTTCATCCATACAAAAATCGATAAACTCTTCCCTAAATTCACACTTGAGGCGATCAACATAGCGCTCTGCAGCAATTGAACTGAGTGGCACCTCAGTCAAATCATTAAAATCATGGTATTTAGAGAAGGCCACAACCATTGGCTCTTCAAATAGATCTGTGTATGTGAACCCTTCCTCTGGATCTGCATGCCGCGCACAAAAAGCACCGTCTAGTTCGCCTGAAAGCAGCATGTCAGAAATTACATCAGGGGTAACATCATGTAGCAAAATTGAATTCATTGGGTATGCTTTTTGAACATCATCAAGCATGCCAGAAAGGATTCGAGGACCAATCGTGCACATGATGCCGATATTTAGGTCCGCAGAATCTCCTTTGAGTATTTCTTTAGAGGTCAGTTTTATCATGTTACGGGTGCGCTCTAGTTGTTCAAAGTGCGCATGTAACGCTTGGCCTAAGCTCGTTAGGGTAGTCTCTCGTCCTTTACGAACAATAAGTTCCCCACCTAACTCCTCTTCAAGCCTTCGAATTGCTTGCGTGAGTGCGGGCTGTGAAACGCAACAAAGTTCTGCCGCATGTGTAAAGTTTAAAGTCTCCGAAAGTGCTAGAAAATAACGTGTTTGGTTAAAATCCATTGTGCTTGTCCTCTCGTTTCTGCGCTGTTGCAGTTATTATTTTTTTATCAAGACAAGTTGATTAAACAATGGTGCATTAAAAATAACAATTCATTTTAAACGATCATCACGAAGGTGATTTGTTGAAAAAATCAAGAATCATGTAGATTTCTTTTGCTTATTGCGAAGTCAAAAACCCGTTATTTCGAGAGTGTTTCCCTCATGTTCAAGTATTTAAAACGCCGCGATAGCCGGCTCTCTTGAGCAATAATGATTAAAAGACTATCGCCTCAGCAACGCAGTAGGTCGCAACTGATACTTACCTAGATTTCCCCATTTAAGCTCGTGAAATTAATCGCTGTAATTTTTTCTAGCTATACAGATATTATTTTATCAAACCCTTAGAGTTTACTTTTTTACGACAAATTCTTTGCAAAGATCATGGCGGTCATAAGCAGTGCTTATCATTCGACAACGAAACTTTATTTCTCCCTTTTGAAACATGTTGTTACCGTGGTAGACCATTTAAAAAATTATAAAAATGAACATCTAGATGACAACAATCGGAATTTTACTTGGTGACCCAGATGTTTTTCAATTTCATCTGGTCATTGACATAAACGCAGTAAGCCGATGGTTCCGAATGTTTTAATATCAGGATTAGTGATATCAATGCTTTGCAGATTCAGCGCGTTTTAAAAAGCTTGTGAATGAGTTTGAATTCGAAGCAGTTGTAAGAAAAGGATGGTGATAAATCGCCTTCTTTTTTGTTTAAAGATGATGATTAATTGGTTGGAACTTAAATTTTAGAACGTTTTAGTACTTATCGCTTATCGCGACGTGCGTAAATACCGGTGCCAAGGCTGGCTAAAAAATAATCAGTTTATTTGTGAAGGGGCAATGGAAATAACAATGAGTAATGCAAACCAAGAATCTGCATTGATAGAACTTTTTAAAGCGTCTGGTAAGGCACATCATCAGGCTTTTTTGGCTTCAAACGGCGAGGATGCTGAGTGGCCTATTTGGTACGCCGATTATTTAAGAGAACCCCTAGGGCAACTGCTTCAGGTGACCTTTACGCGCAGTCAGCTGATCTATTGTTTGATGCATATCGAATTTGAGCGACAGGCACTGCTTTCTAATATGCCCGCTAACGTTATGGCATGGCCTGAACTTTACACGAATCATTTTATTGAGCAATTTGCGGCGACAGACAAGCCATCTGAAGACAAACTTGCCTTATATTACAGCCCATATTGCCCTTATTGCATTTTTGTTCGTTCAGCAATTGACAAGCTTAAGCTTGATGTTGAGTTGCTTGATATAAGTGCCAATCGCAAACATTTTGATGCGTTGGTCGCAGAGCGAAATCGCGCAACGGTACCCGTATTAAAGATTAGCGCGGCTACTGGTAATAATCGTTGGATGCCTGAATCAAGATGTATTGTTCAGTATCTAGAAAAAACGTACGGGGAGTCTAAGGATTAATTATGTTTGCCGTTGTAAATACTGATATAGATGATAAAGCGTCACATGCCAATCGATATCGCTCAGTTCGCCGTTATACCTTGGAGATATGTAGCCGTCTTGAAACTGACGATTATATTGTACAGCCCACAGCCGAGGTTAGTCCGCCGAAATGGCACTTAGGGCATACCACATGGTTCTTTGAAGAGCTGATACTTGTGCGTTTTCTGCCTGAATACATCCGGTTTAATGAGCAATACCGTTTGTTGTTTAATTCCTACTATAAGGCTGCCGGTAAGCACTGGCTGCAGGGGGATAGGGGGATGTTATCGAGGCCGACGGTACCCGAAATACAGGCGTATCGCCATTATGTGGATAAATACATTCTCGAATTTTTAGGCAGGGGAGCGTTACAGTCGGATGTAGAGCGCGTGCTTGAGATAGGCCTTCACCATGAGCAGCAGCATCAGGAACTCCTTTATATGGATATCAAGTTCATTCTGGGGGCCAATCCACTGCTTCCAGCTTACATGGATGCTCCGCTACCTAATAGCAAGGTAGTTGCAGACAAATGGCAATCTCGACAAGAGGGTATTTACGAGATCGGGCATCACGAAGAAGGTTTTGCCTATGACAATGAGGGGCCACAACACAAGACTTATATTCAGTCCCATCGTATCTGTGAAAATACCGTTACGAACGGCGACTTTTTAGCCTTTATCAATGATCAAGTTTATGCCGCGCCAAAGTACTGGTTAAGTCTTGGCTGGGACTGGGTTGAGGACAATGATATTCAGTGTCCGCTCTACTGGAAGAAAGAGGGTGAACATTGGTATGAATTCACTTTGCATGGCTTACAGCCCTTAGACCTTAATGCGCCGGTTACGCATGTTAGTTATTTTGAAGCCGATGCCTTTGCCCGCTGGAAGGGGGCACGCCTGCCGACAGAGCAGGAATTGGAGATTTATTTAAGCAAAAGTGACGCTAAGCCTCTCAGCGAGAGAAATAATAGGTTTCATCCTTGTAATTCTAGCGACTCACATTCTCAGGTCTGGTGCTGGACGAGTAGTCATTACTCGCCCTATCCAGGCTATCGGCCATTTAAGGGAATGCTCGAGGAATACAACGGTAAGTTTATGTGCAACCAGTTCGTACTCAAAGGTGGGTGCATTGCTACGCCACATGGCCATTACCGCCACACATATCGTAATTTTTTCCAACCCCACCAACGATGGATGTTTTCCGGCATACGTTTGGCGAAGGATAGCGAATGAAAATCTCAAGATTAATTGAGCAAAGTAAAGTCGGTGAAAAAGCACAAAAAGATCAGTTTGCCATCGATGTATTAACTGGATTGTGTGCGACGCCGAAGAACTTAGCCGCGAAGTATTTTTATGACGATATCGGTAGTGAGATATTTCGAAATATCACCCAGCATAAAGACTATTACCCTACCCGAACAGAGTATGAAATTCTTGATATGGTCAAACAAGAACTTCCTAAAATAATCGATGAGGAAACGATCGACATTATAGAACTCGGTGCCGGTGACGGGCATAAAAGCCAACTCATTATTGATGGCTTTCTTAATGCTAATCGTCGCGTCAATTTCTACCCTATCGACATATCCGAAAAGGCGATGTTAATGCTGCGAGACAACATTAAAACGCATGATAATTTAAATATACACGGCGTGGTGGCCGAATATTTTGAGGGCCTACGCTATGTCAAAGAAAGGTCCAACAATAAGCAGTTGGTGCTTTTTTTAGGCTCTAATATTGGCAATTTTGATCGTGTGCAAAACCAAGGTTTTTTACGGAAATTATGGATGAGTCTGAGTACCTCAGATCATGTCATGTTGGGTTTTGATTTAAAGAAAGATGTAAGTGTCCTGACAGCTGCCTATAACGATTCAAGTGGCCATACCAAAGCCTTTAATTTGAACCTTTTAACGCGAATCAATAGGGAATTAGGGGGGGATTTCGATACGGAAAAATTTCAACATTTTGGGGTTTATAGTCCAACGCTTGGCGCAATGGAAAGCTATGTCTTAGCGACAGAAGAACAAGACGTTTACATCTCTGCACTTGAACGGTCTTTTCATTTTGATGCGTATGAGCCTATTCATCTTGAGTATTCCTTTAAGTTTCTAAAAAGTGACATTGATTTTCTTAGCCAGAAAACGGGCTTTGAAGTAGTGGCCCATTTTTCAGACCCAAAAGATTACTTTGCTGATTCCTTGTGGAAGGTAGTTAAAGGCAGCGATTGCTGAACTATGAGTAGCGTTTTATTTATTTGTGGGCAGATCGACAAGTAAATGCGCTGAATAATAAATAGACGGGAGTCCTTTGAAATGACAGATTATATCAACGAAATTTTTTCTATTTTGGCGACGACTTTCCTGATTGTGCTCGGACTATTGGTATTAATAGCGATTTTTCTTACTGTAAGAGACCTGGCCCAAACCAAGGATGCAATTCGAAAAAATTATCCATTAATTGGTCGTTTTCGCGATCTATTTAGTACCCTAGGCGAGTTTTTTAGGCAGTACTTTTTTGCAATGGACCGCGAAGAAATGCCCTTTAACCGTGCTGAGCGTGATTGGGTTTACGGCGCAGCAAAGGATTTCGACAATACCATTGCGTTCGGCTCGACAAAAAGTCTTAACCCAACGGGCACGGCTATATTCGTGAACTGTCCGTTTCCTACCTTGGAAACTGACGCCACGCCACCGCAACCATTGATTATTGGTGCCAACTCTCCTAATCCTTATCAAGCACCTTCCTTCTTTAATGTCTCAGGAATGAGTTTTGGCGCACTCTCCGGGCCTGCCGTTACGGCCTTGGCCCGCGGTGCAAAACAGGCCAACTGTTGGATGAACACAGGTGAAGGTGGATTATCGCCATACCATGAAGCCGGGGGTTGCGACATTGTCTTTCAAATTGGCACGGCCAAATACGGAGTGCGCACGGACGAAGGTGGTATTGACGATAGTAAGCTCAAGGCCTTAGCCGAAAAAGACCAGATAAAGATGTTCGAAATTAAGCTAAGCCAAGGCGCAAAACCGGGTAAAGGGGGAATTTTACCGGGTGATAAAGTTACCGAGGAAATTGCCTCTATTCGCGGCATTCCAGCGGGTGAAGATTCGATTTCACCCAATCGTCATCCGGAAATTGGTAATGTAGATCAGTTGCTCGAGTTTATCCAACGGGTAAAAAAAATTACCCAAAAACCTGTTGGCTTTAAAACGGTTATTGGTTCTTACGGTTGGCTTGAAACACTCGCAAAGCAAATAAAGACACGAGGGATAGACTATGCGCCAGACTTTATTACGGTAGACAGCGGTGATGGCGGTACTGGCGCGGCGCCGATGGCGCTCATGGACAATGTGGGTTTGCCTATTCGTGAAAGTTTGCCCTTAGTGTGCGATATCTTAGCCAAATATTCGCTACGTACAAATATTAAGGTCATTGCGTCTGGCAAACTCATTAACCCGTCAGATGTAGCTTGGGCCTTAGCTTCCGGTGCTGATTTTGTAAACTCTGCGCGCGGGTTTATGTTGGCTCTTGGGTGTATTCAAGCACTTAAGTGTAATAAAAACACCTGTCCGACAGGCATCACGACGCATAACAAGCACCTTCAAAAAGGGCTTAATCCCACAGATAAAGCGGTGAAAGTTGCTAATTACCATCGAAATATGATCCACGAAGTAGAGGTTATTGCGCATTCATGTGGCGTTAATCGACCACGTGAATTAAAGCGGTTTCATGTTCGCATTGTGCAGAACAGCGGGAAATCTTGCCCAATGAATGATCTTTATCCTGAGGTCGAACCGATCGCCGCAAACCAGTAAATTGACAAAATGAGTACAAAAAAACAGAGATTTAAAGTTGTTGAATTTTAAGGAGAACCGATGAAAGCCTCTGACCTATTAGTTAAGGCCCTAGAAAAAGAGGGCGTGAAACATATTTTCGCCGTGCCGGGTGAAGAGAATCTTGATGTATTGGAGTCCTTACGAACATCGAGCATTGAATTGGTATTAACGCGTCATGAGCAGGGCGCTGGATTTATGGCAGCAACCTACGGTCGCTTAACCGGAAAAGCGGGCGTTTGTATGGCAACCCTCGGCCCTGGTGCGACAAACTTTACCACGCCGGCTGCGTATGCTCATTTAGGTGCTTTCCCATTAATTATGATCACGGGACAAAAACCGATTAAGAAATCGAAGCAAGGGCAGTTTCAAATAATAGATGTGGTGAAGTTGTTTGAACCTATTTGTAAATTGAGTAAACAAATTGTGCATGGCAATACGATTCCTTCGTTGGTGCGCGAAGCATTTCGTCGTGCAGAGGAAGAGCGGCCCGGCGCTATTTTACTCGAGTTACCGGAAGATATCGCGGCCGAAGATACCGATACAAGTGTAGTCGAGCCCAGCGTTCGTCAATACGCGGTTGCGGACGATGAGATTCTAGATAAAGCCACTACGTTGATTAAAAAGGCGGAAAGGCCGCTTCTTTTGCTTGGCGCGGGAGCGAACCGCCAAAGTGCCCGTGAGGCTCTCGTTAAGTTTGCCGAAAATACGGGTATCTATTGCTTTAATACACAGATGGGCAAGGGGGTTGTCGATGAGCGTTGTGACTACTTTTTAGGCACGGCGGCACTTTCTACCGGCGATTATCTTCACTGCGCGATTGAACGTGCAGACCTTGTAATTAATATTGGTCATGACGTCGTTGAAAAGCCGCCTTTTTTTATGACGCCTGAGGGCAAAACCGTTATTCATCTTAATTACCGTTCGGCTCAGGTTGATGAAGTTTATTTTCCACAATTAGAGGTGGTCGGTGATATTGGTAGGTCGGTCAAGCGCCTCAGTCAAAAATTAGAGGGTTGGCGCTGTGCGGATATGGATTACTTTAAGCGCATCAAGCAGGAAATCGAGCTGCACGTAACAGAGGAAAGTACCAGCGACGCATTCCCCATGCTACCACAACGATTCGTCGCGGATACGCGCCAGGTCATGGGCGAAGACGGTATTATTGCTTTAGATAATGGCATTTATAAAATTTGGTACGCCCGAAACTATAAAGCCTATAAGCCAAATACCGTATTGTTGGATAATGCATTGGCAACGATGGGCGCAGGTCTGCCTTCCGCTATGATGGCTGCCATGCTTAACCCAGAAAAGAGGGTCTTAGCTATCTGTGGAGATGGTGGTTTTATGATGAACTCCCAAGAGATAGAAACCGCGCTGCGTTTAAAGTTAAATTTGGTTGTCATGGTCCTTAACGACAGCTCATATGGCATGATCCGCTGGAAACAACAGGATGCGGGCTTTAATGATTGGGGGCTAGAGTTTAATAACCCTGACTTCGTGCGTTATGCAGAAGCATACGGGGCGAAGGCCCATCGGATAGAAAGTGCTGATTCATTTGTAGGTACGTTTGATAAAGCCTTCAATGACGGGGGTGTTCACCTTATTGATGTGCCAGTGGACTACTCAGAAAACCAACGTGTACTCATTGATGAGCTTGCACAAAAGGTATGTTTATTATGAGTCGTATTTCGGTACTGAATCCGCTTAATCAAGAGTCTATTGGCACGGTTGCTAAGACTGAGTGGGAAACGCTCGATAGCTATCTTCAGCAAGCCAGCGATTTGCATAAGGACAAATCACAACATCTTGCCGCGCACGAACGGAGCGCGATTCTTGTGCGCTGCGCTCAATTAATGCGTGAGGAGCAAGATGAGCTTGCGCTGTTGATTGCAAGCGAGGGTGGCAAACCGCTGAAAGATGCACAAGTGGAAGTGATGCGGGCCATCGATGGTGTAGAGCTTTGTGTAAAAGAGTTACTGCACCTCCGAGGGGAGCAAATCCCCATGGATTTAACCGCAGCAGGGGCAGGACGTTTGGCTTTTACTTACCACGAGCCCATTGGCCCGGTATTAGCTATTTCCGCTTTTAACCACCCACTTAATTTAATCGTTCACCAAGTTGCGCCGGCAGTCGCGGTGGGTTGCCCGATTCTCGTAAAACCAGCAAACGATACACCATTGAGTGCTCAGCGTTTTGTGCAATTATTGTATCAGGCGGGACTTGATGAACAATGGTGCCGTTTTTTCCTGTGTGACAGAGAGTATTCCGAGCGTTTAGTGAGTGACCAACGTACCGCTTTTTTGTCCTTTATCGGCTCTGCCAAGGTTGGGTGGTACCTACGCAGTAAGCTGGCGCCTGGCGCGCGTTGCGCTTTAGAACATGGTGGTGCGGCGCCGGTTATCGTGGACGAGTCTGCAGATTTTAGTTCGATGATCCCGTTGCTTTGTAAGGGCGGATTTTATCATTCGGGCCAGGTCTGTGTTTCGGTACAGCGTATTTTTGCCCACTCAAGTATTGCCAAACAGCTAGCCGTCTCACTGGCCAAGCAAGCTGAACAATTGGTTGTGGGTGATGCGCGTGATATCAACACGGATTGCGGACCGCTGATACGTCCGGCCGAATGTAAACGTGTTGGCGAGTGGGTGGATGAGGCCAGAGACAGCGGCGCGGAGATTTTATGCGGCGGCCAAACACTGTCTGAGACACTTTACGCACCAACGGTGATTTTTAACCCAAGTAAATCGCTGAAGGTATCGCAGCTTGAAATTTTTGGTCCGGTAGTCTGTGTGTATAGCTACGATGACATTCAGGACGCGTTCGAGAACGCTAATGATGTAAGCTATTCCTTTCAGGCATCGGTCTTTACGAACGATCTTAATGTGGCCTTAACTTCTCAGCATAAGCTGGAAGCCTCAGCTGTTATGGTTAACGATCACACGGCCTTTCGGGTCGATTGGATGCCCTTTGCTGGTCGCAAACAATCAGGTTACAACGTTGGAGGTATCGCCTACACCATGCATGACATGAGCGAAGAAAAAATGGTGGTTATTAAGTTGCCTGATGATCGAGCCAAGTAATTGCAGGCGGATTAGTGAGCATAGTTAGCCAAAAAATTCTGCAATGAAAATTTATGGGATACGGAAATCGTAATAATACGATAAAGTGAATGCTCAGTTCACGCGAAGACCGTAACGATGCAATCGAGTTCGCTTTTGAAACATTGAAAAATGCCACATTTAAATAAAAGAGAGGTGAGTAGTTATGAGTCAATATAACAAGACGATTGAGGCCGTTGCATCACTAACCGAAGAGCAATATCGTGTTACGCAAAAAAATGGGACAGAGAGGCCGGGTACCGGTCCACTTCTCAATAATAAGGCGCCCGGTATCTATGTCGACATTGTGTCTGGTGAACCATTGTTCGCCTCGTCTGAAAAATTTGAGTCGGGTTGCGGCTGGCCAAGCTTTACCAAACCAATAGAATCAAAGAATGTAAGTGAAGTACGTGATATGAGCCATGGCATGGTGCGCACAGAGGTGCGTTCAACACACGGTGACAGCCACCTGGGGCATGTTTTTACTGATGGGCCAAGCGACCGCGGTGGGTTGCGTTATTGCATCAATTCAGCCTCCTTGAGGTTTGTTCATCGTGATGAAATGGAAACACAAGGGTATGGCGCCTATCTTGATCAAGTAGAGGAATTATAATGTCAAATGAGCGATCAGTTTTAGCCGGTGGCTGTTTTTGGGGGATGCAAGACCTGATTCGAAAGCTCCCCGGTGTGACGGCGACTCGCGTTGGGTATACGGGTGGAGAGGTGCCTAATGCGACCTATCAAAATCATGATGGTCATGCTGAAGGGATAGAAATTTTATTCGAAAATAGCGTTATTAGTTTTCGACAAATACTGGAATTCTTTTTTCAAATACATGACCCCACAACCAAACTCCGACAGGGCAATGATGTAGGAACCTCCTATCGTTCTGCCATTTATTACGTCTCGGATGCGCAGCGGCAGGAAGCGACACGCACGATTGATGATGTGAATGCGTCGGGTCTATGGCCTGGACCTGTTGTGACAGAACTGGAGCCTGTTGGCGAATTTTGGGAAGCCGAGGCTGGGCATCAAGATTATCTTGAGCGTATACCGAATGGTTACACCTGCCATTACCCCCGGCCCAACTGGGTGCTGCCAACGAAAAATGGCTAAAAACAATTATTAAGCATACTTAAAAAAATTGGGCCAAGTTATTTGGCATGGGCACTCATAACGTTTTAGTACATTTAGCTGGAAATAAGTTGGGTGTGGCGGGGTAATGTATTGTTTTACCCACGCACAATACGGCCAATTTGATTAAGAATTAATCCGAGCTGCCCGGTTAAAAAGCAGAAATAGACAGAAATCCAAAAAGAATGAGATAAAAATGACTAAACATTATGATTACGACCTGTTTGTTATTGGTGCGGGCTCCGGTGGTGTTCGGGCTGCTCGTATGGCGGCAGCTACAGGCGTAAGGGTGGCCATAGCCGAAGAAAAATATTTGGGCGGTACCTGTGTAAATGTCGGGTGTGTGCCGAAGAAATTATTGGTGTATGCCTCGCATTTTGCTGAAGACTTTGAGGATGCAGCCGGCTACGGATGGCAATTAGCCGTCAATTCATTTAACTGGCAAACCCTTATTTCAAATAAAAATAAAGAGATTGAGCGTTTAAATGGTATCTATAAAACGATGCTAGAAAATGCAGGCGTGAATATTATTTATGGGCGTGCGCGTATAGATTCCGAACATAGCGTCATCGTGAATGGCGAAACTATTACCGCGGAGAAAATATTGATTACCGTTGGCGCCACACCAAGCGTGCCAGAATTCGACGGGGCAGATCACGTGATAAGTTCTGATCAGGTTTTCTTCTTACCCGAACTGCCTAAAAGAATAGTTATTGTTGGTGGCGGTTATATCGCGGTTGAGTTTGCCAGTATTATGAATGGCCTTGGTGTTGACACACATTTAATTTATCGAGGCGACAACCTATTGCGTAATTTTGACCAACCGACTGCAAAGTTTGTTGCGAATGAAATGCAGAAAAAAGGCGTGAATATCCATTATTCGAGCAATATTTCTTCGATTGAAAAACTAGATACTGGCGAATTGAAGTGTAATTTAGATAATAACGATATTCTGTTTGCCGATCAGGTGATGTACGGCACTGGACGTAAATCACTTACGAACGATCTCGGTTTGGATAAGGTTGCCGTTAAAACGCACAAAAATGCGACCATTGTCACCAACGATAGGTTTCAAACTTCCGTGCCATCAATTTTCGCCTTGGGCGATGTAATTGGCACCCCAGAGTTAACGCCGGTGGCAACAGCCCAAGGCATGGTGTTTGTGAACCAACAATATGGCGATGACACAAAAACGATTAGCTATGACAATATTCCGACCGCCATTTTTTGCCAGCCTAATATTGGTACAGTTGGTTTGTCGGAAGAAGCGGCGAAGCATAAAGACTTGTCAGTTGATGTTTATCAATCTGAGTTTAAGCATCTAAAACATACCTTGTCGGGTAATGAAGAGCGCCTTTTAATGCGTCTGTTAGTTAATAAGGCTAATCAAAAGGTTATTGGTATGCATATGGCAGGCCCTGATGCCGGCGAAATTATTCAAGGCTTTGCAATTGCGGTAAAAGCCGGATTAACGAAAGCGCAATTTGATGTAACGATTGGTATTCACCCGACCGCTGCTGAAGAGTTTGTGACGCTCAGAGAGATTGAGTACTCTTTCTAGTACTGAAAACAATTAGCGCGCTTACCCGTCTTAAAAGGACGGGTTTCCTAGACGCAACGCTAAGCATGCAATAAGTTAGGGAATTCACGAAACTAACATCATATCTAACGTATTTGATGGACCAAATGTCCCAATAAACAGTCTGTGATTTTCAATAAACTATAACTATGCCAATAAACACTAATCGGCTCGATAGACTCTTATCAAAGCGTTTAAACGTAAGCCGTAAGGCGATTAAACCCATGCTTGCAAAGGGACAGGTCAGGGTGGATGGCGAAGTCATTTTTGACGCTCAGCATGTGGTGAATGCGTTTAGTTGTATTAACGTGGCAGGCGCTGAAATACAAAACAAACAAGCACGATACATTATGCTAAATAAGCCGAAGGGGTATGTGAGTGCCACAAAAGACGATATCCATCCAACCGTCTTAGAGTTAGTAAATGAGTGTTACGCGCACGAGCTGCATATTGCCGGCCGATTGGATTTAAACACCACCGGATTAATCCTGTTGACCAATGACAGTCACTGGTCCGAGTCGTTAACCAACGCTGACGGCGGCATCATAAAAAAATATCTTGTCACAACTAAAGACCCCATTGATTACGAACAATACCAACGTGTATTTGAACGCGGTATTTATTTCAAAACTGAAAATATTACGACGAAGCCGGCAAAGCTTATCGCTATAAATGCATACCAGTGTTGTTTGGAAATTACAGAGGGTAAGTATCATCAGATAAAACGAATGTTTGGCTATTTCGACAACCAGGTGATCGAACTGCATAGAGAACGTATTGGGCAGATCGAGTTAGACGCGCATCTAGGATTTGGTGATTATCGGGTCATCACGACTGACTACATGAATTTGTGCTGAATTAGCTGAAACTTGCACAACTCAAAGCCCCTTTATAGTGGCAAGTGCTACCGTAGACTAGAGGCTCACAGCGCTGAGTAAAAGCTTGTTTCTGGAAACAGGGGTAAGTAAACGTCGAAACGTGGCTGGAATAGATTTAAAAGTGGAGAGCAGGGCGCGACGACGCCCTGCTTTTTTAACCAAAAGCTCAGGTTGACCCTATTTTGGCATTATGACGGTGTCGATTACATGAATCACACCATTGCTCGCTTTCACATCCGTCGCTAGCACTGTGGCGTTATCTAACATGACCGTGCCATCGTTCACCTTAATCATGACGTTTTGACCTTGTACCGTCGCTGCGTTTTCGAGCTTGACTACATCCGCCGCCATCACTTTACCTGGGACGACATGGTAGGTAAGAATACTGATGAGCTTGTCCTTATTTTCTGGCTTCAACAAACTCTCCACCGTGCCTTCAGGGAGCTTTGCAAAAGCGTCGTCGTTTGGCGCAAATACGGTGAACGGACCTTCGCCTTTCAAGGTCTCGACCAAACCGGCAGCCTTGACCGCTGCGACTAGCGTGTTGAATGAACCGTTGCTCGCGGCCACATCCACGATATCTTTCTTGTCACCGTGATGTCCCGCATGCGCCATGATTGATACGGTTAGCCCTAGGCACACAATGGCAAAGTAAGAAGCAATTTTATGAATCATTATAAAGTTCCTTTCGAGTTAGTTTAGTTATCGTACGTGTCTGCTTACGCGCGTACTTTCA
>CAJWAD010000060.1 GCA_913020245.1 uncultured Oleiphilus sp.
CACCATTTTGGTACTTGGACTCAGCATTTTCAGAAGTGGAACCCGCCGGTTCGCCCAGATACATTGCTTATACGCTATGAGGATCTCGTCGAACATCGCGAACGTGAAGTGTGCAAAATTGCGAAATTCTTAAATAAGAAAATTAAAACGCTGAAAGTGCCAAGTCGCGAAAAAATCGCATCCAATGATGGTATATGGGTTCGCAAGGCCAGTGACTGGAAAACGCAAATTCCGAAGAAACTTTTGAACAAATTTAACAAGAAGCATGAGACTCTCCTATCCATGCTAGGCTATTAGTAAGCCTTTTACCCTCTCATGTTTACGCTGTCTTGAGAGGGCATTTTGTATAAAGCCGTCGCGTGTCTGGTGTGGTGATGGCGATGGCGATGACTACGCATAGCCTCGTAACTTCAAATACTCGACATGGTGCTTTGACTTAGGAAGGCCGTTCATACCGCGTATCCAAAAGGCGGTGAGAGACTATAAATTGAGTCTGTTTGTGCTTTCGAAAATCTTATCTGCATTGCCTTCCAAAAACCCCGAAAACTGTTCGCCATTTTTTGAGTTATAGCGTAATGCAAACTCATAAAAACAACTCGGCACCGCATAGTTACCCTCTTGAAATTGCACATTGACAGAGCTTGCCATTGTTGAAGATTGTTGGAGCAAATCGCTTGGCTTTCCTTTTACGACGCCCCCTACCGAATTAAGTAAGTACCCATTATGTTCAAGAAACTTATTAACCGATTCAATCGTATCAAAGCCCATCAAGTCATTTACTTTCACCGTGAAATGATTCGGAATGAAACCAAAAACGTAGAACCATGCAGCGTATTCAGACTCCTCAGCAAGTGACTTATAAACATTGTACGAAGGCATACCCCAATGAGCACCCGACGCTGATAATATTTCAATGTCTTTTAGGTTTTCACTCAACAAACCCAACAACTGCGTATCAATTAGAGCCTGCAACTGCTTGGAGCAGCGCTTAAGTTCTAACTCACTGATAAATACTTTTGGCTTTGCGTCTAAATTGGAATGTGCCAGATGCACTGCACGTAACTTTTTCTTCTTGAAAGAATAATGACCCTCGATTTTATAGCCCAACGCAATAAATGGCGCAGCAAGCTGGTCAATACCCAACAAGGGGTGCTGTAGGGTGCGCAAAGCAATATGATCATTAACAATATTTGTATTCTGCGGCGCAAATAGTTTACGAATCGACTCCACCTCGGGTGCGACCGCAACGTAAGACTTCCAAAGCGCACTGAATAAAGCGTCAATTGGCATTTTTTTAAGCCTCCCCACAACGACAAACTCGTCTTTTTATAAACAACGTTATCCTAAACTAATAATAAGCCGAGACGTGTCAAATAGCTTTAGCTAGAGATGCCTACACTGTGCAACGCGTTCAAAATAAATGGCGCTTAGACCGTCATAGAAAAGTTTAGCATGATGAACCGTCCTCGGTTCATCGTGCGGGAAATTGGCTATCTTATTTTTGCCAAAACGGTTTGCGCAGCTCTTCATCACGTTCTGCAAAGGAGATCCCCATATCACTTAAAGCACGCTCATCTAACTTTGCCAATTGACGGCGCTGCTTAGCTCGGGCCTGCCATATCTCAAGGTCTCGGTATATCAATGCGCTCCCGTCAACAAACACACGCCGCAGATGATCGACGTAACGGACAAAATCTTCTTGAATAAACAATCGAAATATCATGGCATACCCTCCTAGTTTTATGGCCAGCAAATCAATTCATATGATGAGTAGCATTATAAAGGTGCTCAAGAAGCAAAACAGATTTAGAAAAATATTTTTGATGCGGTACAGATTTGTATTTTATTAATCTGTACCGTAGTATTCCAAATAATCTGTACTGCTTATAACTACTTATTATGGATCTGTCATGGCTACACTTTACACACTACTTGCAGAATCACTTGAGGAGCAACTACGGTCGGGGGTGTTTCAAGCGAATGAAAAGCTGCCTTCGCTGCGTAAATTTGCAGAGCAACGCAGCGTAAGTATTTCAACCGCGCAAATGGCCTATAACCAACTTGAAGACCGGGGTTTAATCGAGGTTCGACCCAAATCTGGCTATTATGTTCGTCACATCAGCAATGTGCAGTTTGAAACACCCAAAATCAAAGTAAGTCCGCAAAAGCCAAATATCGTCACAACCTCCGAACTGGTGATGGATGTGATGCGAAACTCGGGTAACCCTAACTACGTCAATTTTGCCGCCGCCTCACCGGGCACTGATTTTCCAATCCTTCAACAAGTAAAAAAAAGCTTTACCCAAACCGCTCGCAATCGAGATTTTTTAGGCAACGGCTACTGCCTAACCAAAGGGGAAGAATGCCTGCGGCGCGCCCTCGCACAACGAGCGAATGACGCCGGCATTCGTATTACACCAGAAGAAATTATTATTTCTTCTGGCTGTCAAAGTGCCATAGGCTTATGTCTAAAAGTGCTTTGTAAACCAGGTGATATTGTTGCAGTAGAGAGCCCAAGCTACTACGGACTGCTGCAACTGATTGAATCAATGGGCTTGAAAGTAATCGAATTACCCTCTGACCCGGTCACCGGCCTAAGTGTCGATGCATTGCGACTCGCTTTAGAACAATGGCCCGTCAAAACCATTCTAGGCGTGCCAAACTATAATAATCCTTTAGGCGCAGTCATGCCCATCGAGTCGAAAAAAGCAGTTATCGAGCTGATCAATCAGTATCAAATTTCGTTCATCGAAGATGATATCTATGGTGAGCTTGGCTACGACGAAAGCCGCCCCCCTGCTGTAAAAGCTTACGATAGCGAAGGGCGCGTATTGCTCTGCTCGTCGGCTTCTAAGATGCTCGAACCACAACTCGGTGTCGGCTGGATTATGCCCGGTCAGTTTATGAAAGAGATTGAATACGAACGGTTCTTAAGCAGCTCGAATCAATTTTGCTTACCGCAGATTGTGATTGGTGAAACCATGGCAAAAGCCAGTTTTGATCGACATATTCGACAAGCCCGAAAGACTTATCAACAAAGAAGAGACCGTTTATTTGATCTCATCTCCGCCCACTTTCCAGAAAATATTCGAGTTTCAACCCCTCAAGGCGGTTTTGTTGCCTGGATTGAACTACCACGCTCGCTCGATGCAACTGACCTTTATCTGCGCGCTAAAGAAGTGGGTATTGTTATTTCACCTGGCGCTATATTTTCGTCAAACCCCAGCAAATATAAACATTCGATTCGCTTGTCTTATGCACAAGCTTGGACAAAGGAGCGTGATCAGGCCATTCAGACATTGGGTAACTTGATTAACGCGACGCTTTAATTGACGTATATAAGACCTTGGAATTTAACTTTTCGTTTGCTACGGAGAGTTCGTGCCAACGCCGCGCACTGTAGCGGTGGTCTTTCACTTAGATAAGTGATGGCATATCTATGATGCAACTGGTTCACGACTTCACGCCGGCCCGTTCTTTTAAACACTGCCTGCTCTGTTTAACGTGCATTTTGATATATTCAACACCCAGTGCTCGCACCCTGCAAGACATATCTGGCCAGCTCACAAACGAAGACACCGCAACCACGCTTTATCTAGCAAAAGAATTTATTACCATGAACCCCGATCAACCGAGAGCGGAAGTCGTTGCCGTGAGGGACGGTCAATTTGTTGCCGTGGGAACTTTGAGCGAGGTCAAGAAGCGCATAGGTGAAAATGCCCTGATCGATCGCCGATTCGCAAACAAAACCGTGACAGCCGGCTTTATCGAGCCACACGTCCACCCCGTGCTTGCGGCTATCACGATGAAAACAAAGGTTCTCTCTATTGAAGACTGGGATACGATTGACGGTTTCTCACCGGCTATTCGCGATGAAAAAACCTATCAAGCAGCACTGAAACAAGCTATCCAAGCGCATGAAGATAAAAGCGTGCCCTTCGTCAGTTGGGGTTATCATCACTATTTTCATGGCAAATTATCAAGAACATTGCTAAATGAGCTTGCACCTGATTTTCCGGTAGTTATTTGGCATCGTTCAGCACATGAGTTTTATTTAAATGATGCCGCCCTTGCGCTAGCCAAAATAGACGAGGCACTTATTGCCTCGCTCCCAGCTGGCGTTCAAAAACAAATAGATTTTGGAAAAGGTCACTTTTATGAATCGGGGGCCTTTGGTTTACTCGGTAATTTTGCCTCGATTATTGCGACGCCGGAGCGCTTTAAACAAGGGCTTGAATATACAGAGAGGTATTACCATGAAGCCGGCGTCACCATTGCAGGTGAGCCCGGCGGCTTCTATTCAAAAGTAGCACAAGATGCTGTAAATGCCGTGTATTCTGATGATGCAACGCCGTTTAACCATTGCTTTATTGCTGACGGGAAAAGCATCTATACCATAGGTGAGGGTAATCCCGAGCGAGTGATTGCAGAAACAGAAAACACCCTGAGTTGGGGTGACGGTCGCACTTAGTTTTTACCTGATCAAGTAAAGTTATTTACTGATGGCGCCATTTACAGCCAGCTTATGCAAATGCAAGATGGATATAACGATGGTCACAATGGCGAATGGATTGTTGAACCTGAACCATTCGATAAAATGTTCCAACTTTACTGGGATGCGGGCTACCAAATTCATACGCACAACAATGGCGACGGCGGTCTCGAGGTTTTGCTAAAATCACTCGGGAAAGCGATGGAGCGCAACCCACGAAAAGACCACCGTGCCACGTTAGTACATTTTGGGTTTGCAAAGCCTAAACAAGTAAAAAGATGGATTGAACTCGCTGGTATTATCAGCGCCAACCCCTATTACGTTACCGCCCTTGCAGGGCATTATATAAAGTTCGGCGTCGGCGCGCGCTCGGAGAATATGGTGCCATTAGGCGAGGTGCTAAAAAATAAGGGGTCAATGTCGTTTCATTCAGATATGCCGATGCCCCCCGCAAAGCCCTTACAATTAGCATGGTCGGCTGTGAACCGGATCACCGCTGAAGGTAAAGTAATGGGTAAGCAACATCGCGTATCCGTTGAGCAAGCACTTAAAGCCATTACGATCGACGCCGCTTACGCAATTAGAATGGAGAAAGTAATCGGCTCTATAGAAGTTGGTAAAAGCGCAAATTTGACGGTGCTCGAAGATAGCCCATTTGATGTTGCTTCGACGGCAATTAAAGACATCGAGGTGTGGGGAACAATGTTAGAAGGCCGCTTACAACCCATCGGAAAAAACCTTGCCCGCACCGCCGAAAAAAGTACAAACCCGCGCTACCCCAGAGCTACAAGAGGCCATTACAGCACAACTTCGCAAATTTCAGACAAAAGGATCATGCATGCAGCTGCCGCCAAATTTGCCTAACTTTAGCCCGTTTTTCTCACAGACCAATCCGACCAAACCAGAGGGTGAGCGCTTCTTACTAAATGCGGCTCGCTAATCGATTGACGCTAAAACGACACCGGGAGCAACTGCTAATAGGTATGCGGATTAATACAAGAGCGCGATTTAGATCAGTAGTCAACAGATGGCCTGTTTTAGAAAACATTAGTCAAGAGCGAGGTCATGATCAAAACGTCAATATCTTGCGTATATAAAATGGCAGCTAAACGCAGATAGCACAGAGGGTGTGTTATGGAATCGATATTAGGTAAATTTGGTCAACCACTATGCAGATTCAGTATCTAAAGCCAATGCTAAAACATCTACTATGCGAAACTAGGGCAAAACGTGCCTTGGTGTTTTCTCAATCCTTAGCAGAGGCGAGTAGCGCCTTTGTCACCATTGAAAAAAACGATCAAGCGATAGAAACTGAACCCAGCGTTCTGCTAAATCCGCACGTCTCATCGGTTGATTTATGCTTATTTGGTGAAGAACTAAATAGCTTAAAAAGTAATGAAGTTACCAATTTGCTGGGTATGGCTCGAAACCTTTTAAACGCAAAATTACTCCTCATCAAAACACCACAACTCACTAAACTGAGTTTTAATGACTTGTTGGGCTTAGGGTTTAAGCGTCTCGAAAAGTTGGACGTTGACGGCGAGCAGATAGAGGTATTTGCCTACGACATTGACCACTACAATCGCAAACGTGAATGGAACAATGCGCGTTTCTGGGCGAATCCAGAACACTTTGAAAAATCCCGTTGGTAATTAGCCTGACTTCGTCGCGCACCTAGAAGATCTACTTAAGGGCCCGCTATCAAACAGCCCCCCCATAGATCAATGAAAACCCGCATTCGGTCAATGCAGGATGGTCTATTAAAAATGTTTTCCTCGCGCCTGGGGTAAACGAAAGCCGAAGCGCATGGCAATAAATCGACTGAGGGTCGCAGTTGCAGCAGATGCAGCCAGTGAAATATCGGGATTTATGCCTAGGCTATCTAGAGATATGTAAACGATACTGCCAATAATAGCCGCCGAGGCATAAAAATCAGCCCGTAAAATCATCGGAATTTCTCGAACCAACAAATCACGAACAACCCCACCGCCGGTCGCGGTCAACACACTCATCAAGATAATACCAAACCACCCTAATCCATATGCACTGGCAGCGGCCGCCCCAATCGCCGCAAACACACCGAGACCGACCGCATCAGCGATTTGCACAAAATCAAAATGACGTTCGACTCGCTTTGAAAAGAAAAAAGCCACAAGCCCTGCAAGTACCGCTGTAAAAAAGTAGGTTTGGTTGATAAATGCATTCGGAGGATGCGACCCAAGAATCACATCGCGCATGATGCCACCACCTAAACTTGTCGCCAGCGATAACACCAATATACCGAATAGATCGAGCCTGTATTTGGCGCCATCAAACCCACCAGACAAACCAAATACAAACACCCCAAACAAATCGAAATAGTAGAGCCAGTTCATTCTGAGTAGTCTAGCCCTCTCGGTTTAGCCATGCCATGTATTCAGCGACGCCTTCAGCAACTGTTTTAAAAGGCTTTTCATAACCCGCCTTTCGTAATGCGGTCATGTCGGCTTGTGTAAAACTCTGATAACGACCCTGCAGATGCACAGGGAACGGAATGTATTCCACCTCACCTTTTTGATGGTATTCAATCACCGTGTCTGCGACAGTTTGAAAAGGCTCCGCAGCCCCCGTACCAAGATTATAAATTCCGGATGCCGCCTTGTTTTCCCAACACCACAAATTTACATCGCAGACATCACCAACATAAACGAAATCGCGTTTCTGTCCGCCATTAGGATACCCATCATAGCCTTCAAAAAGCTTGGGATTTTCACCTGCTTTGATTTGTGTATCGAGATGGAAAGCAACACTCGACATAGAGCCTTTATGCTGCTCCCTTGGCCCATATACATTGAAATAACGAAACCCAATTACTTGCGATTCGATGCTCGGTAATAGTCGCCGTACGTACTGATCAAACTGAAATTTTGAATACCCGTATACATTTAGGGGTTGCTCATATTCACGGGATTCTTTAAACACGGATCCACCACCATATACAGCAGCCGATGATGCGTACAAAAAAGGTATTTTATGATCCAAACAATAATGCAAAAGCTCTACGGAATACTGGTAGTTATTGCGCATCATAAATTTGCCGTCCCATTCAGTCGTGGCTGAGCACGCTCCCTCATGAAAAACGGCATCAATATGCCCAAGGTCATCTCCACTATTGAGAAGACTGAGAAAATCATCTTTGTCTAGGTAGTCTGCAATCTCTAAATCTGACAAATTGACGAACTTAGCCCCGTCGGTGAGATCATCAACGACTAGAATGTCCGTACGACCTTGCTGATTTAATTTGTGAACAATATTGCTGCCGATAAACCCGGCACCACCTGTAACGATGATCATACGTGCGACCTAGAATTGTAGTGGCAGTCAAACTGCGGTTACTGAAGCGGTATTATAGAAGCGAATAGCGCACAAATATACTGCCCTTTGGTATGACGTTATACTGCCCACCAAAACCGCATAGCATTCCTCTTTCTCTTTATTTCGGAGCAACGTTAGATGAGTATAGCAATGGCAAAACACATTCTAGTTCGGACGAAGGAGGAGGCGGATGCCCTGAAAACGAAACTTGATCATGGTGAAAACTTCGATCTACTCGCAAAAAAATATTCACTGTGCGCTTCGAAAAAGAAAGGCGGTGATTTAGGGGAGATCCATAAAGGTCAATTAGTAAAACCTGTCGAAAAAATCATTTTTAATCAGGCTCTTAAAAAAATACATGGGCCAGTAAAAAGTAAATTTGGTTTTCACCTAATAAAAATTTATTACCGAGATTAACCGCCTCTTTTACCTGCCTAATTTGATCATTCCCCACTCACAAATGAACTAAATGAAAAAGCCCTGCGTAAAGCCGGATGTAAATCATGATTCGAAATGTGCGCGCTTTAACCGAACTGATCAGCGGTAGCTTTAAACCATAGAAATCATGCTCATACTGGTTCAAAACGGTCTGAGCTCTCTAAATTGTTAGGAGCCTGAAATAATGAATAATTTTAAAAAGCTAGCCGTCGCGGTTGGCGCCACTCTACTCGGATCAAGCATCGCCCTGCATGCCAATGCATGGTCATTCTTTAAATACAAACCGGCCCCCACGAATGACAAAACCATTACGGAAATTGTGGCCTCCAGCGGCAACGGTTTCGATCGCCGCGGCTATGACTACGATATTTTGTTGGCGGCCGTGACAGCAGCAGACCTCGCTGATACGTTGAGTACACCTGGACTAGACGTCAGCCTACTCGCCCCAAATGACTATGCGTTTATCAAATTGGCGCGTGATTTTGGTTACCAAGGTCGAAGTGAATCAGGCGCCTTCGACGCAATTTTTAACACCCTTGTAGCCGTGAGTGGTTCTGAAGCGAATGCGATCGCAACGCTCACAAACATCTTGCTTTACCATGTATTGCCAAGTGAAAAAACGAAACTGAAGATTGTATTTGGTGGCGAGCAAACGACGCTACTTGAAGGGGCATCGATTTTACCCGTTGGCCGCACCCTCGTGGATAATGATCCAGAATTCTTAAACCCCAAGTTAAACTTTTGGAAAAAAGGCCGCAAAGCCAGCAACGGCATAGTGCACGCGATCAATCGTGTTCTAATTCCAGTTGACCTGGCAGCGGCCGGCCAAGGCGAATTGCCCACTATTACAGACGTTGTCGTGGCAAGTGGAGGGGATTTTGATGATAACACTGGTGACTTCGACATATTACTCAATGCTATTCTAGCGGCAGATAGCCTAGCAGGATCAGGTCTTGCTAGTTTGTTGGGTGGTGACGGTCAGTTCACTGTATTTGCACCGACGGACGCGGCCTTCATTAGGCTTGTCAATGATTTAGGCATAGCGACCAGCGATGAGGCAGAGGCGTTTGATGCAATTGCCGCAAACCTTCCTGGCCTGACAGGGCTTAGCTTAGGCGACGCGTTGACATTGGTTCTCACATATCATGTTAATGCAGGAGACGCTGCACTGACCCTAAAAGATGTGCTCACCAGTGACACCGTCGAGACAGCCGCAAACATCACAATTGAGCCAAATGGTATTTCACTTGTTGATCAAGATCCAGACTTGAACAACCCAACGCTGTTGGTGCGCCAAGGCAACATATTGACTAGCAATGGTCGCATACATCCGATCACGCGCGTGTTGATTCCAGCCGATTTATGAGGAACAACCGTTGAAAAAGGGGCTTTGTGCCCCTTTTTTCGTCTACAACAATACCTATTCGCCTATTGCTTAGATGATGCGCCAATAGACGCATTACTATCCCCCCAACCCTCGAGTACAAATTTACCCAACATCGAACCCGACTCTAATTTCGCATGGGCAGTCTTCATATTAGCCGCATCGATTGGGCTCAACCGTTCACGCATGGTACAGCTTAAAATGCCTTCATCGAGCAAACGAGCGACTTCATTTAGGATATGGTGCTGTTCAAGAATATCGTCACATTCAAACATGGCACGGGTAAACATGAACTCCCAGACTAAGCCAGCCGATTTTGACTTTAACTTCGCGTTATCAAGGGGCTTACGATTATCAACCATGGCACAAATCAATCCTTGCGGCCGGATCAAATCGCACATCGCCTCAAAATGCATGTCTGTGTCATTGCAGCATAGAATATAGTCAAGCTCGGTAAACCCTAATGAGCGGAGCTGTCCGGGTAGGTCTTTATAATGATTAACAACTAGCTCAGCACCTTGGCGTAAACACCAATCTATTGATTCAGGTTTAGACGCCGTCGTTATAACCCGCAGACCCGCGACGCGCGCAGCTAACTGAATCGCAATTGAGCCGACGCCACCCGCACCACCGATAATTAGAATCGTTCGGTCGCTATTGTCTGCCTCTAAGTCCACTCTTAAACGGTCAAACAGGCCTTCCCATGCTGTAATTGACGTTAATGGCATCGCGGCTGACTCTGCTGCACTCAAACTTTTTGGGGCCTGCCCAACAAGTCGCTGATCAACCGTATGATACTGGCTATTACACCCCGGCTTTGTAATGTCACCGGCGTAAAACACACGATCACCAATATCGAAAAGCTCGCAAGCCGCGCCCTTTGCTAAAACGATGCCGCATGCATCCCAGCCGAGAACTTTTGGTGCCTCCAATATAGAATCCTTTGGCGCGCGAACTTTTGTATCGACGGGGTTTACACTAACCGCTTGCACTTCAACGAGAAGCTCCGTATCGCTAGGTTCTGGCGTATCTAACGTTAAATCCAACAAACTCTCGGGGTGTTCGATGGTTAAGTGTTCCCGTAACGCAACGGCTTTCATCGGTATTTATCTCTTCATCCATGTGGATTAACGGTCGGTTTAGTTGACCTTAAATCTTAGCTTATATATACAGGCATACAAAGCGACAGATTAACGGTATGTTAATAATAAAACCTTCATCACATCGCAGCATCGTTGACGCTAATAAAAAAACAACTCTGACGGGAGGACATATGCATCGTTATCACATTCAACGCAGCGTCGGGCTAATTCTCATTACCTTACTTGTTGTTGGCTGCGCAACGGTTATAAAGCATGAGTTTGACCAGCGTTGGGGGGAGCCAGAGGTTCAAGACCGATTTACAACTAATAACCTTGGTCATGTGCCTGACTATAATACCGACATCCAACCAATCTTAGATAAGCGCTGCGTGGTTTGTCATGCGTGTTATGACGCACCTTGCCAGTTAAATCTTACTAGTTATCAAGGGCTAGATCGTGGTGCCAGTAAAGCACTTATTTATGATGGAGCTCGGCTAACCGCTGCCGCACCAAGCCGATTATTCATTGACGAAAATAGCACACAGGGGTGGCGAGATCGTGGTTATTTCCCGGTGCTTAATGAGCGCTTACAAACGCCCGCAGCCAACTTACAAGGCAGCGTATTATACCGTATGCTCGAAATGAAGCGCCTTCATAGCCTTCCAAACGAAGACCCCTTGGAAGACTTCGAGTTTGGATTAGACCGCGACACGCAATGCGCAAGCGTTGAAGAAATGGATGACTACCAAGAGGACTATGAACAATGGGGTATGCCTTACGGCATGCAAGGAATCGATGATGAAGATTATCAAGCAATTACGACATGGATCGCTAATGGCTCCCCTGTCAAACGGCCAGCTGCTTTGGAGAAAAAGTACCTGGCAGAAATTGCCAAATGGGAAGCGCTACTTAATGGCCGCTCATTAAAAGAACAGTTATTTAGCCGTTATGTTTATGAGCATTTATATCTTGGCAACCTTTACTTTGAAGCACTCGGCCACGAACAGTATTTTAAATTGGTTAGATCGCGCACAAGTAGCGGCAATGCAATCGACGAAATTGCCTCGCGCCGCCCCTTCGATTCGCCAGGCGATCAAGCCTTTTACTATCGCTTACGCCCTGTCAAAAGCACAATTGTCGACAAGACGCATATGCCTTATGCACTCAATCAAGAAAAATTTGAAAAATGGACAGCCTGGTTTATTGATGCGGACTATGCCGTCAATGCGCTACCGGGTTACGGTGCGAGGGTTGCGTCGAACCCCTTTAAAGTGTTCAAACAAATTCCAGCGAAAGCACGTTTCAAGTTTATGCTTGAAGAAGCGGCATTTACCATTATGGGGTATATCAAAGGCCCTGTCTGTCGGGGCCAAGTCGCGCTGAATGTAATTGAAGATCATTTTTGGGTTTACTTCGTCAATCCAGAAGTTGAAACCATGCTCTATGATCCCAACGTGGGCGATACTCAAATTGATCACATGAATTTACCCGCACAAAACGATAGCACCGCCTCACCGCTAGAGATATGGACCACTTATGCAGACCTGCAAAAACAGCATCTAAACGACAAGCTAGCGTTTATCAACAAGAAAACACGCGACACCCCCTTCCAGCTTGATGAAACCGTTATTTGGGACGGCGATGGATCAAACGATAATGCCGCACTTACTATTTATAGGCATTTTGACAATGCAACGGTCATAAAAGGTCTACACGGTAAAAAACCGAAAACAGCTTGGGTCATTTCTTATAGTTTGCTAGAACGCATCCACTATCTGCTTGTAGCTGGGTTCGATGTTTATGGTAATCTTGGTCACCAACTTAACACGCGTTTGTATATGGATTTCTTGCGTATGGAGGGCGAAAGCCAGTTTTTGATGCTCTTGCCTAACGACGAGGCTGCTCAAGAATTCAAAGCGTGGTACAACGAAGCCGAGGAGCAAGTGGACGACTACCTAGCTTTGCTGCAGAACGCAGCAGTCAAAGACCCAAGCATCAAGTTTTCAAAGGGCGCAAACAAGTTAGAGCTATACGATATACTCTCGTCCCATATAGACAAGAATACACTCCCTCATTATTCGCTGCTGCCGGAGCAAAAACCACGCGCGTCGTTAAGTCACGCTCTCGCGCAACTGGCAATGCTAGAGGGCGAAGCCGTCAGTCAGCTACCGGAGCTGAGTGTCATGCGCTTAACGCTTGAGAACGGCGCCCAACAAGTATTAACACTTGCCCTTAACAGGCATCATAAAAATGTTTCAACACTGTTTTTAGAGGAAGATAATTTAGATCCGCAACGTGATTACATGAGCCTTTTCCCTGGCATTTTAGGTAGCTATCCAAACATGTTTTTTGACGTCAAAGAAACTGAAATTGAAGCATTCATTCAAGACTTAAATAAATTGGCGGATGAGCTAAGCTATGCTGAATTCGTTGAGCAATGGGGGATACGTCGCAATAGTGATAATTTCTGGCCATTCACCGATTGGCTTCACGACTGGTATAGGAAAGAACAACCCTTGCAGGCTGGGATAATGGACCTGAACCGATATCAAAATCCTTAGTATTAAAAGGATGAATCGTTATTTACTATAACGTTAACCGTAATTGAGGACACACCATGCTGTTTCGCTTTGTTAAAATTTTGCTGGGGCTCTATGTGCTAATCGGCGCACTTGTTTGGCTAACCACACCCTTTGTGGTGCGAACCTTCGCCGCCGAGCCACTTAGGGATCTTGGTTATCAACTCAGTGACAAAAGTAGTGTCCGGCTCAATCTGTTCCGTATGAATATCTCGATTGCAGAGCTTTCACTGCAGGATATCAAAACAAATACTGAGTATCTGCGCATTGATAAAGCCGAGGTCAATTTAAACGCACTAGGCTTGCTTTCAAAAACGATAGAGTTAGAGGAAATTCATTTTGAAGATCTATTTTTGGCGGTTAAACGAGACGATGAAAAACTGTTTGTCGCCGGCTATGAGATCAATCAAGCTGTAGACACCAGAGACCAAGATAAGACCGACACGGAAGAGCGCGCAGAGCCGCTCGGATGGGATATCATTTTAAGCACCTTCGATTTAGTGCGTTTTGAAACCAATTTTATCGATAATGGTGAGAATCATAGGCTTCTTTTGGATCAATTTCACTTAGAAGATATCACCTTCACAAGCGGTAGCTTAGTCGGGAAAACGCTAGCGCAACTGAATGCGAACATTAATGAATCGAGCATCACAACCAAGATAGGGTATGAGAGCGAAAATGAAATATTAAGACTATCACTTGATACGAAAATCAGTAATTTACAAGCGAAAGATTTCGCTTATCTGGCGCGCGATTTTGTTGATCAAGCCAGTGCGAAGATTGATATTACGCTAAAAAGTAACATTGAACTTAGCCCGAAGAATACACGGATCACATTAGATGACTTGAGTGTCAAGCTTGCTTCAGCGAATATCGTTGCGCAGGGCTTTAATTACAAGCACAAAACACTCGAATTATCCTCCGCAAATACAAGTATTGATATTGGTGAAGGAGGAGCGTCGATTGCCGGTGTTCAATTTAACACGGTATTGGAGGGCGCCGAACTCACGGAGACCAAATCACAGAACTTACTCTTTTCTCTCTCCACGCTTGAGACACCCCTCGTAAAGGTGGATATTCAAAGCAATGAGCAATTTACTGCCAACATAGGCCAAATCAATTTAAGCGATTTTCAAGCCTCTGAGCCCGGACAAGCATTTGTGACTGAGATTGGCGAAATTACACTGCCTTCCCTTGCTGAGTTCAAACAGCTAAAAATTGAAGGTGTAAACATCACCGAAACGCATACAAGCATCGCATCAATTTTACTCAACGGTTTAGATATCGATTTGGCTATGCTGGGCGAGCAAGGTCTTATTAATCTTGTGAAAGTAGGTGGAGAAGAGCGCGCGGAGAAAGCACCCCAACAAGACAATGGCGAAAACACCGATCAGACTGACAAAACGCAGGCCTACACCTTTGCACTCGGCAAGTTTGGCTTAGACTCTGAGGCAACAATAAGCCTGATTAACTATAACGCGGCCCCACCTCAAACTTATGACTTCACCGTCAATGAACTAGCACTCGATGATATCGATTCACGCGATCAAACAGGCGTCACAACGCTCGCCTTAGATGTGACTGCAGGTAAATATGCGAATGTCGCGTCAAATAGCCAAATGGCAATTTTTAGCGATAAACTAAACGGTTCACTTGAGCTCGCGATCACCGAATTCTCGTTACCGCCAATTTCACCCTTTATTAGAGAACCGCTTGGCTTCGATATGCTCGCGGGACAGCTCGACACCACCCTGTCATTTAAGATTGAACAAGATGAAGTTGAAGGAAATACGTACATAAAAATGCGTGCATTGGAACTCTCCGATGCAGAGGGAGTGAAAACAGATTCTTTGGCTGAAGGGGCCCCTATACCCTTAAATATTGCGTTACTCGCATTAAAGGATAGTAGCGGCGCCATCGAACTCGATGTCCCAATGAAAGGCAATATTCAAGATCCTGATTTTGGCTTACAAGGCTTCTTCAACCTAATCATAAATCGAGCAGTGCTGCTGGGCGGACAGGCATATTTGATGACCACGGTTGTGCCCTATGGTAACGTCGTCGCTCTCACTTCTATCGCAGCCGACATTGCGCTTAAAGATCGCCCAGACGCGCTAATTTATGCACCAGGACAGATTGAAATTAATGATGGCCAAAAAGCGCATATTAAAATGATTGCTGACTTAATTGCCAAAAACGAAGACAAATCATTGAAACTTTGCCCATTTGCGACCGAAAAAGACGGTTTAAATAGCAATCCTGAAGCCTTGAAAAAGTACAGAAAAGCGACCTTGCTCAACGTAGCACAAAAAAGAGGGGCAGCATTAAAGGATTATCTGGTAAATAACCATCAGGCGCCTTCCGCGCTCCTAATGGTATGCCAAGCGTTTCTCGACAGTAGTGAAAATCCTATGCCTCGCGTAGACTTTATTTATTAATCGCTCACGTGCGCTAAACTTTGTTTTGGTATTTCGCCTTTATTTTACGCCCTTTCGCCTCAAGCACTGGGCGTAAACCTTTTCGTAGTCCAGGCATTAGATAGGCGGTCGTTGCCAGAATACCCGATGAAACAGGAATAGCGCGTTCTCGTTTGCCATCTACCACACTGTCTTTAACCGCCTGAGCCACTTGCTCGGCCGAACTCATTGGTTGTGAAAATACCAAGTCTGGCACTTCATCAATTTCATCCATTATAAAACCGGTTTTAATTGGGCCCGGTGAGACAAGAGAGACGGTGATAGCCGTTTCATCTAATTCTTCAGCAAGTGCCAGAGAGAAAGCACGTAGCCCAAATTTACTAGCTGAATAAGACGCTTCACCATCCAAAGGAAAGCGTCCTGCCAAGGAAGCAACGTTTACGATGCTAGCCTGATTAGCTTTTAATAAATGCGGCAGTGCAAGGCGACTCAGCCGCATCGGGGCTTTAAGATTGATATCAATTATACGTTCCATGGCGTCCAGCGACATGTCAATCACTTCACCCCGCGAATTAAATCCTGCGTTGTTAACCAGTATGTCGAGGTGCCCAAATTGCGCCATTGTCTTATCAATTAACTGTTGGCAAGAGGCTGAATCCGCAACGTCGGTGGGACACACTAATGCCTCATTTGGTAAGCCACTCGCCACCCGCTCTAGATCTGATGCCGTTCTCGCAGCAAGCACCACCTTCGCACCTAAAGAAGAAAACAACTTAGCGCACGCTTCTCCCACACCAGAAGACGCACCCGTCACCACCACTACACAACCGTTAAAGTCCATGTTATTACCTTATAATAATTACCATTCGCCAGTGTTTGGCATACTAGCCCAAGGCTCTCTCGATTCTAACGCGTCGCCTTCTTGCAGCAATTCGACAGAGATACCATCAGGCGAACGTACGAATGCCATATGGCCATCTCGAGGCGGGCGGTTAATCGTTATACCGAGGGTCTGCAAGTGCGTACAAATCGCATAAATATCTTTCACTCGATACGCAAGATGCCCAAAATTTCGACCGCCCTCGTAACCTGATTCATCCCAGTTATAGGTCAGTTCAAGCAGTGGTGCCTGTTCTGATTTGGCACGATCTGTATCAACAGGTGCGGCGAGAAAGATTAAGGTAAATCTGCCACGTTCGTAATCAGTTCGGCGTATTTCTTCAAGGCCTAAGCCCTCGCAAAAAAATGTTAACGTCGC
>CAJWAD010000061.1 GCA_913020245.1 uncultured Oleiphilus sp.
AGCGTTATAAAGGTGAGGCATCAGATAGGTGCTATCTGCATGCATACCGCTTATGTTTTGAACTAGACGGTAAAACCTATGATATCCATGACCTACCTGCTAGCGGCGAATTGTTCGCTAAGCATCTTGCGTCAAAGGCTGTACAAGGCTGGCTGCAAACTGCGTAACCTGTCGACGCGCATGTTTTGTGTACTGGACATACGGATGTCGTAACCATGACTTAGCCACATAGAAGACGGCTAATGGCGGACTTTCGGCACCAAGGTAGTTTAAATAGTAATCGCTTTGAGTCGGGATGAATAGAATTGCTGACTTCGAGATTTGAACGACGGTTGCTTCCGCTATTAGACAATTGCAGACCTCGGGCGTTGGGCTGCGAACTTGTCGTATTTGCTAACAAAGCGGACGTCCATGTCCAATCGATCTTAGAGGCTATCTAGAGGACTTTTTACTTGCCGGGTTCCTTGCCTTAACACATGCGTATAGATCATCGTCGTGTTGAGGTCTTTATGTCCCATCAACTCTTGAATGGTTCTGATGTCAGTCCCTGATTCAAGCAGATGCGTAGCGAATGAATGCCTCAGTGTGTGACAGCTGACGCGCTTGTTAATGTTTATACGTTTGGCCGCTCGATTCACCGCCTTTTGCAATGTTCGTACAGAGGAATACCAGCGGTAATGAACGTTTTCCTTCTTCGAGAGTCGCTGAGTGTTTGAGGGAAATAGATATTGCCATTCGAAACTTGTAGGAGCATTTTTATATTTCCGGGAGAGAGCATCAGGAAGAGCAACGTAGCCACCACCGGAATACAAATCGTTGAGATGAAGCTGTCTTCTCCAAATCAAATGCTTTTCAAGAGCTCGGACTAATCGATCAGGAATCATCACAACCCGAGCTTGCATGCCTTTTGTGTTTCGAACGGTGATCGTTTTCAGGTTGAGGTCGATATCCTGCACCCTCAATGTCGACACCTCGCTAACGCGAAGGCCAGCTCCATACATCAAGGCCGCCTTAAGCTTTTCGGTTCCTTTCAGCTGTCCAAAAAGAGCTGCAACCTCTTCACGACTCAACACCGTCGGAATGTTTTTGAAGCGCCTAACGGTTTTTATAAAGTCCAAATCGCCAAGATCTATTTCGAGAATCTGCTTATAGAGAAAGACGATCGCGTTTAAGGCGGTTGCCTGTGTGGTACCGGAGACCTTTCGGTTCACAGCAAGGTGTGTGAGGAACTGATTTACATCTTCCTTTGAAAGATCTTGTGGGTGCTGTTTGTGGTGAAAATAGATGTACTGCTTAACCCAATGGCAATAAGTTTGCTCAGTTCTTGGGCTGTATTTGCGCCGACGAAGTTCGTAGCGCATCTGCGTCAGCAGCTTTGGCTTTGTTACAGATTTATGAAAGGGTCCGCTTTTTTCTCCATGATGTATTCTCCGGTTCTTAATTATGTTGTTGATTTAAATGAAAAACTGGGAATATACATGATAGTTAGGTAACGACAAAAGCGAACAAACGGTCCGCTTTTTCCAATGACGGGTTTCTCATCAGTGTTCGTAAATAACTGATATACTTGTGAAAACTGGAATTTATAAAAACATAGATAAAGTGTTTAGCGGACCGGAGGGTGCGTTAAACACACTGTTATGGTTCGTAAATGAGTTTGCCAAAATTAGCCGAGCTTTTGTTTATGCTCGCTCTATCAATCGGTTGTATTATGTTGGGTTTGCACGCCATTCAAACTCAGGAATATATTATCGTCGGTAAGGCAGCTTCTACGTCCTATGTATTAGGTCAAAACGCTGTCATTCTTGGCGTTGGTACAACCGGTTTAGGTATATCGTTTTTGCTAATGTGGTTTGCAAGAATTAATGCTATATCAAGCAAGTTTCAGCGTGTTGTTAAGGGCTTAAGTTCGGTCGCGGTAGTAAATTTTTTAGCATGTTTTATTTATGTATATTTTCAAACTAAAACGTAATACAAAAACCATAAAAAGTGTTTGATGGACCATCGGTTCCATCAAACACACTGTTAGGTGTTCAGTATGGATGCGAATGAACTCATAAATATACTCGAAACTAGCGGTCTAGCTGAGTCCGAAAACGCAGTAGAAAAACTAAATTCGGGAGCTCTCTTCAAAATAGAGGAAGCTCTTGCTAAAGCAGGCATTGATCTACGAGCAACTTTTCAAGCTCGTCTCAATATTCTTGAAAACAAGCAAACCTTGTATGCAAAGAGGTTAGCTGAAAGTGTTAGTGAGTTCGTATCTAATTTAGACTCTAACAATCCAGAGTGGCTTCGTACAATCACTATACCTGCCGAAGATAATGGTAATTACTTGTTGTGGGTAATCCCCCAAAGCAATAAGGTCATTGGCTGTATGTACACCTTGTCCGCGGAGCATCGTGCAAATGAATACACCTAACCAGTGCAGTCTGCATCGCCACAGGAAAAACACCCTGTGGCTGGACCTCGCTACGCTCGGCCGCAGCTGCAGGCGTTATGCATAAAAATGAATTGGCGAATCGTTAAACTAACTTCAATACCATTTATGGCGTTACTTGCACTCGCGTTTATCGCAGGCTTGTTAGTTTCTTCATTCGTCGAGTATGGCCATAAAAGCACTGAGTTCATCGGCTGTTATTCTTACGATGCAATGTTAGTTGGGTTTGAGTGCCAAGGTTTTATGGGCAGTAACCTTGTAGCTTTATGGTTAAACTGGCCTCTATGGCTTTTATACGGTCCAATATTCGCTTTTTTAAGCATTCGCGTATTGGCCATTACTATATTAATTTGGTTGCCAGTCGTTGCTTTTGTTGTTTCCACATTCAAACTGCGTAGGGCAAAAAATGCATAAAAAGTGTTTAGCGGACCGGAGGGTGCGTTAAACACACTGTTAGAGTAAAAATATGAAAAAGAACTTAAAGGCAATCTCAATAGTTATTCTGGTAGTCGTAGCCTTTTTAATTGGTGGTGGTTACGGTTACTCAGTTGCTAATAAAGATACTACGGCAAGGTGGTTATCTAGCACTGCGGGGCAAGCTTTAATAGATCGTTCATTGGTTAGCGAAGCAATCAGAGATATTGATCATGGTAATGTTATTCAGGCTAGGGAAACTTTAAGCAGCCTGTCCGTGTCTCTTCAAATTCAACTTAAACAATGCGTAGAGTCTCAGCTTTGCCAGGAATCAATTAAGAACAATGCAGCAAAAGTATTCAGTCAACTCTAACAAGTTTAGCCTGCCTCGCCCTGGAAAAAGCCCCGGGGCTGGACTCGCTATCGCTCGCCGCAGCTAAAGGCGTTAATAAGGTCTGCTTTCTTTATAAAACCCGACGAAATCCCCTGTTACTCTCGAACGCTTCTGACTTCCGCTTATGTCTATTAGTTTGCGAAACTTATTGTGTCGTTTAGGGCCGCTCTTCTCACAACGGGAATATATAACCTACTCATGCGTTCGCCTACGTATTCAAAGAGACTTCTCGCTACCTCCTTTTTATTGAATGTCAGACTGCCAAACCTTGGTAAGCGTTTGCACAAAGCCCTCAGTAAACGCATTCGCATCACACAGCGTTGAGGCCTCTAGTATTTCTCGTTGCTCTGCGCGATTCCAGCCCTCCGTTTCGATACGGGTCGCAAGCTTGACTGCATTGGCAACATATTCATCGGGGCTGGTTGCGATGGGAATATCAAGGCCTGAATGCTTAATTAAGCTAGCGCTGACCCTACCCGCATGTTGGCTGCCCTGCATACAAATTACGGGGGTACCCATCCATAATGCTTCACAAGTAGTGGTTGTTCCGTTATAGGGAAAGGTATCTAGAGCAATATCTACCTCTTCATACAGGCGCATATGCGCCTCAAAGCTGTCTACCTGCGATACTAATTTTAAGCGCGAAGCATCAATACCATGACGTTTAAAACTATCCCGAATTCGCTCACAAACTGCCTGGTTCGCAAGCGGCTTAGACTTTAACAGCAAGGATGAATGTTTAACCTTGTTTAATAGGCTCGCCCATAGCTCAATGTTTTCCGGTGAGATTTTTACGGAGTTATTAAAGCTACCAAAGGTAATTCCCCCAGTCGGTTTCGCGTGAGTGTCGGGAAGAGACAGGCTGTTGTCGCCCTCATAACATAAGAAACTATCAGGTAAATAAAGTAGTTTCTCAGATGCGAAAGCCTGTGATTCATTCCCTCGCAGATCCGTTATTTTATCGACCAGACGGTAATCCATATTTGGGAGCCCCGTTGTGTTCGGGTACCCTAGCCACGTCACTTGTATCGGGGCAGGCTTCATGGCGAACATGACCAATCGATTGTTCGCGGTATGGCCTGACAAATCAATGAGGATATCGATTTCATCGCGCCGAATCAGATGGCCGAGCGACACATCATCGAGGTGCTGAATACCTTGCCATGTATCAACATTTCGCTGTATCTGCTCACTCACGGTATCAAATCGTGTGTTATTAGCGTAGGCATAAGTCGCCAATGTCGCTGAATAATCAGTCTTCAATTTTTTGAGCAGCGGCAATAAGAAAAAAGGAACGGAGTGTCTATGGAAATCCGCAGAGACAAACCCAACGCGTAACTTACCGTTCTTTTCGTGGCGCTGCTTAATGTCGCTATTTACTAACGGAGGTAGCGATGGTTTGTTATGGAGAAAACGTTGGCAATCTTCTGACCATTTTTGATGAGCAGTGAACAGTTCATCTGGCGTAATATCTGAAATATAATTCATGGTCAGCAAAAGATTTGACTGCGCCGCCAGTAATTCAGGCGCCGCGCGTACCGCTTTTTGAATGGCCTCAATGGCTTTCTCGTTTTCTCCAAAATCTTTGAGCGCATTACCATAGTTCGCCAATGCATAGGCAGAATTTGCTTGAATGGTCAGTACTTTTTTAAAGCATTCAATAGCCTGTTCATATTTCAGCTGCCTACCATAAATGAGCCCTAAATTGTTCAAGCTTTCCACACAATCCGGTTTAAGTTTCAAACATTTCAAATGCTGGTTTACCGCTTGCTCTAAATCGTCGAGCCCTTCAAAAACGCAAGCCAGCACATACCTGGCCTGAAAGCTTTTAGGCTGTGCTTTAACCGCAGTTCGCGCAAACCCATACGCCTCTTTTACTTGGTTTTGCTGCATCAGTATCATGGCTAAGTTTTGCGCCGCATCATATTGATTGGGCAGTTTTTTTAACACGCTTTTATAGGCACTTGCCGCCGCAGAGAGATCCCCTTGCTGGTGAGATTGAATCCCCTCTTTTAATAAGGCTTGCAGTTTAACAAGCTGTTTTTGGTTCGGTTTTGCCATAACTTAGCCTGGCGTAAAATTTAAGGGTACTTGCTGAGTGATCGGCACAACATTTTCGGCGTCGAACTTGGCCAATTTCATACGTTGAATAATTTTCTTCTCTAGCGCTGGATTATTTAATTCAGAGCTAACGATTTTACATGACGATACGCTACCGTCTGGCTGTATAACAATCTCTAAAACAAGTGCGCCCTCGAGAAACGGATCATTACGCAAAGCACGGTTGTAAAGCGCAAAAAAGGCGCGTTTCAAACCGGCCATCACGCGCTGTATGCCTGCTGGGTCGCGCTGTCGGCTTGCCGCACGCGCCGCCTCTGCAGCCGCTAACGCGGCTTCATCAGCGGTTTCTGTTAGCGTTGCATCAGCACTCCCCTTTAACGCACTGGTGTTTGTCGTGGCTACAGATTGTGCGACCAACGCACCACTGCCTTGTGTAACTGCATTTTTATCAACGCTTTGGACACTGGCCGCTTTCCGTTGCGCTGAACTACTCGATGAGTTTGCTGTTAACGCCGACAAGTTTAACTCGGCCTGCATACTCGATAGTTCGGACTGCATCGCTAATATGCCACTGTTACGGGCTACTTCACGCGCGTTTTGTATCGCCTTTGCATCTTGGGTTAGCGCAGATTCAGGCGATTTTACCGGCGGTGGCATAACAACTGGCTTAGGTTTTGGGATGGGTTGAACCTTCGGTGCGTCTACTATTGGCTTGGGCACCGGCTCTGGCTTTACCTCGGGTTTAAGCTCTGGTTTTGGGGCTATCACCGGCGGCGGGGGCGTTGGTTTTTCTTTAATAAAACGCGCCAATTGCGGGGGAATTTTTTCGGCTTCTTTGCGATCTTGCTCAGGTAAATCAATAAGCGGCACAATACCGCCCACCAGCACCAAGGCAAACAACATTAAACCAAGAATAGCTCTAAACCGACGCTGGTCTTGCGCATCCTCAGACCACGGTAAGCTACCTGTTAGCGGATAATGGTTTGGTTGTGTAATTGAAGCTATGGTCACGTTTTTCTTATTGGTTATGGCATTAGCGTCGGCGTTTAAACCGCACACCATCCAGCTCTAAATGTTTAAAAAAATGAATATCGCGCTTGAACGCGTCCGGATCAATGGGATTCAACACGCCTTTAAGTTCAAAGTTGGGCTTCGTGACATTGCGCTTTTCGATGCTCGGCAATCGCCATGGCAAATTTATCTCTTCCGCCGGGAGCTCAGAATTACCGATAATATCAATTTGAGACAGTGATCTCTCGCTCCGATTTTTTTCGCTACTTAATGCGCCGGCAGCTGCTTCGTTGGCAAGCACTAAGCCGCCGCTCAAAGCTAAAATTAATAACACCAGATAAGATAGCATTGTCCCTATTTTCACAGACGACGCTCCAATAATTTCTTCCATTGCGCTACGAGCTTGTAGTCCTTTGTGTCTTTCATCGAGCTGCTTAACTGAAGATAGCGATCATAGTAATTAATCGCTGCGTTGTAATCGTGTAGGTAAAGCTCGTTAATAATACCCAAATTATAGGCAATGATGCGCGAACTCGGTTCAAGTTCTTGCGCCGCGAGCAAGCGATTATTGGCCGCTTTAAATGCCCCCTCTTCCTGAAGTAACTGCGCTGCCACCAAATACCCATCAACGTAACTAGGATGTTGCTGTTCGATCTGCTTAAACAAGGCCCAGGCCCGCTCCGTGTCGCCTTGTCGATAAACACACAGGGCTAAATTAGTTGAAACTGCCGCCGTATTGGGCTGAGTCGCTTCAATTTCTGATAACACTTTTTCCGCTTCTACCCATGCCTCATCCGTTATAAGTTGGGTTGCTTGATCAAATAACGCTCGATTCGATGGCGTTAATAACGATGATACGCTCGGCGCCTGTTGTACCTCGTTTACCTTCGTTGATGCTGTGAGCGGTTTTTGTGCACAGGCTTGCATAAGCACACACACCAATACCAAACTAAGGTATTTCACAACCGACACACTCGGCCGCTGCTTAATTTGGAAGCCGCGCATGCTCTATACCTTTAAATGGGCGTGCATAAAGCCGGGGATTAATCTCTGATAATGCAGCAAGCGATTTGCCAATCCACTCGTCATAAGTACCTAACTTAGTTTTAGTTGCGGTAAGCCGATACAGCTCTATCGCTTGCTCCTCAAACGGGTAAGCTTGCTCCTCAAGCAAAATACCATATTGCTCGCGCTCTAGCTCGGACAAACCGCTAGGTCGGTCAGAGTTTAAAATATCTTGTGCTAATTGTTGATAAATTTCACCCAAATAGAAACTCGAGGCATGTTGTATGTCACTGATCTCGTAGCTCGCTGCTTTTTCAAAAGCGGTATTAGCCACCGTTAATTGCTGACGCTTGCGAGTAAGGCTACGAGATAACGGAACATTTAACGGCATGTCATCAAACTTATTTTTTTCAAGTACCGCTAAATACAACGACTTTTCGGAAGCCAGTGTTTTCGCGCGAAGATCATCGGGCTGTGCATAGTTATCAACAAAACGCACGATTTGCTCCGCGCTCTGTTTAAGCTGATTATTTTCGGCTTGAGCTTCGTAATAGGTATAAACGTAATTTCTTGCCTCGAGGCTCAAATCAAACGGGCTTGAATAGGTGTTTGCAAACTCTTCATACAAGGCATTTGCTTCACCTGTAAAGCCTGCCTCTCGATAAAAATCAGCAGCCTGGAACAAGGCCTGTGCCAATTCAGGCGAGGGTTGGCTCCGACGCACGCGCTTAACCAATAACTCTGCTGCAGCAATACGTTCGTTGGTCAGTTCATAGGTGTAAATTAGCTTATCTTCAACGGCTAGCGCTAATGGATCGTTCGGATAGTTCATGTAAAAATGCTCGAGCAGAGGCAAGGCTTTGTTGTACATGTCGGCATTTAAATAGGTATTTGATGCTTCGAATAAAGCCCTCGATGCTAACTCTGCATCAGGTAAGGTATCTAATATTTCTAAGAACGCACTGGCTTTTGCGACGGGTTCGGTCTTAGATTCCGCAACAAAATACATGGCGCTGGCGAGGCGTTCTTGTATCAAACTAAACGTCGCTGCGTCACTCGGTAACACCAGGTTAGACGCTGTTCCACTTTCTACTGTATCCAGCCCGTTGGACGCCGATACTACTGCTGCTTGTAAATTACTAGGTAAAAATTGCCGGTAGCGCATCGCAGCCGTTGTATATTGTTTATCCGCGTAATTAGCATTTGCTGCTAATAAGGTGCCACGCGCTTTATCGCTCGCTAATGTACTCTCCATCGCGACTTTCATCCCCAGTGCTGAGGCTTGATCGTATTCTTCGCGCGCAAAATAATGCTCGGCTAATTGCATCACTGCATCAGATCTTTTCGGACTGTCTGGAAAACGACCGGCAAAGTTTAACGTGCTGGCCACTCGCGAATCGGTCCAGGCTAAAACCTTAACCTGCGCGTTTAGTTCATTCGTCCGTGCGATTTTGGTTTCGGACTGGGCCTGATATAACAACAGCGCGGCGTAACCCGCCGATTCAGCCTCTTCATGTAACAAAACCTCGTAGGCCGATCGTTCATACAGCGCAATGGCCTCGTCAATTTTCTGGGCATTTTTAGTGGCTTGAGCCGCTAAATAAAGTTTTCCACCCACCTCTGGCGACACTGGGTTTAATGCGGCCCATTGCAGATAATAATCGCTAGCGCTGAGGGCATTACGCTGGTAGCGATCTTTATCTTTTGATTTATCTTGTTGCTGCATGCGCACAAAATTCAGATGCGCTAATTCCTCAGTATAAAAGCTCAGTTGCTCCGTTATTGTGGTTCGCCGTGGTTCTACTATATTTCGCCAATATAATGAGTTAACCCCATAGTTCTCTATAAAGTCACGCTTTGCTTGCCACGTTTCAATATCAAACTTACCAACTTTAAAGGCCTCAATTGATTTTAAAGAAAACGTATAGGTATCATCCGTGGCGCCCTTCACTTGCGTATAATTTTTTGCAAGTTGGCCCGCGTCATAATGTCTATTTTTAGTTGAATAGTAGTCATAGAGAGCGCTATACAAGGGCATTTCATATGTTTTGGCCAGCGCTTTAGCTTCCACTAATTTGGTTAATGCACGCTGCCCGCCTTGTTTATCAAGCATGATAGAAAGCAAGCGTAATGCGTCACTTGCGAGGCGGTCCTTGTCTGCGGTAAACAACGCCATGTCTGTCATTTTTTTATTGGTCGGGCCGGGACGTTTTGTTTTCGTTTTCTTTTTCGGAACGGCGTCCGCAGGGCTTAATTTGGCCTCTACAGGAGGTGTATAGGTTAATGACAAGGTGGTTAAGGCGTTATCGTTGGCTTGATCAACTTTACTCATGCGGAATTGTGCCCAAGCGAGCTTGTACCGCGTCCAAAATTCAAACGCATTCTCTTGTGAATAGGTTAATAGCTTTAAATAATGCGCCTCGGCCTCCTCAAAATCGGCAAGTGAAAAATAGTTTTCACCTAAGCGAAACATAGACTCATTTGCAAGTTCAGAGCGCGGATACAAACCGACCAGTAAATTTAAACGTTTGATTGTTTCCAGCGAATCGCCCGTAAAGGCGGTCGCTTTTGCGGTTTGGTAGAGGAGCTCATCCATACGTTGATAATATTCACCTGAGCGTGTGATCTGGTCATATGCCTCTAATATCGCCGCCCCTTGTGTGTACTTATCAATCGCAAGTTTTTCTTCCGCGATACCATACTTCACACTTAAATTATTGAGCCGATTGAGTGCATCAATTTTTACTTCTGGCGTGGTCGCTGTTTCAAACAATTTTCGGTAACGGTTCATCACGTATTTGATTGAAACATCTGGCGCTTTATCGGCTTTGTACACAATAAATGCGGGCTTTATATCGCCGATTGTTTTCGGCTTATCCGAATAGCCAAAAGAAAACGCTTGGGGCGGGTCATCATTTGCCGAAGCGATTTCCAATGAGGCTAAGCTAAAGAATATAACTAGGGAGGCATGATTGAATACTTTTTGAAGCACGCAAACTGTTTTGAGCGCATAATCAATCATTGATAACGCCCATCAAGCCGATTCGTGCGGCGAGTTCGCGCTTCAGCTAACACCTCTAAGGTATGAATTAAGCCTTGCTCCGCTTTTTCATATTTAACCACTAAGGCATCATTTAATTCACGCAACAAGCGTATCGCACTTTGATCAATTTCTTGATCAAGCTTACTTAACAAACTTACTAAGCGCGCATTCTGTTTCTTAATCGAATTTTTAAGCCGTTTAAGCTCTGGTCTATAATCTTTTTCTAACACTTCAGACGCCAGTGCCGATTTTAAATAAGCGGCCCGCTTGGCAATCGCTTCCAAGCTGCGTGCTACCGATGCGCTTTTCGCGGCAATCGAATTCGACTGCGTCCGTTTAACTAACTTCTTTTGACTGTCCTGAAGCCTTGCCAGCGCCTTTGATTGCTTTTTAACCGAGGTTTTGATGCGCGAGGCAAGCTGTGCCTCGAACACCTCAAATTGCGTTAACCAATAATTTAACCCGCTGTGCAAGGACTCGAGCTCATAATAAAGATTAATAAGGCGGTAGGCGTCCGCATCATCCAAAACAGCTTTATAGTAAGCAGCGCGCTGCGTATTTCGAGCAACATCTTGTTTTAAAAACCATTGCAGATCTTTTTTCTTAGAATCTTCAAGTAGCACCTCTCGGGTCGAGTATTTTTCAATCAAACCCGTAATATTCGTTATCGTCTCTATTTCAGCTTCGAATATGTCACTGGCTTCGACATAAGCCTCTAGAGCTTGCGCAGCGTAACCTGCCCCCTCAAAGGCGAAAGGCGTACCCAAGTATGACTCAGCGACGCCCGGTGCGATCAATGGAAATTTCTTATTCAAAGACCAAATTTGCGTCGCCCCACGAAAGTCTTGTTGCTGAATATAGCTCAAACCAAGCAAGTACTGCGCTTGTGCGGTAAATAACGAATCCACTCGCACTTTTTTTAAGAAATCGGACGCTAAGGTAGGTTTTTCGGAATCTAAATATAATTTGCCAGCCGCTAAATGGATACGATCATTTAATTCTTCAGCGTATGATGAATCACCATAGTTCAGGTCTTTTGCTACCCGCAACGAGACCAGCGCTTTCGTTTTACTTACATTGCGCGAGGCATATTCCATGGCAAGATTATAATAAGCACTTGCCACCCATTGCCCTGAAAGTGGTTGGCTTAGTGCTTGTGCCGCCTTAACCGGTCCACCTAGCGTTAATATACAATGTGAGCGGTAATAAACCTGTCGTTCGCGAAACGTTTCGGGAATTCTGCTTTTTAACGAGTTAAAAGCCTTTAGTGAAGCAATGCAGTCACCGCGCTCATAATACAACTTACCAAGCTGATACTTTTCTATATTACTTAGCTTCGGTTTAGTTTTCTCTAACTGAGACAAGCCCTTTCCGGCTATATTGGGCATACCAAATGCTTGATAGGCCAAAAGTTCAGCAATACGGTTTCGATCTTTAGCCTGTTTATCAACTAACACCAGAGCGTCGAAGGGATTGTCGGTTTCTAACGCGTACCGTATCAGGCCATCTGTCATTTCTTGAGGTAGAGAGGATGGCGTGGTTGTGCTGCCTTGCGACTGGGCTGCGACCATGGCTGAAGGTATCGTCACGAACACCCAAAACACTGCCCTTATGACATGACTAATAGCGCCTGGGAACCAGCTATGCATGGCCTGTCACCATTGCTTAACTTTAAACAAGGGTGCACCGTCGGCGGGACTATCCGATATGACAATTTGTAGGTATTTCGCACCTTTGTCTTTTGTGAAAAATAACGATTTGTCTCGTTTATAGTAATTCGCGCGGCCCTTACCATTAAACTTACCGCTCAATTTGTGCTTACCGGTGGTAATACTTCCAATATATAAACGCTGTATACCTCCGCCAAGAAGCGCCGTAATTTCTTGATCTTGATACAAATGCGATGAGATTAACTGCCCATCTAGTTGGAGCTCAAGCGAATCCAATTGAAAACGCGTGCCTTCAGCTAAACTCAGAAAGACAACGAGCTGAGTGTTATTTGGATGCAATAAAGATTCTTCGAAACGATAAAGTTCTCGATTTAAATCAATCAATTCTTTTTTGATTGCTTCTGCGTCAAGTTCAAGCTGCGTGGGCGCTTTTTTCGCTTCATTTTGCGGCGTTTGACCGAGACTAAGGCTCGACACTAAAAGAAAAAGTAGCGCGAAAGAAACTGTTTTAATTGGCGATAAAAAACGACTCAACATGGTTGGGAACTTTTGGGCGTTAGCGCACATCAAAAAATGGGAGAGACTCACCTCAGATTAGCAACACCGGAGGTGAGATCAAGTGAGAATTTGCAGGTGGTGCGTTTGTTCACAAACTTTCGACTTTAATTTGTCATACCGATCAAAGCAGGTCACCGGCTCAGATATTTCATGCCTGCCTCAAGTCCCTCCACAGACATTGGGAACATTTTATCGGCGACCAGTTGTTTAGTAATACCAAGCGAGCCCCCTTCGCCCCAGTATGGTTCTGGTAAAGGGTTTATCCACACCACCTTATCGAAATGGTCTGTAATACGCTGCATCCACGTTGCGCCCGCTTCTTCGTTCCAATGTTCGATACTGCCACCTGCTTGCGTAATTTCATAAGGCGCCATTGACGCATCACCAATGAAAATAACTTTATAATCGGGCGAATACTTATGCAAAATATCGTAAGTGGTGGTCGTTTCGTTACTGCGACGAAGATTATCTTTCCAAACACTGTCGTAAATAAAATTATGAAAGTAAAAATACTCCATATGTTTAAACTCTGTACGCGAGGCGGAAAACAACTCTTCGCAAACTTTTACATGCGGATCCATGGAGCCACCAATATCAAAGAACAAAAGTACTTTCACGCTATTGTGGCGCTCGGGTATTAATTTAATATCGAGGAACCCAGCATTTTGCGCTGTAGAGCGAATCGTATCGTCTAAATCTAACTGGTCAGCCGCACCTTCGCGGGCAAACTTGCGCAGACGTCGCAGCGCTATCTTTATGTTTCGAATACCCAGGGTTACGTCGCCGTCTAGATCCTTGTAGCCGCGTTTCTCCCAAACCTTCACCGCCTTGCCTTGGCGACCATTCTTTTGACCAATCCGGATGCCTTCAGGGTTATAACCGTTGGCACCAAACGGGGAGGTTCCACCGGTGCCAATCATGCGATTACCACCTTTATGCTTCTTGTCTTGATTATCTAGGCGATCTTGAAATGCCTTCATTAACTCATCAAAGCCACCGAGCGATTCAATTTGTGCTTTTTCTTCTTCACTTAGAAACTTTTCTAGTTCCGATTGCAGCCAGTCTTGCGGAATTTCCTGCGAGAACAGATCATTCAACGCTTCGATACCCTTAAAATATTTATCAAAGGCTTGGTCAAACTTGTCAAAATGCTTTTCATCTTTGACCAAGCAAAGGCGACTCAGGTAATAAAACTCGTCCAAATTAGCAAAGGCTAACCGCGCTTGTATGGCTTCAATTAGATCAAGCAGCTCCTTTAATGTCGCGGGCACTTTTGCCGCACGCACTTCTTCGAAAAAGCCAATTAACATAACAACCTCTACCCTTTTCGGCGCGCCATGAAAGCAAGCCGTTGCAGCAGCTGAACATCTTGTTCATTTTTGATTAACGCGCCATAAAGCGGTGGAATCGCTTTGGTAGGATCACGCTCTTGGAGTAACGATTCGCTTAACTCATCCGCCATAAGTAATTTGAGCCAATCAATTAACTCACTGGTAGAGGGCTTCTTTTTTAAGCCCGGCACTTTTCGCACATCAAAGAACACGTCAAGCGCTTCTTTGAGCAGCGCCTGCTTAATATTTGGGTAATGCACATCCACAATTTTCGTCATGGTGCTGGCATCAGGAAAATCGATATAATGGAAAAAACAACGACGCAAAAAGGCATCGGGTAGCTCTTTTTCATTGTTGCTAGTAATAATAACGATCGGCCTATTTTTCGCGACGATGCGCTCCTGTGTTTCGTAAACGAAAAACTCCATCTTATCAATTTCAAGCAATAGATCATTAGGGAACTCAATGTCTGCTTTATCAATTTCATCAATCAATAATACGACCCGCTCCTCCGCCTCAAACGCTTCCCACAGCTTGCCTTTCACAATGTAATTTGAAATATCATGTACTTTGTCGTTACCCAGCTGCGAATCGCGAAGCCGAGAAACCGCATCGTATTCGTATAAGCCTTGCTGCGCTTTGGTTGTTGACTTGATATGCCATTGAATGAGTTTCACGCCTAACGAACCTGCTAATTGTTCCGCCAGCATAGTTTTACCGGTACCGGGCTCACCTTTTATCAGTAGAGGTTTTTGCAATGAAATTGCTGCGTTGACCGCCATTTGTAAGTCGCTGGTTGCGACGTAGTCATTAGTACCTTGAAAGCTCATTCTATTTTCCGATAATACGTTGTTTGACAGGATGATTTCGCATCATAATCGAAAGTGCTTGAACTTTCACAAAATAAATACAGCAAACGCATAAACACACTGTTGCAAAATCGCGTCAGAATAAATAAAAAATTCTAAAATAAGCAATCGACTTGCTTGAAATGCACGTAGGGCTAAGACACACTTTTAAGCAACCAGATAAAAAACGGATCTATTTTGAAATACCTTATTCTTTTAGCCCATGGAAGCCGCGATCAGACTTGGTCTCAGGCGTTTGAATTAATGACCACGACGCTGCGCGAACGCCATGCAAATACGCTGCTTGCTTTTATGGAGCTAAGCGAACCCAGTTTTGATGATGTGGTGGCAACCGCCGTTGAAAAAGGTGCAAGCCAAATTGACGTCCTCCCGTTATTTCTTGCCAAGGGCAGGCACCTAAACCATGATATCCCGCAAATGTGTAAACATAACACTGAGTTGCATGCGATTAACGTTAATCTGTTGCCACCCATTGGTGAGGACCCTCGCCTTGCACAAGTGGTAATAGACATTGCCGAGCAGGCACTCGACGAGGCGTCTTGAAGATCAAAGGTTTCGGGGCTCAATTCAAACGTACAGAAACGTGTGTCGTTTTTCTGCTTGCCCTCTTTACATCAATTCACGCCTCAGGTGAAAACGCATCTCCGACAAGCGATGCATCACATGACTATATTTCATGCGCGGTTATCACAAGCGAATACCTTACGATACTCCAACTTTACCAACGCGGAATTGATCAAAAAACGGCATTAGAAACACTACCCTTGTCTAATTCAGCGCAGAAAGATAATTTACGCACCCTCTACGAGGCAATACGTAAAGACGGCGTACTAAACACTTATTCGGCAATCAACAGCAATTTCGCGCGCTGCGCGACACAAGTTGCTGCAGAACGCGGCGAACCTGAGAAAAATACGCTCGAATACAATTATTATTTTTGCGCGGGCGAAAATAAGCTGCGTTACGAGATCATTTTATATACAAACGAAAGTTATGATATTGATGCCGTCCTCAAACAAATACCCGATAGTCATTTCGATGTAGCCATCAACTACTTCCGTCTAATCGAAAACCAAGGCTTATTGGCCGCTTTTGACTACACCGCAAACAATTTTAAGGCCTGTTTGGCCCCGTTATAGTTTTTTATCACTAATTATTGACTTAACAAAAGCCCTTCCCTATTATACGCGCCACTTCGACGAAGTAGCTGTTGCGTCCCCTTCGTCTAGAGGCCTAGGACACCGCCCTTTCACGGCGGTAACAGGGGTTCGACTCCCCT
>CAJWAD010000062.1 GCA_913020245.1 uncultured Oleiphilus sp.
GCAGAGTTCGATGGTATATTTTTATTTGAACCGATGCTGCCCGGCGATTATTGTGTAGCGTTAGATGAGAGTGATATCGAAAAGAAAAAGATTCAGGCACCAGAGTTAGGTTGTTTTTCGCTTAAAGGAGATGAAGGGGTATATTTTATCGATGACATCACGCTGTCCCGTTTGTGAAACAAATAATAAACTAACTTAACATTTCGTTACAAAAGTGATTGCTCGCAGTTTTTGCGCAGATATACTCGACCCATCAAGTCTGGGATGGGATGTATATTTTGGCAAGGCATGGTTCGCGAGATATCCGATATTGGTCAAGCACGGCCATTTTTCTGGGCTTAATAGCGCTGTGTGTTTTGTCTAATGTAGCGCCTCCAGCTGAAGCAAATGGATTGCGTTTAAAAACGGCTCTAACTATTGTTCATCCTGCAAGTATTGAGACTGAGCCCTTACTATCTGCGACCGAGTTGTTGTCTGTGACCGGCTGCGCCGACGGCTGCGCGGTCTCATTGGGTAACGTTATTTTAAGGGGAAACGGGCCTGAAGAAGTTGCTCTCAAAATTGTTTCTACTAAACACCCGCTGTTACGTTTTCATCCAGATTTTTATAAAGATGTGGTTGTTATAAATACGACCAATAATCACCTTGAGCTGGAGGTAACAGGTTCGATAGAGACGGTAATCGAAGGATACGAGCAGACTACCGAAGAGACACAACCATTAGCTTATGGCATTGAGATTTCTTATCCGTAGCGAGCATGCGTGAAAGGGACTATTAGGTCTTTTTTCTTCTTAACTGCTCTGTTAGAATGCGCGCTCTTTCAAGTTAGGCGTTAGTCAGAACTTGCATTATGGTGACTTTCACTGGTTCCCTCGCAATGAAAAACCGTGAACCTGGTCAGGCCCGGAAGGGAGCAGCCACAGCGGTGGCCTCATGTGCCGGGGTGTAGCTGGTGGAAGTCATCTCCATAGTTTACGTTTATCAATAATTTCCAGTGAATTAGGTATCACGGCCCGTGCAACGAACTTTCCTGCAAAAGAATACCGCAGGTTGTCGAGAGAATGCGCTGTGTTTAACGTACACACGTTATCGCGAATGCCCCTTGGACTAATTCTTTTTTGTTGCTTTATTGCTGACTACAAAAACGTTTCTTCGCTGTTCTCCGCTTTCTCAGACGTGTAATATTACGAAACATAATAAACTTGTTTTGGTACCTATGAGTTATCAGGTTCTCGCGCGTAAATGGCGTCCGAAAAATTTTAAACAGATGGTTGGCCAAGCCCATGTGCTTCAGGCGCTGATAAATGCGCTTGATAACCAGCGTCTGCACCATGCGTATTTGTTTACGGGCACCCGTGGCGTCGGTAAAACGACAATTGCAAGAATTCTTGCGCGCTGTTTAAGTTGCCATAAGGGTATTACTTCAGAACCCTGTGGTGAGTGCGCTACTTGTACGAGTATTTCTGAGGGTCGTTATGTCGACTTGATTGAGATCGATGCGGCGTCACGCACAAAAGTTGAAGACATGCGAGAACTGTTAGATAACGTTCAGTATGCACCCGCCGAAGGGCGCTTTAAGATTTATTTAATCGACGAAGTGCATATGCTTTCGTCATCTAGCTTTAATGCGCTCTTAAAGACCTTAGAGGAGCCGCCTGAGCATGTGAAATTTCTGTTTGCCACGACTGATCCGCAGAAGCTACCTATCACGATTTTATCGCGTTGTTTACAGTTTAACCTCAAGAATATGCCGCCTCAGAGTATTGTTGAACACCTTACGTATGTTTTAAACGAGGAAGCAGTAGGGTTTGAGAAGGCCGCATTATGGGCTCTATCGCGCGCCGCCGATGGCAGTATGCGTGATGCACTGAGCTTAACAGACCAAGCGATTGCTTATGGGAATAATCAGTTGTCTGAAACCGCTGTAAATGCGATGTTAGGGACAGTTGATCATAAAAAAATATATGGCATTCTGGATGCGTTAATTAATGACCAAGCACCTAAGCTTTTGGCTTTAGTTGCTGATTTGTCTGAGTATTCACCTGATTATGCTTCGGTACTGGCGAGCATCGTTTCTATTTTGCATCGGGTTGCAATTGAGCAGGCAGTGCCAGGCGCGACGGACAATACGCTCGGTGATCAAGAAACTATTATCGCTTATGCTGCTCAACTAAGTGCCGAGGACTTGCAGCTTTTTTATCAGATCGCCTTAGTGAGTCGAAAAGATCTTGCTTTTTCACCCGATCCGCGTGCTGGCTTCGAGATGGCCTTGTTGCGAATGTTAGCGTTTCAATTAGATGTGCCGAGTTCGGTCGCTACATCTGCGCTTACACCCGATGTAGCCATAGAGACGTCGACGACCGCGACCGACGATAAAGCGGATGCCAGCGGCGAAACACTTTCAGAAACCGCAACGCTTTTACCTCCTACACCAGACGACCAACAAGCCGCAGGTAATTTGGTATCAACGATTGGGGTAGATGATGGGCCGCCGGTCGAGTTACCATCAGAAGGCGCGGTCAAAAAAAAAAGGGAACTAGCTGAAGATAGTAGTTCGCCCGGTCTAATTGACCTTGATCGTGCTCCCAGTTCTGAAGCTTCTCAGCAACTTGGTCAAGGGTTACAGCATGCTATTCCGGCGCCGGAAGAACCCTCATCTTCTGGTGTGGCTTTTACAGCCCAAGGCATGGATGGCGGACCTGAAAATTATCCAGCAACTGATATGCCAGTGGGGCCTTCACCTATTTCTTCGTCTGAGGTTCTCGCGAAGCAAGACGAAAAAGCGGCAGAAGAAGTAAGTGATTTGGAAGGTATGATTTGGCCGCGTCAAGCGATGCGTATGGGGCTAACTGGGATGACACAGAACTTACTCTTCAATATGTATAAAACGGAAAACGCAGAGTCAATTACGTTGTTTGTTGAAGGGGGGCATTATCGCTTATTAAACCGGAATCACGAAGCGCGAATAAAAGCGGCATTTAGTGAGTTAACCAATGATTTGCGCGACATTCACTTTGTTGAAGGCCTGTCCGATGGTCACGAAACGCCGGCCATGTGGCGTGCACGAATGAATGCAGAGCGCTTGGAAACAGTAAAAGAAAATTTATATAAAGACCCTGTTGTGCAGGCGCTCATTGAAGAATTCGATGGGCAGCTGATAGAAAACAGTGTACAAGCATTAGGTGAGATTAGTTAGGGGAACAACATGATTGAAAATATGGGCGAATTAATGAAGCAAGCCCAAAAAATGCAAGAGCAGCTTAAACAGCAGCAAGAGCAGATGGCAAATGCTGAAGTAACTGGTGAAGCCGGTGCAGGCATGGTAAAGGTTGTGATGACTGGGCGCCATGATGTGAAAAAGGTTGACCTTGACGCGTCTCTTTTATCCGAAGATAAAGAGTTTTTAGAGGATCTGTTAGCGGCAGCGGTCAATGATGCGGTGCGTAAAATAGAAGATAAGAATAAGTCGTCTATGTCGGGCTTGGCCTCAGGCATGGGTATGCCGCCGGGCTTTAAAATGCCGTTTTAAATAAAATTTATCCGATATTATTATGAGTTTTGGACCTTTAATAGACGAGTTGGTTGATGCGTTTCGGGTGCTACCCGGGGTTGGTCAAAAAACGGCTCAGCGAATGGCGTTAACTATTCTTGAGCAGCAACGCGCAGGTGGCGTGCGCTTATCTAAAGCATTGGCTAAAAGTATCGACGGCGTTGGGCGTTGTGAGTCATGTAATAACCTGTCGGAAACAAGTTGTTGTGCGATCTGTGCAAATCCAGCTCGAGAACAAGGCACATTATGCGTAGTCGAGTCTCCTTCTGACGTACTCGCGATTGAGCAAACGCATCAATACAAAGGGCGTTATTTTGTTTTGAACGGAAGCTTATCGCCCATTGACGGTCGCGGTCCCAATGAAGTGGGTATTCCTGAACTTATACACCGTATTAATGTGAACCAAATTAATGAACTCATCATGGCAACTAATCCGACTGTAGAAGGTGAAGCAACTGCCTATTATATTGCAGAGCTGCTGGCGGAATCGACGGTGCTGGTCACGCGTCTTGCGCATGGAATTCCACTAGGTGGTGAGTTAGGGTTCGTTGATGGTGGTACCCTGAGCCACGCATTTACTGGAAGGAAACCGTTGCAAGATGACTGAGCAAAGCCCCATCCCCTTTCGATGGATTCAGAATGATGCGGAACTTCTGATCGCTATTCAGGATTGGCAGACAAAAGATTTTATAGTGCTGGATACAGAATTTGAGCGCACCAATACGTTTTTTGCAAAAGCAGGCTTAATACAAATTTCTGATGGCGAACAAATTTATTTAATTGATCCGTTGAAAATAAATGACTTAGCTGTATTAAAACCTTTGCTTGAAAATGAGCAGGTCATCATTGTGATGCATTCGATGAGTGAAGATGTTGATTTACTAACCCATGTTTGCGATGCAAAGTTAAATGCCATATTCGATACGCAAGTTGCTGCCGCTTACTTAGGTTACGGCTTATCTTTGGGTTATCAGCGCCTAGTGCAGGCTGTCCTTGGCCTCGAATTGGACAAATCTGAGACTCGGTCTGATTGGTTGGAGCGACCACTGTCTAATGAGCAACTGCAATATGCTGCAGGCGATGTATTTTATCTTGTGCGCGTATACGAAAAGCTGAAGAAAGAGTTAGTCTTAGCTAATTATTACGATGCGGTGATGCAAGATGCGGCGCTGCAGATTGACCAACTTGCGGAGGCACGTTTGTTGCCCGATAGTGCTTATTTAAAGCTTCGGGGTGCTTGGGATTTGCCCAGGGCTCAGCAAGAACTATTGCAAGACTTAGTTATTTGGCGAGATAATTTAGCGCGCCAGCAGGATGTGCCAAAGGGGTGGGTATTTGCAGATGCCCTACTGATCGAGTTTTCCAGATATCCACCAGAAAATTTGGAACAGATGAAACGGGCAAAAAAGATTAAGCCCAAATCTATCCGTTTATATGGCTCAGAATTGCTAGAGGTTATTGCGCAACGATCTAGAGAACCTAAACAAGCTTTTGTTTTAATTGATCGGCCTGTAAAAGGGCGAGAGCTTGAAAGTTTTAAAAAATTGAAAAAAGAGTTGGCCGTGGTCGCTCAAGAAAACGATCTTGACCCGCAATTACTCGCATCACGAAAAATGTTAGAGTCACTAGTCATTCATACTCAACGCAATCAAAAAGCTAACCTACCTACGATGTTTACCGCGTGGCGAAAAACACTGTTTGGTCAGCGCTTATTAGCGGTTTTACAGGCATGATAGCCGCGTATTTTGGAACAAAAAAATATTATGACCGAGTATACTTCTGCTGCAAAAAAACTATGTTCAGTATACAAAAGCCCAAGAAAATCAGAAATGTATCTGTATGTTGAGAGAGGAAAGCCACTCGACGTGTTACCTGATGCGCTGAAGGCGCTCTTTGGTGAGCCTGAACATGTGCTTGACATGGTTTTAACGCCCGATAAAACGCTTGCCCGAGCTAGCGCTGACGCGGTTTTGAAGGACATCGAAGTGCAGGGGTTCTATTTGCAGATGCCTCCCGGTAAAGACGATTATATGCTTGATTTATATCCATCACCTCGAGATTCATTGCATGGCTGATGCCTTGTTCTGGGAGACCAAAAAGCTCTCGCAGATGAGTCATGACGAGTGGGAGTCATTGTGTGATGGTTGCGGTAAATGTTGTATGCATAAGTTAGAGGATGAAGACACAGGAGAGCTCTTATTTACAAGCGTTGCTTGCGCGCAGCTCGATCTATCAGCTTGTCGCTGTAAGGTTTATCCAAAACGATGGGACTATGTTCCAGATTGTTTAACGCTAACACCGCAAGCGACGCAAGATTTAAGTTGGTTGCCGAGTACATGCGCATACCGATTACTCGCCGCGGGACAGGCGTTGCCCGTTTGGCATCCCTTGATAAGCGGAAATCCAAACACTGTGCATAGTGCGCAAGTCTCGGTGAGGCACAAGGCTATTTCTGAGTGCTCGGTTGACGCCGAAGACTGGGATATATACGTGATTGATAACCTTTGATAACCTCCGCAGAGCCTAATTTTGGGAACAAATAAATGATGTTTGAAATACCTGCTTATGTGCAAGCATGGCTCTACTATTTATTAGCGGCGATTGGCTGTCTAATAATATTTTGGCGTGTAACGTATCGAATTAAATGGCGAAGAACTCGCCGACTGCTGCGTTTGAGTGTCGCGGTAATATTGCTCACCCCCGTCAACATTGTGACTACTGGCAGCTGGCTCGCGCCAGCCTTTTTAGTGGCTGCCTACGATTTCGTGCTGGGTGAGAATGAATTGGCCGCTAAAGCTGCGTTGTTATTAACAATTGCCTTCATTTTGATGGTCGGCGTTGTGTTGCTTGAGTCAGTATTGCGAAGGTTACTTGGTATGGAGCGCGCTCGATGATTAAATCGGGTGTCTATGCGCACTACAAAGGCGGAAAATACGAAGTGATTGATTTGGTCAAGCACAGTGAGACAGAAGAATTGTTAGTGCTTTATCGCGCACTGTATGGGGATAAAGGGCTCTGGGTACGTCCGCTCGACATGTTTCAGGAGACCGTCGAAGTGGATGGTGAAAAACGGCGACGGTTTAGTTTCGTTGAAGAAAAATAAGCGTTAAAAAACAATAGATTGCTTTGCGCCCTTAATCGACGCGATTCCCATTCTCAAGCGTTGTCCTTAAAGAAATTTCTGCTATAACTAAAGACATATAATATTTTTTAGCTTGCCTTTAGCTGGCTCATGCCGGGGGACATATGTCTTTGTTTTTGTTGTACTCAAAATTTTTTCGGGCCCACCACTTTCGTATCACTATTTTTCTTTATCTTTTTTCGATTTCAGCCTTTTCTTCGGCTGAAACGGTCGCTAAGTCTGATGTACCAGCGACAGATGTCCGATTGCTGATCGATATTTCTGGCAGCATGAAAAAGAATGACCCAAGTAATTTGCGTATTCCTGCCGTTAATTTGCTAACAGAGCTTTTGCCTGATGGGAATAAAGCGGGTGTTTGGACCTTTGGCCAGTGGGTAAATAATTTGATCAAGTATCAGCGCGTAGATGATACTTGGCGAGCGATGGCAAAAGAAAAAGCGAAGGCCATTAATTCAGTGGCTTTGTTTACAAATATCGGGGCAGTGCTAGAAAAATCATCAGACGATTTTTACAAGGCTTCTGATTTTAGCAATACGCACTTTATTTTGTTGACTGATGGCATGGTCGATATTGATAAGAATTCTGCCAAAAACATTGTCGAACGTGAGCGAGTACTTGGCGAAGTGTTGCAGCGTTTTGAAGAGCAAGGTGCAAAAATACATACCGTCGCCCTGTCTAAGCATGCAGACACGTCGCTTATGAATAAATTGGCGATCAGAACCGGCGGACAGTCTGGTATCGCAGAAACACCGGAGGAGTTAAGTCGAATATTCTTACAAGCGTTTGATCAAGCTGTTCCATCTGAACAAGTGCCATTTGAAGGGAATGAGTTTCTCATTGATTCAAGTATTGAGGAATTTACGGCACTGATTTTCCGTGAATCTGGTGCAAAGCCGACGCGATTAATCGGGCCTGATGAGGCAGTGTATACGGCAGATCAAGTGGGCGATGATATTTCCTGGTATCAAGATGCGGGTTATGACTTGATTACGGTAACGCGTCCTATTGAGGGTTCGTGGTTAGTTGATGCGCAAATTCAACCCGATAGCCGCGTGACGGTGGTGAGCAATCTGCAGATGGATGTGACGCGTTTACCGAGCAACTTCTTTGCTGGAGAGAAGCTAAAGTTAGAGGTTAAATTTCTAGAGGACGATGAACTACTTACAAGTGAAGATTTTTTAAATTTACTTGATGTAAACATTAAAATTACGCGTGAAGATGGCAAGTCTGGTATGAAGGCCTTGAACGATCCGGTTCAGGGCGTTTTCAGTGAGTCGATCACAAAACTCAAAAATGTTGGCGCATATGAAGTAGACGTCTTAGTGGACGGCAAAACATTCAAGCGTAAGTTTCAACAAATTATTAATCTGCGTTCGCCATTCGATTTTGAAATGTTCGCCGGCGTCGATTTACAACCTGCGGCTTATCAGCTTAACGTTTTGCCTCTTGCCCCACATATCGATCCGGTTAATACGACGATTTTCGCTAAACTTAAATCGCCTGACGGCAGCAATTTAATCAAGGCACTAGAGTTAGACCCAAAAACGAATAGTTGGTCTTTGCCTATTTTGGCCGAGAAGGGTGATGGCACTTATACCGTGGAAGTAAAAGTAAAAGGTATCGATATTGAGGGTAATGAATTTCGTTTCAGTCCTGCCCCGTTCGATGCTATTTTTCCGATACCGCTAAGCGCTGCGAACTCTATTGTATCGATTGATGCGCCCAAGCCGGATGAAGCAGAGGATGAACCCATGTTAAACCGACCTGAGCCTGAGGTCGTGATAGCTGAACCCGAAATTGAAACAGCCGAGCCGGTCTCTGAAGCAGAGGCGAAGTTAATAGTTGATCAAGCGGATACAGAAGAACCGACTTTGGCTAATGAAGTGCCTTCAAATGAGACCGTTGCCAAAAATGAGGCGCCTGATTATACCCTCTGGGGGGCCATCGGGTCCGGTATTATGTCGTTATTGCTTATGATCGCTGCTGTGCTTTACCTTCGTAAGCGCAAAAAGTCTGCAGACCAGGCTGAACAGGAATCGGAAGAGAAGGTAATCACTGACGACGTGATGAACAGCCTTAAAGAGTCGCCCATGCCCGAGGATGAAACCGATATCCTTGATGACGATGAGTTAACAGAGATGTCCGACTCAGATACCGCGTTGGAACGGGTTCAAGATAAGTCAGAAATCATAGAGCCAGAACCAGAAACAGAACCAGAACCAGAACCAGAACCAGAACCAGAACCCGTAATCGTACCAGAGCAAACCACAGACGAGCAGCCCGATGAGACGGTAGATTTATCAGGTGAACTAGAGGGTGTAGTTGAAGAACTAGAGGCGGTTACAGAGGAGAATTTAGAGGAGGCATCAATAGAAACATCCGTTGATGAGGATGAAGAAGATGTCGCTGCAAGTATTGCTCAGGCGATTGAAGACGCCGCAGATGAGCAAGAGGATGCGCTTGATAAAGAAATTGAGGATGCTCTGGATATCAGTGACTCTATTTTTGATGATGACGATGAGGAGTTCAATCTAGAAGACTTTGATATTGGTGATACGGATGATCTGAATTCCGACGCCGGTAGTGATGAAGATAAGCAAAAGTAGTAACGAAGTTCACAAAATTGAGATATGTTGACGCTGTGAGGCAAATTATTGTCTAAATCATAACGATTATATAAATTAATGCTTGCAAGGAAAAATACAGCTTCATATAATACGCGCCACTTTGAAAAGCGCCAAAAGTTAGCTTAGTTGTTGACTTAATTGAAGTTTTTAAAAGCGTCATGTCTAGCGGGAATAGCTCAGTTGGTAGAGCACGACCTTGCCAAGGTCGGGGTCGCGAGTTCGAATCTCGTTTCCCGCTCCAATTTTTTCTCTTATGCCTAATTGCACAAACATGTCACTGTGACACTTGCTTTTGGCCTGCTTACTCTTAACGGCACGTCAATTTTAGGAGCTATACCGCCATAGAACTCATTGCGTTTGTGTCCGCCCATACGTTGGCTGTTTAATTCTATCTTGCACCAAGCACTTGCTTGGTGGGAAGGGTTTGTCGTACACTTTTCATACTATTTCGATTATGAATAAACTTCTCATGCACGCATGGCCAAGTTCTCAATACCTCACGCAACCCGTTAGGGCTTATCAAGATCATTTTCGTTCCTTAAATATTCCGTCTGATGACGAATTAGAAGGCCGCTACAAGGCTACCTTTATTGGCCCAGCATTTTTACGCTATATCGCACCGAAACTGTTGCCGCTGGGTGGGTTGAAAGGTTGGTATGGGAAGGCTTTTAGTCAAGAAACACGTGCGATTAATCTCTTGGATCAAAAAGGTCGTCTTATTGAAAGAGTGCCGATGGAACGTGCGATTACCCAATCTAAGTTCGATCTACGGAATGCCTTAGTATTGACATACGGACCCGAAGCCCCGTTACCCTTAAGAGCTTTACGAGACGAGTTTAGATGGCTTGATCAAAAGACCTTGTTGGGGATAACGATTGTTGACCTTCCCATACTCAGGCGGATCGTCCTACCTTTTTTATTGCGTCGAGAAGAATAACAAATACCGCGCATTTAATGTTGGTGTCAGGGCTCATATAGATTTAAGAACCTTATATTGTCTTTACTCTATAGTTAAGAAACGTACCCAACTTCTCTTTTATTTAGCCTCAAGGCCGGTTATTTCTGATATACGTTACTGATGAATTGCGAAATTAATGTCATCCAATTAACTACAGCCGCTCTGTTTTTCAGAGGGAGCCATTTATTTACTCAAGACCAACAATTATTTCAGCACCCTATTTGGGTAAGAGCGTTAGCAGTTTACGAGTGGCGTAAGCTTAAAGCTTGCTAATGGTTGATGCCTGAGAGGCAGGGTGATATAACTGCCCGCCGTGCACCACAAGGCTCTTGCATGATGGCTTATGCTCTGACAAATCTCGTTTCCTATCCGGTTAAATCAATGCGGGGTAACTCAGCTGCATCAATGCAGGTTGATAAGTTCGGACCCCACGGTGATCGGCGTTTTATGTTAATCGATCAAACAGGGCGTTTTGTCTCGCAGCGTTGCACGCCCAAGCTTGCTCTTCTAAATGCGTCACTGATCGAGGCCGTTGATCATAGGTATTTGCAGATTAGCTATGAGGCGCATCTTCAATTGACTATTCCGTTATCTGGCTTTGCTAAGGAAGTGCAGGCTCAAATTTGGACCGATAGTGTCGCGGCTTTAGTCTGTGAATCATCGAGTGTTAATGATGCTTTGTCTGCGTTTTTAGGTAAAAGCCTGCGGCTTGTTTACATGGATGATGGTTATATTCGGCAAGTAGATAGGCAGTTTTATGCGAAAGATCAAGGTGTTGGTTTCGCGGATGGATTTCCATTTTTACTATGTAATGAACGATCATTAGACGATCTAAATGCACGTATGGCGCGAGATGTTCTAATGCGTAATTTTCGGCCAAACATTGTGTTCTCAGGGCTTAAGCCATACGAGGAAGACACTTGGCGGCGAGTTCGGGTTGGTGACGTAGAATTCGAACTAGTGAAGCCATGCAGTCGTTGTGCAATGACTACGTTAGATGAGGCAGGTCATTTTCATAAAGAGCCGTTAGCAAGTTTGGCGACTTATCGTCGCAATCAGTACGGTGTATGTTTTGGTCAAAATATGGTTCAGTTAAACCAGGGTAAAATAAATGTTGAGGATGCTCTAGTTGTCCTTGAAAAACAGTAATTCGGGAAAATATGAGCATAATTCGATTTGATAGGGTGAGTTTGGCATACGGACTTAAGCCGCTTTTAGATAATGTTGACCTGTCCATAGAGGCAGGTGAAAAGATTTGCCTCTTGGGAAGGAATGGCGAAGGCAAATCGTCAATGATGCGCTTGCTTACCAAAGAGCAAGAGCCAGACAGCGGGCATATTGTTTTTGATAAAGGCTTAAAGCTTGGATTTTTGCCGCAAGACTTACCTGATGCCGATGAATCTCGCGTATTTGATGTCGTTGCGGGTGGCTTACCAGAATTAGGCAAAGTATTAAGCCGCTATCATCATCTGCTTGAGTCAGAGCAAAGTGACGCGAACTTAGATGAGCTTCAAATTTTGCAGGATAAGATCGATGATTTGAATGGTTGGACTTTTGATTCACGGATTTCACAAATGCTGAAGCGTTTTGGTTTGTCTGAGTCGCAAACGATGTCACAGTTGTCCGGTGGCTGGCGTCGCAGGGTATTGCTTGCCAAAGCATTGATAGATGAACCTGACATTTTGCTTCTCGATGAACCGACAAATCATTTAGATATTAAAACGATTAAATGGTTAGAGCAGCGCTTGGCAGAATTTAATGGTGCGCTGTTGTTTGTTAGTCACGACAGAGCATTTGTAAAAGCGATTGCAAGTGGCATCATCGAACTTGACCGCGGTCATATTTCAAGTTTTCGTGGTTCATATGAAAATTATTTGGTTGATAAGCAAAAATTACTAGAAGAAGAAGATAGGCAGAATAAACTCTTTGACAAACGACTATCAGACGAAGAGACATGGATTCGTCAGGGCATTAAAGCGCGTCGCACAAGAAACGAAGGGCGTGTTCGCGCCCTAAAACGCATGCGCGAGCAGCGCAGTGCGAGAATAGATAAGCTTGGCAAAAGTAAGTTGAGTATCGATGAGGCGCAGAGCTCGGGTAAGCAGGTCGTTAAAGCCAGAAATGTGAGCTTTGCATTTGACGATGGCCGTTGTTTGTTAAAAGACTTTTCATTAAATGTTATGCGGGGTGATCGCGTTGGCTTAATTGGTGCGAATGGGGCAGGTAAAACGACATTGATCCGACTCCTGCTTGGTAAGCTTGAGCCTCAATCTGGTTCGCTGAAGCTCGGTACTAAGTTGCAGGTCGCTTATTTTGATCAGCAGCGTGATGGGTTAGACATTGAAAAAAGCGTAATTGATAACGTTGCTGATGGGCATGAATTTGTCGAGTTGAACGGTTCGAGTCGGCACGTGATTGGGTATCTTAATGATTTCTTGTTTACCGCTGAGCGCGCCCGAACGCCGGTGAAAGCGCTGTCTGGAGGTGAGACGAATCGGTTATTGCTAGCGAAACTCTTCGCACAGCCGGCTAATCTTATCGTAATGGATGAGCCGACTAATGATTTGGATGTTGTAACGCTTGAGCTACTTGAAGAGCGTCTGTCTGATTATCAAGGCACTCTGTTACTAACCAGTCATGATCGAGATTTTTTGGATCAAGTGGTCACGAGTACCTTGGTTTTTGAAGGGAATGGTATCGTGTCAGAATATGTTGGCGGTTACCAAGACTGGGTAAGACAAACGGGCGGCGAACTTGCTGATGAAGCGGCATTTAGAGTCTCTAATAAGGCGAGCGACGATGCCGTTATCGGCGATGAAAGCGAAACGTCAGAGCTTGTTTCTACCAAGCCGGCCGAGAGTGAGGTGAAAATACCAGCACCGCAAAAAAAGAAACTCAGCTATAAGTTGCAGAGAGAGTTAGACGCGTTGCCCGATAAAATATCAAGTCTTGAAGGCGAGGTAAAAAACCTACAAGCACAGGTAGGGGCGTCAGATTTTTTCGTGCAATCGCACAGCCAGGTAGAGTTAATAACAACTCGGTTAACCGAAGCTGAAGCTGAGCTGGAGCAATGCCTTGAACGCTGGATGGAGCTGGAGGCGGAATGAGTGGTTTCTTGATTGCACTATTTATTTGTTTAGCGTTAGCGGGTTCAGTGATGTGGGTCATGCCGTCACCACGAGATAGACGTCTTGCGGAGATGCGCCAGGCTGCTTTGGGAAAGGGCATAAAGGTAAGATTACTTGATCAAAAGATGGCGGACGCCTTATTTGGCTGGTTGCCTGACTATCGGGGTTACTGCCTTTATGAGAATTATCAGCTTTTCGCTTCGTTGCGTTCAGATCAGATTCAAGTATTACGTTTGAATGAAGGTGAAGAGATGCATGAGCTTGATAAACTTAATGTGTTAAGACAAGCATTTTTCGAGAGTGCGTTAGCAGATGAGATACCGCAGAGTGCGGAGGCCCTCATTATATATCCAAAAGGCTTATCATTGCTCTGGCGAGAGCAGGGCGGCACGGAAGCGGTGGCCGAAGTTGATGCATTTCTAAGAAAGATTGCTCAGCAACTGTGAGCGCTCGCCGCTTGTTGTTAACTGAGCTGTTTGATTGCCCTGATGAGGCAGCCCGAACAATTGTTCGGGCCGAGGTGTTCAAATTTGTGCCGCGTCTTCGATATTCTTTATGATTTTTTTTGAATAAAGGTTAATAACAAAGTTAACGCGATTTTCATTGTAGTTTATGTACGATGATCTAATAAATTCCCATTTTGTTTTCGCTGAATCGAGCAGTTTGAGTGCGTCATTTTTACCCTTAGTCATTGCGGTCAGCTCACTTAATTGGTTTTCAAACTGTCCTGCTAAATCGTCTATGGTCACTTCTGCATCGCCGCCGGCATAAACTTGGCTTACGGTTGAAGTGCTTCGGGCGGAATACTTGGTCATCATCAAAGCCATCGTTTCGGCCACTTCATAGCTTAGGTTTGAACGGTCATCAATACCTGTTTCGCCCGAGTTAACAGCGGAATACAACGCCTGCAAAGACTGATTGAATGCGATGTTCGTTGTTGCCATATCCCCAGCGAGCCGGAGATCTGGATAGCCGCTAAGTTCGATTTCTTCAATATTCTGGTTCAGGATATCCTCGTAGCTGAGCCAATTGCTCTGGACGGTATCGATCAGGCTGCTTGCGTTAGCAGTGTTGTTTCTTACGAGCGCTTGTATTAAATCGTCTATCGTGCCTACTGCAAATTGAATCTGCGAGCCTTGCTCCTGATCTGCTTGGTTGGCGCTGTAGTTATAAAAGCTGTTCACTGAGTAATAACTATTAATTGTTGCTTGATAGATGATGTCTTGGGCGGATTGCTCTGCGTTCGCGGAAAGACCGCTGAGTCCTAAAATAGCAAATGCGCTGAGCTTTTTAATAAGCGATGGGTTGAGCATTGATGGGTCTCCAGTTTTCCTCGGCAAATATCGTTTTCATCGTAGCTGAAAGCCTTGATTAGCTTATGATTATTTTAAACGTACCTGCGTTTAGTCTAGTCATGAATTGCTAAGTTACAACCTAGATTCGGTGTGTACCGTTGCTGCAGTTCTATCAGCATACATCTTTCAGGATATCGCACTTGAATCGATCACAAACTAAACAGTTTGGTTTAGTTTGTGATCGATTTACAAAGCGAAATCGGTGTACAGGATGATTGAGAGGGTCATCCATGAAACAGGGTGTTCTAGGATGCCAAACAGTCTTCAATTTGATGGAAGGAAAAAGTGAAGGAAATCATTTGGTTGTAGATAGGTTGTAAGTTTTGATCTACGCATCGACCAAAGCAATTGCCGTATTTCTAATTGACAAACGGTAATTAATTCTACAATGTGTCGTCGTCACAATTCAAACGGTCGTATGAATGTGCGAAGAATCCCATTTTTTCTGGGCCAAAAAAACTTGCTGGAGCCTCGACCTTTTAGAGGACGCAGGTATGACCAGCACGGATAAATAACTTGGAGAACAGTTGATGATTTACGCAGGTAAAGCCATCACGGTAAAAGAAGTTGAAGGTGGCATTGCCCAGCTTAACTTCGATTTAGAAGGTGAGTCAGTTAACAAGTTTAACCGGCTAACAATAGAAGAACTTGCAGCCGCGGGCGAAGCGTTAAAGAACGCAAGTAATGTTACGGGCCTCATCGTAACGAGCTCAAAAGACGTGTTTATCGTCGGTGCTGATATCACAGAATTTACGGAGTTGTTTGCCGGTTCTGAAGAAGATTTGATCGCCAACAACTTAAAAGCAAATTCAATATTTAATGCGATAGAAGATCTACCTTTCCCAACGGTTACTGCGATAAATGGAATCGCGTTAGGGGGTGGTTTTGAAATGTGTCTGTCTACCGATTATCGCGTTATGTCTACCAAAGCAAAAGTAGGCCTACCAGAAGTTAAATTGGGTATCTTCCCTGGTTTCGGCGGGACGGTGCGTCTTCCACGTGTTATCGGTGCGGATAACGCTATAGAGTGGATTGCGGGTACAAAAGAATATAAAGCGGACGATGCGCTTAAATTTGGTGCAGTGGATGCAGTGGTTGCGCCTGACAAATTGCAAGATGCAGCGATTGCTTTGGTTAAAGAAGCGATCGAAGGTAAGCTTAATTATCAAGCAGTGCGCGCTGCGAAAACAGGAAAGCTTAACTTGAACCCAATGGAAAGTATGATGGTGTTCGAGACGGCTAAAGGCTTCGTTGCTGGGCAAGCGGGTCC
>CAJWAD010000063.1 GCA_913020245.1 uncultured Oleiphilus sp.
TAGGTCATCGTCAGGCTTTAAATACGAAACCCCAGTAGGATTACCTACTGGGGTTTTTTTTTGACTGTGTTTTGAGGTACTTGTGATTTCGACGCATTGGGTCTGTGATTGCTTTTTTGTCACGACATACTCTTTGTAGCCTTGTGCATGATTTTCGTGAGATAGGAGGGATGAGAAATCCCTGTGATTGAGCGCGTTGTATCTACTTTGGGAATGTTGAGATGTTGATACTAAGTAGTTAGGGTCTATTTGCTTGATACGGAACTTATCTAGGCGCTTAAAACCAGACGTTAAGAGTGGCGTAATATCCGATTAAGGGTCTTTGATGGGCTTTGAGTGTAAAGCCTTATAGAAATCGTTGTCTTGTTGTGATTAAGGCGCTTTGCCAAAACGTTCTCCGAAACGATGATGGTCTTGTCAGATAATGGCAAATGCTTGAATGAGCCTTAGGTGTCGTATAAGTTGTTAGCCGAAGGTAGGCTCGACGCTACAGGCGCAAAAGTTAACGACTGGAAGTCGTATGACTGCACCAGGGCAACCCACTCTGGCTTGCCCTGGTGTAACTCCTAATGCTCGGCTTATTCTGGCGTGGCGCATTCACTTTTTTCTGGGTTCTCTGCGCATCGAATTTTCCAAAGCAACTTGAGGGCCTTTGCGTCCATTTTACCTTCAGCCTTTAATGCGACCCGAATCTCTCGGCTAAACTTTTCGAGTTCGTCTTTCGTCTTTTGATCCGTTTTGATCCAATATTTTGCTGGAATCTCGGCCTCTGCGTCGGCGACTAGTTTGTTGATATCTTTAAGGCGATTTACAACATATTTGCGCATTCGCGTACCAAAATCTTCTGGGAATGCTGATTTTCGTATGACCGTTTGCAGCATGCCATAATACATTTTATGATCTAGAATGCCGCCATTTTCTCCGAGGCCGTGATAAAGCTCAAAAGTGTTATAGGCCAGTGCAGGCATCAAAAGAATGTCGATATTTCCGTTGTTGAATTGCCCTGAGAATGTTGCAAGGGAGGTGCCGACAGGCGAAGCGCCGGCCATATCGGCGAGTTTATGTGCCTGAGGGTCTTCGTTAAGGACAGAAATCTTTTTCCCGCTAAATGCCGCAACATTATTAATGTTTCGATCGTTCACAAACGCAAACATTGAGCCTACTGGGAACGAGGCGACCATCTCATATTGGCCGTTAGTTAATACCTTTCCAGCTTTAGGGTTCGCTATTGTTGCCAGCACTTTCGCCAAACCTGAGTCTGTCGTAATGCCGCCTATTGCATCCAGCGTGCCACCAAACGGAACATATTGGCGTGAAAGAATCGCGCTTAAATGTGTAGCGTCACAAACGCCCGCTTTAAAGTCGTTTGACGCCACTTTTTCATCCGTATAAGCAATAAATTCAAGATCGAGTCCCCATGCGAGTGCCTTGGGTTTAAGATCTGAATAGAACTCCATAACAGGGCCGCTTTTACCGACAGGATCCCATGTACAGATTTTTTTCTTCTCAATAGCGAGGCAGCTTGCACTCACTGCGGTTGTTAAGGAAAGGATAAGTAATTTCTTGAGGTTCATTGTGAATCTCCTGGTCAGTGTCGGACATTGCGCTTTTACCACAATTGGAAGAGCGTTATTTCTAGATATTTTGTTTAGGTATTCTTTTGTTATTTTAATCGGTCTATGCACAACCTGTTCTGTTTCCTGACAATGTCAGACAGATCACATACCGCAACCTAAGTTAGAGCTTCGATATGGTGCCGGAGCATAAAGTGTGTCGCAGAGCTTGGCAAAGTTCAATAGTAAAGTTATAGTTTAAGTGCTGACACGCTCGCAGTAAGCGGGACGCCCTTTGTAATTAAGACCATAAAAAAATGCACACACCAATTGAAAATAACGTTGCGTTTAAGCGCTTGAACAACCGCAGTTTGGCTGATATCTCTTTGTCTCTTCTCAGTGCTCGACTCCTGCCGTAAGGCATACTATATCCCCTTCTCAGTATATATCCTTTTTTTGACGAGTTAATGTGTTTGGAGACTAAGACATGTCCAACAAAAACCAGTTAGTTATTTTTGATACCACCTTGCGTGACGGCGAACAGAGCCCGGGTGCATCGATGACGAAAGCGGAAAAACTACGTATCGCGAAGTCATTGGAAAAAATGCGTGTAGATGTGATTGAAGCAGGGTTCGCCATCGCCAGTCAGGGGGATTTCGAGTCGGTTAAGGTTATTGCAGAAACGATAAAAGATTCTAGGATTTGTAGCCTATCGCGCGCGCTTGATAAAGATATAGACCGTGCAGCAGAAGCACTTAAAGGGGCGAATGCTTCTCGTATCCATACCTTCATCGCGACGTCGCCCATTCACATGAAGTATAAGTTACAAATGGCGCCGGATGCGGTTGTTGAGCAGGCAGTTAAAGCGGTAAAACGGGCCCGTTCTTACACGGATGATGTTGAGTTCTCATGTGAAGATGCGGGGCGTTCAGAAATCGATTTTCTATGCCGTATTATTGAGGCTGCAATTGATGCAGGCGCCTCGACAATTAATATTCCCGATACAGTTGGCTATGCGATTCCTGACCAATTTGGTGTCACCATCAAAACCTTGTTAGAGCGCATTCCAAATTCTGACAAAGCAATATTCTCTGTTCATTGTCATAACGATTTAGGGCTCGCGGTCGCCAATTCGCTCTCTGCTGTGGCTAATGGTGCGCGACAAGTCGAATGCACGATTAACGGGTTAGGCGAGCGCGCGGGAAATGCCTCGTTGGAAGAAATTGTTATGGCGGTACGTACTCGTTCAGATTTATTCAATGTTGAGACGCGTTTGGATACTTCACACATTGTGCCTTCGTCACGGTTGGTATCAACTGTTACGGGTTTCCCTGTGCAGCCAAATAAGGCAATTGTAGGGGCGAATGCTTTTGCTCATGAATCGGGTATTCACCAGGACGGTATTTTGAAACATCGCGAAACCTACGAAATTATGAAGGCGCAAGATGTGGGGTGGCATACGAACAGCTTGGTATTGGGTAAGCATTCGGGGCGTAATGCGTTTCGCACGCGTATCGAAGAATTAGGTATTTCCCTAGAGTCCGAAACGGAACTAAATAAAGCGTTTGCCGCCTTCAAAGAGCTTGCTGACAAAAAGCATGAAATTTTTGATGAAGATCTGCACGCATTAGTCAGTAGCACAACAGCCGCTAGTCAAAAAGATCGCTTTGAACTCGTATGCATGTCTGTTAATTCAGAGACGGGTGTCATGCCTGTCTCTAAAGTGACGCTAATCGCGGATGGGCAGGAGGTGACAAAAGAAGCCTCCGGCAGCGGCCCGGTTGATGCCACGTTCAGTGCGATTGAAACGATTGTTGAATCGGGTATTAACTTGCAACTTTACTCGGTGAATAACATTACCAGTGGCACGGATTCGCAAGGTGAAGTAACGGTTCGTGTAGAGCGAGGCGGCCGCATCGTGAATGGTTTGGGCGCAGATACCGATATAGTAATCGCATCTGCCAAAGCCTACTTACATGCGTTAAATTTGATGGAAGGCAGTGATAACAAGCAGCATCCGCAAGGGGATGTCTAGTCGTTATATTCAACGGAGAGTTGCATTGCGGGTTCACGAGAGAGGTCATTATCTCAAACAGCTAGGCTTGCGAGCATGGTTTGCCCGCAAGCGTTTGACAGGTGCAAAACCATCGCCACAATTTCAGCTCGCGCCAGAAACGTGTTCGGAAGATGAAATTTCACGAGCAGTTAAGGACTTCCTGCCGGCGCAGGTGTCTGGTTCCGAGTCGTCTTATTATGTTCAGGCCTTAGTGCCGTCTATTCCAGAAGCAAGCGAGTCGGCATACAGCGCAGCGCAGCGTACTGAGGCATTGCTAAAAGAATTTTCGCCGGAAGCGAGTGTGGTGCCTCAGTTACCAAAAACGTCGCTAAATGAGGCCTTATCTAGTTCAGAATCTGCGCGAAGTCAGCCGATGGATGCCGGAATTTTGGCACCTTGGCAAGTCTTTGCGCGGATCTATCGGCTGCAGAATACGCTTGTTGTTTGTGAGAGCGATGTGCAGCAGCCCTTTGCGCTCGAGCAGCGATTACTCAAAAATATTCTCTGCACGTTCATGGGAAAAATAACCACGCCTGATATGCTCGGCTGCTTTTCATGGCCCGTATTTCACGACACTACGTTGCCAGGTTTGGAGCGAGAGCAGGGCTTACAGCTTTTTTCTAAATGGCTGGCGCAATGGTCAACGCCGGAAATAGAACATGTCTTATTTTTGGGCGCCGATAAGGTCTTGCGAAACGAACTGAAAGCTATGCCCCTCAAGAGGCTCGATTGTTTCTCTGTGTCTCTAAGTGATTGCTTGATAGATTCCAGCAAGAAACGTGTTCTTTGGTCTGAAATAAAGGCGGCGCCTCAGTTAATGCAGTCGAGTAAATAGTGAGGGCTGATCAGGCCTCTGTATTGCTCGAGCTTACCCCGATGCAGCTTGATCAGCTTGATACGGTTATGCGTATTGAGCGTGCAGCTTACCCTATTTCTTGGTCGAGAAAAGTGCTCGAAGATTGTGTGGCATCAACAAATGATTGTTGGGTGTTAAGGTATGATCGGCAAATCGTTGGTCATAGCATTCTTTCTAATGTGCTTGATGAAACGCATCTACTCAATTTATGTGTTGAGCCAAGCCTCTCGCGTAACGGATTTGGGCGCTGGATGCTCCGTGCGTTGATTCAAAAAGCCATGACGCGCCATAGCACTATTTTTTTCTTAGAGGTAAGAGAGTCTAATCATCGCGCCATTGCGCTCTACCACTCGGAGGGCTTCAATGAATCCGGTATGCGAAAGAATTATTATCCTGCAGAGAATGGACGAGAGCATGCTATTTTGATGTCACTAGACCTAAGTTTTGATGTCTATACATAAAGCTTGAACCACCGCACTTTCTTGTTTTGAATGATTAGCCTAAGTTGATTAGGGTGACACCTTAATCAAAGGAAATTGTTGATTCGGGGCAGTATGGGTAACACTCCGGTTATTCATGGTTTGGCAAGGATATCGCCATGGTTAATTTAGAATAACAAAAGAGGAATCAAATGATGCCCGGTAATCTGACGTATGATCAGTTAAAAAACCAAGTTTCAAGTGGCTTGGTCGATACGGTTCTTGTTTGTTTGGTAGACATGCAGGGCCGACTTATGGGGAAACGGTTTCATGCGCAAAACTTTATTGATTCTTCGTATGCAGAAACGCACTGCTGTAATTATCTGCTGGCCACCGATTTAGAAATGGCAACACCAGAAGGCTACGCTTCGTCTGGATGGTCGCAGGGTTATGGTGATTTTGTCATGAAACCAGACTTAGAGACTTTACGGCCAGTTCCCTGGCTTGATGGCACGGTGATGGTGCTGTGTGATGTCTTAGATCATCGCACGCATCAAGCTGTTCCGCATTCACCGAGGCAAGTACTTAAACGTCAGATTGAGCGGCTGCGTGAGAAAGGATTCGAGTTAAAAGCAGCCACTGAGCTGGAATTCTTTATTTTCGAAAAAAGTTTCGATCAAATTCGAAAAGGCGGATTTCGAGATTTAGAACCGATCAGCGGCTACAATCAGGACTACCACATTTTTCAGACCTCTAAAGAAGAGAATATAATGCGTCCCCTGCGTAATCACTTGTTCAACGCGGGTATTCCTGTCGAATGTTCAAAGGGTGAGGCAGAGCGCGGTCAAGAAGAATTAAATATCCGATATGATGCAGCTTTACGATGTGCCGACCATCATACAATTGCCAAACATGCCGCAAAAGAAATCGCATGGCAGCAGGGTCATGCTATAAGTTTTTTACCGAAGTGGGACCAACATATGGTTGGGAGCGCGGCGCACGTGCATCAGTCGCTTTGGCAGGCCGAGAAGCCCGTTTTTTACGATCCGAATGCTGAGTATGGTATGTCAGCGCTTATCCGTCAGTATCTTGCGGGGCTAATAAAGTATGCACCTGACTATATGCTATTTTTGGCGCCTAATATTAACAGCTATAAGCGTTTCACAAGTGGCAGCTTTGCGCCTACCAAAGCGGTCTGGTCAATTGATAACCGCACCGCTGGGTTCCGGTTGTGTGCGGAGGGTACAAGCGCAGTGCGGGTGGAATGCCGCATCGGTGGCTCAGACATTAATCCCTATTTAGCCATTGCTACGCAGTTAGCTGCTGGAATGAAAGGCATTGAAGAACGATTAGAATGCCCGCTGCCCGCAATGGGGGATGTATACACTATTAAAGATGCGCCTGCATTGCCTATTACATTGCGCGATGCAGTGGATGCGCTTAGCGCATCAGACATGCTCAAAGAAGCGTTAGGTGAAGAGGTTGTGTTGCATTACATACGCGCTGGCGAAGTCGAACAGGAGGCCTTTAACAAGGTCGTTACAGATTGGGAAATCGCTCGAGGGTTCGAGCGTTCATGAGAATAAAGGATAGATAACAATGACAGTTGCATCAAAAACTCTCACCTGTATCAGCCCTGTTGATGGGAGCATATTCGCTGAACGCCAGATAATGAGTGAGGTGCAAGTGAATGAGCTTGTCACGAATGCGAAGCAAGCTCAAAAGGAATGGTCTCAGCGGCCGATTGGTCAGCGTATTGCACTTGTATTGAAAGGCGTGCAGCGTTTAGGTGAGATGAACGAACAGATTGTTCCCGCACTTGCACATATGATGGGTCGTCCCGTGCGCTATGGTGGCGAGTTCGGTGGTGTTAACGAACGTGCTGAGTATATGGCAAAGATTGCTGAGGAGGCGCTTCAGCCGCTGGTAATAGAAGAAAGTGATGATTACGAGCGTCGTATCATGCGAGAGCCGCATGGTTTGGTATTTGTGATTGCGCCTTGGAATTATCCTTACCTGACGGCGATAAATACCATTGTGCCGGCGTTGATTGCGGGGAATGCTGTATTTATAAAGCATGCGACGCAAACACTGTTGGTGGGCGAAACGTTAGTCAGCGCTTTTGTTAAGGCGGGCTTGCCTGAATACTTGTTTCAGAACCTATTTTTGGATCATGCAACGACAGACGGCTTGTTACAGCAGCGTTGTTTCGATTTTATCAATTTCACCGGCTCCGTTGGCGGCGGGCAGGCGGTAGAGCGTTCAGCAGCGGGCACTTTCGCGAGCCTAGGGTTAGAGCTTGGCGGCAAAGACCCCGCTTATGTTATGAACGATGCGAATCTTGATGCAGCGGTTGAAGCGCTTGTAGATGGCGCGATGTTTAATTCAGGGCAGTGCTGCTGTGGTATTGAACGAATTTACGTAGATGAAAATTTGTATGACGCTTTCGTCCATAAATTTGTTTCGCTTGTCTCTACCTACGCGTTAGGCAGCCCGTTGGATGAGGCAAGTACGTTAGGGCCAATGGCAAACAAACGCTTTGCAGATGAGGTGAGAGCGCAAATTACCGAAGCAATCGATGCCGGTGCAGAAGCATTGATTGATGCGAGTTTGTTTCCACGAGATGACGGGACTGATGCGTACCTCGCGCCACAGGTGTTGGTTAATGTGAATCATGAGATGCGTATTATGCGTGATGAAACCTTTGGCCCTGTGGTGGGTATTATGAAAGTGGCGGATGATTTAGAGGCGATCGCGTTGATGAATGACTGTCAGTTCGGTTTGACAGCCTCTCTTTGGACAAGTGATGCAGAGCGTGCCGCCGAGATTGCAGCGCGGCTCGAGACCGGCACGGTATTTATGAATCGTGCTGATTATTTAGACCCAGCGCTTTGTTGGACCGGTTGCAAAGATACCGGGCGCGGCGGTGCCTTGTCGCATATTGGTTACCAAAATTTGACGCGCGTAAAATCTTATCACTTCAAAAAGGTACGTTAATAATGGGTATTGCACCGGAGTTAATGGCGAACTGGAGTTATCCAACCGAGATTCGTTTTGGGGTTGGGCGGATTAAGGAACTAGTCGATGCTTGTGCAGCATTAGGTATACGCAGGCCGTTGTTTGTAACCGACTCGGGCCTCGCCAATTTACCGATTGTGGCTGAGGTATTAGCCATTTTGGAACGAGGAGGGTTGGGTCGAATTATATTTAGCGAAGTTGAGCCCAACCCAGACGAAAATAGTCTCGAAAAAGGCGTTGCCAAATACAAAGCAGGTCAGCATGACGGGGTCGTCGCTTTTGGCGGGGGTTCTGCTTTAGATATGGGTAAAATGATTGCTTTTATGTCGGGACAGCATCGCCCGGTTTGGGATTTTGAGGATGTTGATGATTGGTGGACGCGTGCCGATGAAAATGGCATTGCGCCAATAATTGCCGTGCCGACTACCGCCGGTACCGGCTCAGAAGTTGGGCGGGCGGGTATTCTGACGAACTCACAAAATCACGTAAAAAAGATTATTTTTCATCCCAAAATGCTCCCGTCCATTGTAATTTGCGATGCGGCACTGACCGTAGGTTTGCCTCCGGCGGTCACCGCGGGTACTGGGATGGATGCCTTTATTCATAGTTTTGAAGCCTATTGCTCACCTTTTTATCACCCCTTATCGCAGGGTATCGCCCTTGAGGGGATGCGTTTGGTTAAAGATTACTTGTTTCGGGCGTATACCAATGGTGCCGATCTTGAAGCGCGTGCACATATGATGAGTGCAGCAGCTATGGGCGCCGTCGCTTTTCAAAAAGGCTTGGGAGCGGTGCATGCTTTATCACATCCCTTAGGTGCGGTTCACAATACGCCGCACGGTATGACGAACGCCATTGCGCTGCCTGCGGTCATTCGATTCAACCGTCCTGTGATTGAGGAACGCGTGGGTAGGTTGGCCGCTTACCTAGAAATCGAAGGAGGGTTTGATGGTTTCTATGATTGGATTACTCGCTTCGCGAGCGCCTTGGGCGTCCCTGAACGCATGTCTGAGCTGGGTGTAACGCATGCCGATATTGACTTATTGGCACGTATGGCTTTGGAAGATCCGAGCGCAGGAGGCAATCCGATTACGCTTACCGAAGCGCATGTGCGCGAGCTCTACAGGGAAATTGTATAGTGTTTATTACTGTTCAAAAATAGCGATGTGTTTTGTTGTTTACCTCAGGCAAGTTTATCGCGATGCATTTATCCGTTAGAATGCCGCGTTTTAACGGTGTCTGTTTTCGTCCTGAATCCACGACACTTTGCAGTTACTCAGAGGTTTACTTTTCATGGCTGATGCCAACTTTAAAAGCGAAATTGAAAATCGCAGAACATTTGCCATTATTTCGCATCCTGACGCCGGTAAGACAACTATCACAGAGAAAGTGCTTTTGTTTGGTGAGGCGATCCAAAAGGCCGGGACGGTAAAGGGTAAAAAGAGCGGTCAGCATGCAAAGTCTGATTGGATGGAGATGGAAAAAGAGCGTGGCATTTCTGTGACTACCTCGGTTATGCAGTTTCCGTTTAATGATAAGTTGGTCAACCTCCTCGATACGCCTGGACATGAAGATTTTTCTGAAGATACCTATCGGACCTTAACGGCAGTTGATTCGTGTTTAATGGTGATTGACTCGGCAAAAGGAGTCGAGGCTCGAACGATAAAGCTGATGGAAGTGACGCGTTTGCGTGACACGCCTATCGTTACCTTCATGAATAAGCTTGATCGAGATACGAGAGACCCCATTGAATTGATGGATGAGGTGGAAGACGTCTTAAAGATTGCTTGCGCGCCGATTACCTGGCCGATTGGGATGGGTAAAGAATTTAAAGGGGTGTATCACCTTTACAAAGATGAAACGATTCTTTATCAGACGGGTCAAGGGCATACCATTCAAGATTCGCTGGTCATCAAAGGAATAGATAATCCTGAGTTAGATGAACATATTGGAAGTTATGCTGCAGATTTGCGTGACGAGATAGACCTCGTCAAAGGGGCTTCTCATGAGTTTGATTTGGAGCTGTTTCTTGCCGGTGAACTTACCCCCGTTTTTTTTGGCACAGCGCTAGGTAACTTTGGTGTGGACCATATGCTCGATGGTCTCACTGCGTGGGCGCCCCCCCCGCAAACACGAGCAACTGCTGAGCGACAAGTCGAAGCCATAGAGAATAAGTTCACGGGGTTTGTATTCAAAATTCAAGCAAACATGGATCCGCAGCATCGTGATCGAATAGCTTTTATGCGTATTTGCTCTGGTAAATATACAAAAGGTATGAAGCTAAAGCATGTGCGAATTGGCAAAGATGTGCGTATTTCTGATGCTGTAACATTTATGGCTGGCGATCGAGAGAATGCTGAGCGAGCCTTTGCAGGCGATATTATTGGCTTGCATAATCATGGCACTATTCAGATTGGTGATACCTTTACAGAGGGTGAGCAATTGAAGTTTGCGGGTATTCCAAACTTTGCGCCAGAGTTGTTCCGGCGCATTCGCCTTAAGGATCCGTTAAAAGGTAAGCAGTTAAATAAAGGGCTTATACAGCTTGCAGAAGAGGGTGCGGTCCAGGTGTTCCGTCCCTTGGCAAATAATGATTTGATCGTTGGAGCTGTAGGGGTGCTCCAGTTTGATGTTGTGGTACATCGTTTAAAAGCCGAGTACAAAGTAGATGCGATGTATGAGCCTATTTCAGTGGCAACCGCGCGGTGGGTGCAATCAGATGACAGTGCAAAGTTTGAGCTGTTCAAGAAAAAGTGTCATGACAATTTAGCGCTTGATGGTGGCGACAACCTAACGTATATCGCGCCAACGATGGTAAACCTGCAACTTTCGCAAGAACGTTATCCTGGTGTTGATTTTTTAACGACCCGTGAGCATTGAGCACGGCGACTGGCATGGCCTTTTTTGATACGCACTGCCATCTTGATTTCGTTCAGTTTGCTGATCGTTTAAAGCAGCATCTTAGCGATTGGCGCCGTTTAGGTATTGAGCGTTATGTGGTGCCTGCTGTTGATCGGGATTCATGGGTGTCTTTACAGGCCTTAGCGGCCGATCATGAGGTGTGTTCAATTGCTCTAGGTTTACATCCGTGTTTTTTGTCTCGCCACGCAGACGAAGATGATCTTCAGGCCTTGGATGCATTGCTTGTCTCTAGACTAGCATTCGAGGAGTCAGGCATAGTCGCGGTTGGGGAGATTGGTCTCGATTATCGGCTGGATGAAGCGGCGCGTCAGTGCGCGTTGTTTGAAGCACAATTAAGCGTTGCAGCACAGCATAACTTACCGGTAATCGTACACTCCGTTCGAGCACATGCGGATGTTTACCGTTTGATTAAACGCAGTGGGGTAAGTTCGGGCGTGATTCACGCGTTTGCGGGGTCTTATGAGCAGGCTGCGCAGTTTGTCTCGCTGGGCTTTAAAATTGGGGTTGGTTCAACTATTTGTTTTGAGCGAGCCGTCAAAACACGTAAGGCGATAGCAAAGCTTCCATTAGCCGCGCTAGTGCTGGAAACGGATTCACCCGATATGGCATTGCCAAATCAAAAAAAAGGGTCAGGCAGTCCAGCGGATTTGAGGCATATATTTGCGGTATTGTGTGCCATGCGCGCTGAATCTGCCGCGGAAATAGAGTTGGCACTGTACGCCAATTCAAAACAAGTGTTTCAGCGAAAAATTAATAGTGAAATAAAAGCAACCCGGGTCTAGCTATTGGGAAATGATTTGTTTATACTTCGCGCCCTCAAATTGCCGGTGTTTTTTAACGAGTTCAGCCCCGTCTCCTATACAGCACCGCAACATTGTTATTGAATCAGTAAAAGGTGTGCGCTACAGTCACGGCCCACATTTTTGCTTAGTGTGCTCTTAAAAAGAGCGTTGAAAGGCGGATTAAATGAAGACGTTAAGTGCAAAACCAGAAACCGTGAAGCGGGACTGGTATGTAGTAGATGCTACAGACAAAACACTGGGTCGATTGTCGACTGAGATTGCGCACCGTTTACGGGGCAAGCATAAGCCAGAATATACTCCACATGTAGACACCGGTGATTATATTGTCGTCGTTAATGCTGAGAAAATTACTGTAACAGGTAAAAAAGCAAGCAACAAAATTTACCACCGGCATACAGGATACATTGGTGGCCTTAAATCAATTTCATTTGAGAAGTTGATCGATAAGGCGCCTGAGCGTGTTATTCAAAGCGCGGTGAAAGGCATGTTGCCTCGCGGTCCTCTTGGGCGCGCAATGTTCACTAAGCTGAAAGTGTATGCAGGGACTGAACATCCTCATACTGCTCAGCAGCCAAAAGAATTAGATATTTAGGGTAAGGCGATTATGTCAACTGCATACAATTATGGTACCGGTCGTCGTAAAACGTCGGCAGCAAGAGTTTTCTTAAGTTCAGGTAGTGGCCAGATCGAAGTAAACGGTCGTCCGTTGGGTGAATTTTTTGGTCGTAAAACTGCTCAGATGGTTGTTCGTCAGCCGCTTGAGCTAGTTGAATTGGCTGATAAGTTAGATGTAAAAATCACCGTTAAAGGTGGTGGTACAACAGGTCAAGCGGGTGCAATTCGTCACGGCATAGCGCGAGCGTTGATAGAATATGATGAGGCATTGCGTAGTCCTTTGCGCCAAGCGGGATGGGTCACGCGTGACGCGCGAGCAGTAGAGCGTAAGAAAGTAGGTCTTCGCAAGGCGCGTAAGCGTCCACAGTTCTCGAAGCGTTAAAATCGCCATACAGACTAAAAACGCTTGTCAGTTGCCTGATAGGCGTTTTTTTTGGCTCGTCTTACCTATTTACTTTTCAGCATATTTAGCGTTGAAAACGCTGAAAGTTGTTGATGCCCAAACCTAATTTAATTACTATTTGTGGTTTTGAAAAAAGGCTCTGTATGCTTAACAGCGCAAGGCTTAATAATTAGATATGTGACCACGGCTTGGGGGCCATTTAAACGCCACCTGATCCGTCAAAAACAACAATGAAGAGTCCAAAAGAAACGAGAGATCGATGGGAGAAGCCTGTATGAGTGAAGGCGACGTGAATGCGAGCCGGCGCAGATTTTTGCTGGGAGCGACCTCTGTAGTTGGAGGCGTGGGTGCGATAGGTGCGGCGGTACCTTTTGTAGCTTCGTGGAATCCAAGTGCAAAGGCCAAAGCAGCTGGTGCGCCAGTCAGAGCGACAATTGGTAAATTAGAGCCAGGTCAGCGAATGACAGTTGAGTGGCGAGGCAAGCCTGTATGGGTTTTGCGCCGTACACAAGAAATGCTAGACAATATAGAGAAACTGAACGGTGAGATGCGAGACCCAGAGTCAATAGAGCCTCAGCAACCTGACTACGTAAAAGGTATTTACCGTTCTTCTCGCCCTGAGTTCGCTGTAATAGTGGGTATTTGCACGCACTTAGGCTGTTCTCCACAGTTTGTTCCAGAAGTTGAACCGCAACCATTTGACGAAAATTGGTTAGGGGGCTTCTTTTGCCCCTGTCATGGGTCACGCTTTGATCTTGCCGGACGCGTATTTTCGGGGGTGCCAGCACCTAAAAATCTGGAAGTTCCCCCTTACAAATACTTAGACGATGAAACCATCATGATTGGTGTTGATGAGGAGGCTGCATAATGCCAAAACTACTTACATGGATCGATGAGCGACTACCCGTAGTTCAAGCTTTTGAAAAGCACATGAGCAAGTACTATGCACCTAAGAACTTCAACATTTTTTATTTCTTTGGTGTTTTGTCTTTCGTTGTACTGGCTAATCAATTGCTGACGGGCATTTGGTTAACTATGAGTTACAACCCTTCCGGCGAGGGTGCCTTTGCGTCTATCGAATACATTATGAGAGATGTCGAGTATGGCTGGTTGCTACGCTACTTGCACTCTACGGGTGCCTCGGCATTTTTCGTCGTTGTTTATCTTCATATGTTTAGAGGCTTGCTCTACGGATCTTATAAAAAACCGCGCGAACTCGTGTGGATCTTTGGTATGACCATTTACTTAGCGCTTATGGCTGAAGCGTTCATGGGTTATTTGTTACCTTGGGGTCAAATGTCTTATTGGGGCGCTCAGGTAATTGTTAACTTGTTCGGTGCAATTCCATACATTGGAGAGGACTTAGCTCTCTGGATTCGCGGTGACTACCTGATTTCAGGCATTACGTTGAATCGATTCTTTGCTTTGCATGTCGTGGCATTGCCTATCGTTATTTTGGCTCTAGTCGTTCTGCATATTTTGGCTTTACACGAAGTGGGTTCGAACAACCCAGACGGCATCGATATAAAGAAAAACAAAGATGCAGATGGCATTCCCAAAGACGGCATTCCCTTCCATCCGTTTTATACCGTGCATGACATGGTCGGTATTGTGGTTTTTTTGTTTGTGTTTTGTGCTGTGGTGTTCTTCTTCCCTGAGATGGGTGGGTATTTCCTCGAGAAGCCGAATTTTGAGCCTGCTAACCCATTAAAGACGCCTGATCATATTGCGCCCGTCTGGTACTTTACGCCGTTCTATGCCATTTTGCGCGCGGTGCCCGATGCGTTCTTGGGTGTAGTCGCGATGGGTGCGGCAATTGCGGTTTTGTTTGTTTTGCCTTGGCTAGACCGTAGTCCGGTTCGATCGATGCGGTACAAGGGTAATTTAAGCAAAATAGCCTTACTGTTATTCGTTGTAGCTTTCTGCATTTTGGGTTACCTAGGGGTAGTGGTTGCTACGCCCGAAAGAACGCTCTGGGCGCGGATTTTGACCGCCGTATACTTCCTATACTTCCTGCTTATGCCGGTCTATACGAGTATAGAAAAAACGAAGCCAGTTCCAGAGCGGGTGACGATGAGATGAAGACGTTAATTTTAACTGTTGCTTTTGCACTCTCAGCCTTTCAAGCCCATGCTGCGGGCGGGCCCTCGATTCCAATGGACCACATTGAAACCGATATCTCGGACCAAGAGTCGCTGCAAAATGGTTTAACCTTATACACAAATTATTGCTTTGGCTGTCATTCATTGAAGTACTCACGATATGAGCGTTCAGCAAATGACTTGGGTATCCCGAATGAGATCTTTGAGGAAAACCTAATGTTTGGCGACGCTAAGATTGGCCAATTGATGGATATCTCTATGCCCGCAGATCAAGCTAAAACCTGGTTTGGGAATACGCCTCCGGATTTAACCTTGGTAGCGCGTTTACGTGGCCCAGATTGGTTATATAATTACTTGCGTGCATTCTATTCAGATCCGAAGCGTCCGTATGGCGTCAATAACGTCGTATACAAGGACGTGGGCATGCCGCATGTGCTGGCCGGTCTGCAGGGTGTGTGTGCTGAAGCGCCTGAATTGGGTGTCGAGCCAGAAGTTGATCCGTTAAGTGGCAATATTGTGAAAAGCAGCGGTTGCAAGGAGTTTGTGGCTGAAGGTTCGCTGAGCCCAGAAGAATACGATCAAGCCATCTACGATATTGTGAACTACTTAGAATACGTGGGTGAGCCCTCTCGTATGCAGAGCGAAAGTCTGGGAATTAAAGTGCTAATATTTCTGGCCTTTATGTTCGTATTTGTATACTTCTTGAATAAAGAATATTGGCGCGGTATCCACTAATTATTGCTTTTCGCACGCAAAAGGCTGTTGGTTCGTAATCAATAGCCTTTTTTGTTTTTGGGGAGGGCTCGCGATCGTGAAATGTTTGTGTATAATCTCTCTCCTTTCCTAGGTTTTGTCCTAGCACCACAGATTTATGAGGTAATTTTATGGG
>CAJWAD010000064.1 GCA_913020245.1 uncultured Oleiphilus sp.
TTGGCATAACCTAGCTACTCACCCAAGCGAAGCCATGAGCGAGACACCGCGATGCCAACCTTCACCTTTAGTCATACTCTGCGCCAAATACTTTTAAACCTGTTTGTCTGCGTTGCTATTTGCCCGACCGCATGGTCGGCTAATATCGAAGAAAATTTGGACTTAGGGATTGAAATAGACGAACAAGCCGTTGCCGAGTTTCAAACGCTTATAAATTCCGCACATAAAGATGATCTATACGCAATGCTCGAGCGCGGGACAATTCGCGTAGGCGTCACCTACAATAAAACGCACTATTTTTTATACAATGGACAGCCCTACGGACTCGCTTATGAGGGCCTACGCGCTTTTGAAAATTATTTACGTAAACGCTTTAAAACAAAGCTAAAACGCAATCCACTCAAACTCATACCTGTGCCTATGGCAAGAGACCAACTCATGCCTCGCTTAGAGGCCGGCTTAATAGATCTCGCCGTGGCTAATTTAACGATTACCCCTTTAAGAAAAACATTCGCTGATTTTTCTATTCCAACCTTAAAAAATGCGAGTGAAATATTAGTGAGTTCTCGGGGCGCACCAAAACCTTCAAGCCTAGAGTTTTTGTCAGGTAAAAGCATTGTCGTCCGCAAAAGTAGTAGTTTTTATGAACACCTATTACCGCAAAATGAAGCCCTATTGAATGCGGGATTAGCCCCCATAAAAATTATTCCGGCGAATGAATTTTTAGAGGTAGAAGATTTACTCGAACTAACCAATCAAGGTGTTATTGATTACACCGTCGCTGATCTTCACGTCGCTAAATTGTGGGCAAAAATTTACCAAGATATTCGCGTGCATAACGAAATAAAGATTTCAGACAACACGAATATTGCCTGGGCAATACGGAAAAACACACCTGAATTTATGTCAGAGGTAAACCGCTTTTTGAAGAAACATCGGTCGGGCACCACATTTGGCAACGTGCTGAAAAAACGATACCTCGAAAACACCGCGTGGGCCAAAAAAGCCATGGCGCAGCAAACACATCAACGTTACGGGGAATTGCTGACACTGTTTGAAAATTATGGAGCGCAATATTCCCTCAACCACCTAATGCTTTTCGCGCAAGCCTATCAAGAATCCCGTTTAGACAATACAAAGACAAGTCATGTGGGCGCGATTGGTATTATGCAAATTATGCCAAGAACGGGCCGCGCGATGGGCTTTGAGGATCTTCACGTCTTAGAAAATAACATTCATGCGGGCAGTAAATATTTACGTCATATTATAGAGCGCTATTTTGATGACCCTAATATCTCCGAGTTGGACAAAACACTGTTCGCGATTGCCGCATACAATGCAGGCCCCAGCCGAATTAGCCGATTGCGCAAAACTACCGCGAAACTCGGGTTAGATCCTAATATATGGTATGGAAATGTTGAAAACGTTGTCTCGCGCTATGTTGGGCAGGAACCCGTCACGTACGTCGCCAATATCTCTAAATATTACATTACCTATGAGTTGATCGAAGAGCTTAATGACGCCCGCACAGAGGTAAAAGATAAGATCGAGTACGAGTAGCCTTACGTGATAAGCATTACACATGCGCATATTAAACGAAGCGCAAACAAGACGCCTAGCTCCCTTAAGACGGCAACTGAAGGGTTAATTGGCGCTGTCGACGAGACATTGCCGCAGCGCAGCTAAAAGCTGGCTTCTTCTATGCTCGCCAATAAAACTGGCCTCAATAGCATTACAGGTTAACCGAACCGCTTGCTGGCGTGTCATGGCTAATTCGTCGGCTAGCGCAAAAAGGTTTTCCTCCATATAGCCCCCAAAAAAAGCAGGGTCATCAGAATTTACCGTCACGCAAACGCCTGCATCAAGCAAGGTAAGAATAGTATGTTCAGTAAGGGTTTCAAACACTTTGAGCTTTATGTTACTCAGCGGGCAAACGGTCAAGGGTATTTTCTTTTCGACTAGAGTCTGCATCAATACCGGGCTCTCAATACAGCGCACCCCATGGTCGATTCGACTTACTTTCAACAATTCCAAAGCCTCCTCGATATACATTGGCGGCCCTTCCTCACCCGCATGCGCAACGGTTAACAACCCCTTACTTCTTGCTATTTCAAAGACCCGTTCAAACTTGCTGGGCGGGTGCCCTAACTCTGAAGAATCTAAACCAACAGCATGAATGTATGACAAATAAGGCTCCATCTGAGCTAAGCAACTTGTTGCCTCCTTTTCACTAAGATGGCGCAGAAAGCAAAGAATTAAGCGACTTGTCATACCGAATTGATCGCGCGCGTCCTTTAAAGCTCGATCGATCCCTCTCACCACTATGCCGATATCGATCCCTCTTTGTGTATGCGTCTGTGGATCAAAAAAGGGCTCAACATGCATCACATTCTGCTCGTGGCATTTGGCTAGATACGCCCAAGTTAAGTCGTAAAAATCTTGTTCAGTTTGCAAGACGGCCGCGCATTGGTAATAAATATCGAGAAAGGTTTGAAGGTTTGTGAATTCGTATGCTGCTCGCACCGCTTCAACCGAGGCATATGGCAAATCAATTTGATTGCGCGCAGCAAGTTGAAACATCAATTCGGGTTCTAAAGAGCCCTCTAAATGCAAGTGCAACTCAATTTTTGGGAGTTTATGGAGGAATGTATAATCAGCCACTTCGTCAGCAGAAGATAATTGCGAGAAATCTGATTGAAACTCCGTTTGTTCAACAGGCATGATCATGCTCCTTGTTTAACGACTAGTCACTAATCCACCTACAACGCACTGTATATTCGCGTTATCGGTCACTTTTTAAAGGTATTGATGTAGGCGCCTAAAATAATAAGCGCGGCGCCCACATACACATTTAAGGCTGGCTCTTCCGCGAATACCCACCAACCCAATAAGGCTGAAAACACCACTTGTGTATAAGAGAATGCTGTCGCACGAGCAGCTGTTTCCGTTTGCATTGCTTTCGTTAAACCAATTTGGCCTACTTGCGTAAAAATACCGACAAGCAGCAGATATAGCCATCCGATGCCAATGGGCATTACAAACTGATCACCTAGTCCAAGCACTGCTATCGGCAATGCAACTAGTGGAAAGTAGAAAATAATAACGGAGCTGTCTTCTGTTTGGCTCAACCGTCGCACTAACACATAAGCGATCGCACTCCCAAACGCTCCCAAAACGGCCATAATGACGCTCAAGGTTGGCAGGGTCGCATCACTTAATCCAAACAAAAATACGGGCCTCGCAACGAGTAAAATGCCCACAAAACTTAAAAGAATGGAAACGAAGGTTGCTTTTTTTAGGTGCTCACCTAGAAATAGGAACGCAAGCAGTGCCGCAAAGGCCGGATGAAGATACTGAATAACGGTGGCTTCTGCCAATGGCATCGTAATGACTGCGTAATACACGCAGATCAAAGATAAGGCTCCGACTAAACCTCGCGCGAATAAAAGTGGTCGATTCTCACCCCAAATCGGGATATTTTTCCGCTTTACATCAAGGTAACTCAAGAAAATGGATACCAACGCGCGCGCCGCCACAATCTCTAATAAGGGAATTCCCTCCGCAAAACTTAATTTTACACATACTGCCATTAATGCAAATCCTAATGCACTGAGCAGCATATAACGCAAGCCTAAAGACACGGAAACCATTCGTACAAACATATAAAAAAAGAAAAACAACGACTAGTGCAAGCAAGAAAACAAACTTGCATGCCAAAATAGGAGTTTAACTTGAAGTCGATAAAAGTTATAAACCTCTTCGTCATTTAATTGCAAAATTATGCGGCACATTAGATTAGCTTGCGCTTAACAGAGAGAAATAAAATAAGATATGGTGATGAACACATACCAAGCTCAATTAGACTGGGCAGTCTCAAATGGCGCAGAAATAAACAAAAAGATCAGTCGACAAGCGCCTGACGGTATTTTCGGCTTTTACGCTAACGATACAATCAATGCGGGTGAAACACTCGTAAAAATCCCAAAGTCTCTAGCGATTAACCACAAAGCTCATGACTTCCCTACCAACACATCACTGACCGTCCGACAAGTATACGCTTCTGCGAAGTTATTGTCGGATGCAGCGAACGAGAAAGAATCTATCAGCTTACTAATGCTTGAGCCATTATATATTTTGGAAAAATTGTCAACTTACTTTATTAGTGAGAAAGAGCTGAAAATAATTGCAGAGCTCAGTCAAACACTAGCGAACGAAATAAAGAAACAAAACAACGAAACTGATGCTATCTTAGGCGCCTTGCGTGACTTTGATTCAACCGTTGATAAAGACCTTTATTTACGCTGCATACTAAATTTCAAAAGCCGAGCAATTGGAAAAAGTGGCTTCATTCCTATCATTGAGGGTTTCAATCACTCTAGCGAATATGGTGATTTTTTTGATAGTCGAAACGACTATATAACCGCTGTTGCGAAAAAATCATGTCGCCCTGGTGAACAAGTATTTATATCTTATGGCCGACTCGATATGATGACGCACGCTGTAAATTATAATTATTTTGATCCGTCAGATAGCCATTTTCTAAACTTGAGCAAACGTGTTGAATTTATTATTACTAATCAGCGAGAGAGGGCAATGGCAGAAAAATTACAGCGTAATTACAAGCTTACAATTACGCGCGACGCCGCCTTACTAAAATATCGAATCAATGAACCAAATATATTTTTTACAGAACAGGGTCCGTCTGAAGAACTCATTAATCTTGCAATCCATATGACTTCACACAATGGAGAAAAGTGTGAAGAGTCGGCGAGAAAATACCTGCTAAGCCTTATTCAAAAAATGCAGAAATCAAATCATGTTCAAGATTTCTCAGCGCGTTATTTGCCTAGGCGCTTTAAACGTTTTTATCATATGTTAGTCAAAGAACAAAAATTACTCGGCAAACTTACTAATCAAATTTCTGCCAAAGGCCCTATCTTCGCGCTAGCTAGTAATACCCAGTAAAATAACGAAAATATGCAAAATTAGGTACATCATTTAACCAAAGGAGCTCCCGTGAAAATAATTGCTGTTATCGTCGTTATTGCTTTAGCCTTTTTTATCGTAAACAGAATGAATACAAACAAAAAGGAGGCAGGCCTCGCCGCCGAGGCAGGTCAGCAATTCTTAGAGACAAATAAATCACAGGAGGGTATCGAGGTAACGCCATCCGGTTTGCAACACAAACTGCTTGAACCAGGCTCAGGCGATTCACATCCCAAGGCGTCGTCACGCGTCGAAGTGCACTACCATGGCACCTTAGTAGATGGGACGGTGTTCGATAGTTCGGTTGATCGAGGTCAGACGATCGAGTTTGGTTTGCATCAAGTTATCCCCGGCTGGACAGAGGGCTTACAGCTGATGGTGGTAGGCGAAAAAAGACGATTTTTCATCCCACCAAACTTAGGGTATGGTGCGCGTGCCGCTGGAAAAATTCCACCTAACTCAGTACTCATCTTCGATGTTGAGCTGATTGGGTTCAATTAAACGACTAGAGTTTTTCTAAATCTGCCTCAATTTGCGCCACTTTAGCGGAAACCACCTTCTGTAAATGGCGCAAATCCTCTAGAACCTTCTGTTTGATATCTTGCTCGGTACGATGATGTTTGGTCACGTGGTCCAACTCTGACATCACTTTAACAAGATGCGGCGAGATCTCACTCATTTCCGTATTTGAGGCACCATCACCCGACGGCACTGCGCGCGAGGAACGATGAAACTTAAATTTCTCACTGCGGTGAAAAAATGATGCTTTATCTTTCTGGTAGTAGACTTTCAGCACATCTTGATCAAGCTCTGTGCGAACTGTGTAGTAGTCAATATTCTCAATATCTTTTAAACCCAAGGCATTTAAATTTTCATATGACACAGAGGCGTCCTCATCGTTAATTTGGTTGTAAAAAAGTCAAAACTGTACTGTTAGTAAAGCACATTTTTTTACCTTGCCCCGAAATTGTCTGGCTCTATACTGATTCTCCAAAGGGTATGTCCCGGTTGTCTGTTTTTACCCTCCACTTAATTCATTGACATTTTATGTACAAAAAGCTGCCAGATATGAATAAACAAGCAATATACGACATGATACTGGCGGCGTTGCAAGAACAGCTGCATGATGCCAAATGCGCGGCCCATTCAGCCCGAGAGGCCGCAACGCATGAAGAAAGTAAAGCAGAAAACCAATATGACACGCTGGGTTTAGAAGCGGCGTATCTTGCGGAGGGGCAATCGCGGAGAGTCGATGAATACAAAACAAATATTGATCTATTTAAACGCAATGAAATGGTGCTTTGCCGCGAATTTTATGCAGACACACCGATAGCATTGGGTGCACTGGTAACGCTTACAAACTTTCAACTGCCTTTTTTTATAAGCCCTGTTGCTGGCGGACTCGAAGTATCCAGTGAGCACCTTTCGTTACAAATTCTCAGCCAAAACACACCTTTAGGCATCGCGATCATGGGCACGTTCCAAGGCGATACAATCGAATTTGCAGATAAGGCGCTCCGTATCGAGCGCGTTTACTAAACCTCATAACTTGAGGACGACACATTCCCCCCGGTCTGCGCCCAATCTGTATGGAAAAATTCACCTCTTGCATGGTCTAGACGCTCGTAAGTATGTGCACCAAAGTAATCTCGCTGGGCCTGAATCAAATTCGCAGGTAATCGCTCACTGGCGTAGGCATTCAAAAAATTTAAAGCTGAGCTCATACAGGGCATAGGTAAACCATGCTGCATCGCTTGGGAGACAATCCGCCGCCATGCCGGTAAGCATTGTATTAGTAGATTTTTAAAATAGTCATCCAAGCCCAAAAATAAAAGGTCCGGAGACTTCGCAAATGCATCGCGAATATTGCCCAAAAATGCACTCCGAATGATACAGCCCTCACGCCACATCAATGCTACATTGCCATAATTCAGATCCCAGTTATGCTCATTTGAAGCCTCTCGCATGAGCATGAAACCTTGAGCATAAGAGATGATTTTTGACGCCAATAGTGCTTGCCGAAGATCATCTAAGCATTTCACTTTCGCTTCAGCGCTATCGAGCACGATTGCGTCAGCCCCTTTGAAATGTTCACTTGCGGATACACGTTCGGGTTGCAATGCAGACAAGCAACGAGCAAACACCGATTCTGTGATAAGCGTTAACGGCACGCCGAGCTCTAGTGCGTTGATTCCGGTCCACTTACCCGTGCCTTTTTGGCCGGCCGCATCCAAGATATGCTCGACAAGATGCTCCCCTTGCTTATCTTTAAATGCGAGGATATCTGCTGTAATCTCGACAAGATAACTGTCTAATTCCGTATTATTCCACTCAGCAAAACAGGCGCTCATCTCGGGATACGACATCCCTAAGCCCGCCTGCATGAAGTGATAGGCCTCGGCAATTAGCTGCATATCGCCGTATTCAATTCCATTGTGCACCATTTTAACGAAATGACCCGCGCCGCCAGATCCAACCCAATCACAACAAGCCTCACCTTCTGGCGTTTTTGCTGCAATACTTTGCAGTATGGGTTTTAGATACGGCCATGCACACTGATCACCGCCAGGCATAATGGAAGGGCCATGGCGCGCGCCCTCTTCGCCCCCTGACACGCCAATACCTAAAAAGTGCAGCTTATGTTGGCTGAGTTGTGCGACGCGGCGCGAAGTATCTGCATAATTTGAGTTACCGCCATCAATGATAATGTCACCCTCATCTAATAACGGAATCAAGCGATTAATGTACTGGTCAACCACCTCACCCGCACGCACCATTAATAGAATTTTTCTTGGGCTTTCTAGCCCAGCGGTTAGCGTCTCTAGCGTTATAGCACCCCGAATGTGGGTGCCGCGTGCAGAGCCCTCGAGAAAGTCAGTAATTTTCTGCTCAGTCCGATTGTGCGCAAGCACTTTGTAGCCATGATCATTTAAGTTAAGAATGAGATTTTGCCCCATCACCGCTAAACCAATTACACCAATATCCGCTAACATGCACATCTCCTAATTTTTTGCTTACTCACGCTACCCCAAGGCATCACCAAACCTTATCGCAGTCCGTAGGCAGATTGATCTAAGTACCATTCCGTCTCACCGTTATAGGCGGCTATGCGTGCGGCGGGCAAGTCGATGTCTGCGCCGCTCATTACTTGATCCACCACTTCAGATTTGCCTGAGCCCATTGCAAGATACGTGACGCGGCTCGCTGCAGAAATTGCTTTTGCACTTAATGAAATACGATTCTGTAAGGTTTGTGGATGCACCGCCGGCACCCACGTTCGCTGATCTTCATAATCAGTTTTACCAGGAAATAATGATGCCGTATGGCCGTCTTCCCCAACGCCGAGAATAACCCAATCAAAAATACTCTCGGGATAAGGCGGCTCCAGAAATGGGGTGGTTTCTCGCTCAAGCCGCAACAACTCTTCGCTAACTAAAGCATCACCATGGATGGGATGTAAGTTACTCTCGGGTATCACCACTTCATCAAACAAAAGACGCATCGCTTCACCATAATTACTCTCAACATCACTGGCAGGCACCATACGTTCATCCCCCCACCAAAAATGTAAGTTGGCCCATTCAATTTCTTGTGCAAACGCATTACTCGCCATATACGAAAACCAACGCTTTGGCGTTGAACCACCAGACAACACAATATGTTTGGGCTGACCTCTTAAGCTGTAAGCCAAGAGTTGCTCGCTTAACCCTTCTAATAACTCAGCCACCTCGGCAAAAACTTGAATATTCACAACCCGACTCCAACAATCATCATAGTGATTCAGTGCGCACGTATTTAAAGCTCACAATAATCAGTATTAGCGAGATTTTTACATGGGAACCGCCATTCTCGTCCGTCTCGCTTTAAAAGCTCATCGGCCTCGCGTGGGCCCCAGGTACCGCTGGCATAGCCGTAGACCGCGGGTTGCTGCGCTTTATAGTCGAGAATCGGTTCCACAAACTTCCAACAGGCTTTGACAGCATCGCTTCTGGCAAATAACGTTGCATCTCCGTTCATTGCATCCATCAACAAGCGTTCATAAGCGGTCAATAGCTTTGTTTCACCTAGATCCTGGTAGTGAAAATCCATCGACACTTCTTCCGCTTCAAAACCAGCGCCGGGCTTCTTCAAACCAAACACCATCAAAATACCTTCATCGGGCTGAATACGAATAATCAAACGATTATGCGGGGCGTTTTCTCTAAATACAGGATGCGGGCTAGACTTAAAGTGAATCACCACCTCGGTTACACGCGTCGGCATGCGCTTGCCCGTACGCACATAAAATGGAACATCTTGCCAACGCCAATTATTGATAAATAACTTAAGCGCTAAGTAAGTCTCTGTGCGCGAATCAGGTTTTACATGCAATTCATCACGATAGGCGTCTAATGATTCACCGCGCACCACTGAGGCGGTGTATTGCCCCAAAACAACTCGCTCTTGCAAGTCGTCTTTTTGTATTGGCTGCAGACTTTGCAGAACTTTGGCCGCTTCGTCTCGCGTTGCATCCGCGTTAATTGCGGCAGAGGGTTCCATTGCCACCATGGCTAATACTTGCAACAGATGATTTTGAAACATATCTCGTAACGCGCCCGCACCATCATAATAGCCACCACGCTCTTCGACCCCGATATTCTCGGCTCCCGTGATTTCTACATAATCAATGTAATTTCGACTCCATAACGGCTCGAACATGCCATTAGCAAATCGGAAAACAAGCAGGTTTTGAACGGTCTCTTTGCCAAGATAATGGTCAATACGGTAAATCTGTTCCTCACGAAAAACTTCATGCAAGGCATCATCTAACGCAATAGCGCTTTTCAAGTCATAGCCAATCGGCTTCTCGACAATTAAACGCTTCCAACCACTATGCTCTTCATGCAAGCCATGCGCCGCCAAGCAACGCGGAATAATTGGAAATAAGCTGGGTGGCGTGGCCAAATAAAATAGTGTGTTATGCGGGGTGTTGTAATGCTCATATAACACGTCGAGGCGATGCTTCAGCGAAGCATAAGCCTGCGCATTTTGGGTATCTAATGCCAGATAATGTAAATGTGGTAAAAATCCAGATAAATCTTGATCAGAAAGCGCATATTCATCCCGTAAATACACGGCTAACCGCTCTCTAAAAGCCTCATCACTAAACTCACTTCGACCTACCCCCAAGACAAAAAAGCAATCGGGAAGCTGTTTGGTTTGAAACAGATGATAAAGCGCAGGCACAAGCTTGCGAAAGGTCAAATCACCTGACGCGCCAAAAATAACCAAATTACTATTATCCGGAACCTTCATTTACTGTGCTCCTGGCCTGAGCGCATATTCACAATCCCCGATTATTGAAGAACATCTACCTTTGTAATCGCTTCATAGATATCGGTAGGAATTGCGTGTTTGCAGTTATTATTGTAATCATAAAATACCACTAAGCCTTCCCCTTCAGCCGCGACACGTCCGCTTTTCGCGCTCTTTACAAAATAGCGCATTGTGAACCGATCAGACTCAAGTGACTCAACGCATGCGGCAACAGTGACGGTATCCGGGTAAGTCAACGGGGCTTTAAACCGGCACGAGGTGGTCGCCAAAATAGGACCGACACCTGACGCCTCCATCAATTCGAATACACCAACACGTTCAAAATAAGCAATGCGGGCACTCTCAAAATAACGAAAATAAACGACATTGTTTACGTGTTGAAAGGCATCCATTTCACCCCACGCGATGGGCACCTCAATACTAACCTGACAATCATCAAAACTTTTAGACATGAGACCTCGCTATTATTGTAATGTCACAATCGCAACGTTGCGGTTTTCGATTCTGCTATAAAGATTAGGCGCTGTATAGTGCAAAACGGTTCTTAAGCCTGTTGTTTAAGAAAGCTAAACGGCCATAGATGTCCTCTAAACATCACAAAATCGTGTGCTAAAATGCCAGCCAACACGTCTAGCAAGTTCAACACGTTGACACGTCTTCCTCCGCACTAATTGTTTATTTTTTATGCGAATTTCTCGACATTGCCGCACTAAATCTTTATAGTGCGCGCCTTTAATGGAAGCCCCGATTGCTTTAGCTGGTAACTTGCCTTTCTCATTGAGGACTTGCCGCCGCTATGGGCCTACCCAAATCGAAATCACCCGTCACACCAACGTGGCGTATTTTGCCCTAGGAAACTATTTTTGATCACTACCGCAAACATCACCATGCAATTTGGCGCCAAGCCCCTGTTTGAAGACATCTCAGCTAAATTTGGCAATGGCAACCGCTACGGCTTAATTGGCGCAAATGGCTGTGGCAAATCTACTTTTATGAAAATCCTCAGTGGGGAGCTCGCACCCACTTCAGGTAATATTTCTATTGAGCCGGGTTGCACGATAGGCACACTGAGCCAGAATCAATTTGCTTTTGAGCAGTACAGCGTTATTGACACAGTAATAATGGGGCATAGCGAACTGTGGGAAATAAAATCTGAGCGCGATCGCATTTATAATCTGCCAGAAATGAGCGAAGAAGAAGGCATGAAGGTCGCGGAACTTGAAGTTCGGTTTGCCGAATTGGACGGCTATAGCGCTGAAAGCAGAGCGGGCGAGATATTGTTAGAGGCCGGAATTGAAGAAGCACTTCACTTTGGTTTGATGGAGCAAGTTGCACCGGGCTATAAGGTTCGCGTGCTCTTGGCGCAGGCACTTTTCGCTAACCCAGATATTCTGCTGCTTGACGAACCGACCAACAACCTAGACATTCATACCATTGACTGGCTTGCCAGTGTACTTAATCAACGAAAGTCGACCATGATCATTATTTCTCATGATCGACACTTCTTGAATAGCGTGTGCACGCACATGGCCGACATTGACTACGGCGAGCTGCGTGTATATCCGGGTAACTACGAAGCCTTTGTGGAAGCCTCGACCCTTATTCGTGAGCAATTACTGCTCGAAAACTCTAAAAAGAGCGCCGAAATCGAAGAACTACAAGCCTTTGTGAACCGATTCAGTGCCAATGCATCAAAAGCGAAGCAAGCGACGTCACGCGCGAAAAAGATGGAAAAAATTACACTAGACGAGGTAAAAACCTCCAGCCGTAAATCGCCTTATATCCAACTCAAACAAGACAAAAAGTTACATCGCCAAGCCCTAGTGCTTGAGGGTGTGGGCCACGGTTTTGATGGCGACACCTTATTTATGGGTGGCGACATGATTCTAGAAGCCGGTGCTAAGCTGGCCGTCATCGGTGAAAACGGCGTGGGAAAAAGTACCTTTTTACGCTGTTTGATGAATGAACTCGCGGCCAACTCGGGCGTCATAAAGTGGTCGGAGAATGTACAACTTGGCTATTGTCCACAAGACAGCAGCGCCGACTTTGACTCGGATTTAACCCTGTTCGACTGGATGAGCCAATGGCGCAAACCCGAGCATGACGATCTTGCGGTACGCGGCATGCTAGGCCGTTTGCTATTCACAGCGGATGATGCACACAAAAAGGTGCGCGTCTGTTCTGGTGGAGAAAAAAATCGCTTATTGTTCGGCAAACTCATGCTGATGGACACTAATGTCTTGATTATGGACGAGCCTACTAACCACCTAGATTTAGAAGCCATTGACGCACTCAATGTGGCCCTTAAAGCCTACGATGGTACATTAATCTTTGTCAGTCATGATCGAGAATTTGTGTCATCACTGGCTACCCGTGTAGTTGAAATCAAAGATCAGCAGATGCTTGATTTCCAAGGTAACTATGACGAGTACCTAGCCAGTCAACGAGACGTAGCAGAAGTCGCCTGAACTGCATCCCTAGAGTTCATTCATAAAAATTCAATCCACTGGCAATAAGCGACGATGTAACTCCACCGCTTAAAAAGCCCCAATCACATGGGGCTTTTTATAACAGGCGATGAGAACTTACTTAATTTCTACAAGGGTCGCGATACCAAGCTCAGACATATCGCCACCCGCCTCGCCAAAACTCGTATTAAAAATGCCAAACGAGCTTGTCTCGTTCATCCAGCCGGTTAACGTGAACTGATCGCCATCATCATCAATAGTGATCGTTACTTTTTTATCATCGCCCACCGATATATTTGCGGCGAGATCGACTATTGGCTCCCGTGAAACATCAATTTGACAATTCAGCCCATCACAATTCGGAAACGCCTCGTTCGATTCTTTGAAGGGAAAAATACCGGTTCCGTTCAAAACACCGCTACTCTCAGAATTCATAGTAAATAAGGTATTAAAGCTATTACTAACAAGAGACATGCTCGCGTCACCTAACTCAAGCGCTAGCAACATAAAACGGAAGGTTTTGCCTGCTAACGAGGGTGTTTCAGTTGGTAATTTCAAAGCCATAGTTAACGACTGCTGAGCGCCTACTTCATTCGTACCTTCATTCCCTGCTATAACAAACAACTTACCATCTTTGCCCACAAAACCATCTATGGGGTCGCCATCAAGCGATTCAAAATCACCATCAGCACTGACCTCATAAGGCACGCCAGATTCAGCGGGCGCGTTAACCTCTTCGTAACTCACATCGCCGGCTAGTTTTGTAAGCACCTTAGTTACCGCTGCACCTGCACTCAACTTTTCATTCTCAAAACTAATCACACTAACTTCGGTTTCAATCTCGAGTAAATTTTCGTCTTGGTTATTCTCGATGGAAAAATACACGCGACCATAATCGCCGTCTAAGTCCGATGCTGATAAGTTACTTGGCTTCTGAACAAAGAGCTCGAATTCACGGTCAACTGAATCGCCTAATTTATTGCTAGGGTCGAGCGCATCATTCTCTGTCAACCCATAAATCACAGCCGCACTGCCATTTGTATTGACGAAATAATTGTCATCAAGTGCTTTTTGTAAAATAAACACACCAGCTGGACGACGTTCTCCCTTAGGGGGGGTGTTTGTAGGATATATATCCTCCTCGAAACCAAACGCTATACTCACGATACCGCTATCGCTGAGACTAGCAGACGGAAATGATTCGCTTTCGTCAGAAAAAAACGCTTCAACATATGTAAAAAAATTCGAATCGTTACCAAAAATTGAGGCATATAATCCTTCATCAGATAAAAATGTTATCCCCAGCTCTCCACTTTCCTCAGCACTAAACGTAAACTCCGCTAGCGCGAGATCGCTACCAAGAATACCATCTGTGCCATCATCTTCATCTTCAAATTTAAGGTCGAATAACACCGATCTATAGCCACCCGCGAGTGCTTGAACTGCGTCTGCGGAGGCGGGCTCTTCACCGATAATTGCTATTTCGTTATCAATATAGTCGCCTAGTTCCTGCTCTAGTTGGGCGAGCACAGCGGCAATGTCCACAGCACCCGATGCCACTAAATCGAACTCCTCTACCTTTCTCTTCAGAGTCACCACCGCACCCGGCTGAATGACTTTTAAATCGGTACGGTTTTCAACAAAGTTCTGCAATATAAATTCAGACACCGGCGTTATGTTGACGCTCGCTTCAACCACCTGAGCCCGCAGCTGTGCATCATTGCGCCCCGTAATTCGAGTGATTAGATCCCCCGATAAATCAACACCGGTTGGCAGCGTTAAGTTATAGTCGCCCGTAATAGAGGTAGTGGTTGTGGCTAATACGTCCCCAACCTGCTCACCGTTATTATCAACTCTGATTAATTCCACCAACGCACCCTCAATGGGTTCAAGGCCCGTCAGTGCCGCCGCCACGGGGGTAATAAAAAATTGGCTGGCTACACGAAAAATACTAGGCTGTTCATAAGAGGCGACCGCACCGCTTGGCGCCTCTGCCGTGCCGGATATTTCTATACCTTCCACCTGCGCAGGTTGGTCATTGTCATCGGATGAACTACTACATCCGATAAAAAACAAACACGACAGAATAAAAATTAAACGCGTGAAATACATGTGAATTTCCCCAAAGAACCTATTTTTAAGCGCTATTCACGAATCCATATGAATACCTACTCTCTCGAGAAAAACTGTAACAACAACCGAAGGCTAACGAATCACCAAAATTGGTGATTCGTTAGCAAAGTACAAAATAAAGGCTGGAGGGGTAAAGCTGGAAATGCTAAAAAAGTTTTTCCTCTTGAGAGGTAAAACGTAAGTTATTATTTGACGTATCTCGACGCAGAAAGCGGGTTGCGGTTTCAGTCGTATTATCGGCATTATCGTTAGACTGCGTAGCTTGATAGTTGCCTGCAATAAATTGAGCCAGGTCAGCGGTGCTTGCTTTTTTCTTCATGAGGGCAAGCTCATTCTTTACATACCTTCCTAACTGATACTCCAGCTCACTTAATATAGTCGAAATATCGCTCTGCTCGCTTTGTGCTAGCTCAAGCGCACCTACCTTTTCACGGAGCAACGCAATGTCACTCGGCTCAAGTACGCTTAAATCAAGCCCACTTTTGAGAGTACTTTGCACTATAAATTCTGAAACCGGCGTAATATCGACGAGCCGCTCAACCACTTGAGCCCGTACTTGCACATCATCATGATCGCTAAC
>CAJWAD010000065.1 GCA_913020245.1 uncultured Oleiphilus sp.
ATAGTGCAAAACGGCACTTAAATCCAAACAATTCCGGTGCTCTAAGGCATAAGTTTCTAATTGCCTAGATCGCCTTTTAGAGGAGGAGCCGGTGAGGTCATCCTCTGGCAGCGCTGTGCCTAATGTTCTATTTGTCCGTAATTGACGCACTGGCAAGATAGCGCGCGGCTTGATTACGACGGAATACAATTAACAGTCCAAAATGTTCATCCTGTTTTTATCGTCGGTATCGGCACCTACATCGTTAGAGGCACATCTTTAGCCCGGAAGTAAGTGATGGATAAATAATAGTCATTCGATAAAAAGATAATTTTTCCGTTAACGAAACCTGTGATTTTTTTGTATTACAGACTCTGAAATTTGAAATCGATTGGGTGTATTGAGCGCGTTTCTTTTTCTGTATGTTGCTACTCGTATCTTCAGGTTCATATGGTCAATTTTTGTTTTATATTTTGTTATGAGGTGTTTTTGTCGCCTTATATAAAAACTACACGCGCTTACTTCCTGTCTCCTCTGGACACGGCGTTTCGCTGGTAAATCATACATAGCGAATACTGATTAGTTACCGCTGATTCACCGCACAAATCTTAGTTAGCTGATACGATATATCGCTAGTTGAGACTTTTGAAATATCGATTTAATAGGTGATGATAAGCATTGCTTATGGTGGAGGTAGGTGAGGGTAATAGGGTGCTTAGGTGATGGGCTGGTTTTGTTGTAATGATTCAACATTTTTAACTTTACTGATCATCAATTGAGAACTTTTGAAGAAGCTCAGGTAAATTTAAGTTTCTTCATGAGTTCTGCACTATTGTTTCAGCAGTAATTGGGTTACAGACAAGAAAAGTTACAGATCTGTCGCCGTCAACATCAGTTTGAGTGTAGCCAAGCTTTGAGACGCTGCTTTATCGTTAAATACACCGCTGTCTAATATAGAAATAGGCGCTTTGGGATCAGTTACTTCATCTGTGGCTGTATAAGTTGTCCCGCTGTCTGTGCCTGCATCATACCCCTTAAGTTCAATGAATTTAGTTTGAATCCACTTACCGTTGTCGCACATGTCTAGTCCTGAAACACCAAGAAACCAATCAGGGCTTGGTGCAATCATCGTAATTAGGGTTAATAAAGAGAATTCATTATCGACTTGAAATTCCACCTCGATTTGTCCTGAAGAACCCTTTAAATCTGAGCCTTGGATGAGCGAGCTCGCATTATCTATTTTTATTGCCCAATTAACTTCCTTGATAAACTTCCTATTTACTCCTTTTTCAGCAATATCCTTAATGCCGGCGCTTGCCACATTCCCTACAGACCAAAAAGCGACATCTTCGCCGTGAGTCGCCCCGATCAGGTTGGAATAATGTGCGTCGTTAGGAAAATCTGTTTGATGTGTCTCAGGGCTCCATATGCTATTAAATTGTGCTTTGTAAGTAGCGGTTCCATTGCATTGATTGGGGTCTTGGGTAGCGTTAAACATTGCACATCCTGCTAAAGAAAGTGCACCGCCAAATAGGATTACGCCTCTCTTCATTAACCAAAAATATGAATAATTATTGTAGATTTTGAACATGTGCTTTCCTCATCAGATAGGGTCTTTTTATTTATCGCGACGTTTAAGTCGCATTTATCGCACTTTTATTGCTACGAAACTGAGTGTGCGTATTCGTTCGGTTATGGAGAGCTCTAGTTCAATAGCCTGGTACCATTATGCTTTAAACGTTAAAAACGAAATGTTTGGGACAAATACATTTCCTGTTTTGACATGCCGCTACTAGCCGTTCTTGTCTTAATAGCCTCATTGGTACCTTCCAATACAGTAGACAGACAGCGCGAGTTTGATTTTGTTCAATAAATCGTTTTCGTTACGGTACTAGCACTTAATAGTGTTAGCAGTGAGTATCAGACTAAGGACGCATTTTTACGCAGACTAAAAATAATATGGCTGGATATGCACCGTTTTATCTCGTCGCGCGTAATATTTTGAAGTTGCCAGTTATTATAAAGTCCACTTTTGGTGCGTGTATAACCGTCACTAAAAATATTAAACATAAAGCCTACTATGCCGAACGCTAATTAAAACTTGAGGGCATGCTATGTCGAGCTATTTTCGTCGTAAAAATATCGAGATGCCAAATCAAACGACGGCGCTACCAGGCAGAGACGGAGCGCTGATTATTGAACCTATGCATTTTGTGCATGGGCGTCCTTTAAAAGGGCCATTTGCAGAGCAAATGTCTACACTCGCACTAGGTATGGGATGTTTCTGGGGCGCCGAACGGTTGTTTTGGTCACTGACCGGCGCTTATACAACCGCGGTAGGCTATGCAGGAGGATTCACAAAGAATCCAACCTACGATGAAACATGCACCGGAATGACTGGTCATACCGAAGTGGTTCTGATCGTTTACGATACCGAAACATGTGCGACTAACAATCTATTAAAATTATTTTGGGAGAAGCATGACCCTACACAAGGCATGCGACAGGGAAATGACACAGGGACGCAATACCGCTCTGCGATATTTTATACAGATGATGACCAAAAATCGCTCATCGAGGCAAGTCGAGCCGATTACGATAAGCGGCTAAGCGCTTCGGGTGTGGACTCTATCACGACTGAGATTGCTCGCTTAGATACGTTTTATTATGCCGAGACATATCACCAACAATACTTAGCGAAGAACCCAAATGGTTATTGCGGCCTGCAAGGCACGGGGGTGCACTGCAATTTATAACAGAACGTGTGCAGTTAATTAGACTATAAAGTTTCTTCTAGGCATAAAAAAAGCCCCTGGGGTTACCAGGGGCAAAGTCCACTCTAGCGTACTCGCTAGCGATAACTAATAAACAACTTAATACGAAAGGTTGAATACAGGTTATTGTTTATTTTTAGAATAAGCATACTAAAACTGAAATTATTTAAACCCATCAAGAAACGACTGACGTTTTGTCTAACCATTATTATTTCGCACCAAATAAGACCCGCCTGAAAAAAACACGCCCTCATTTCGTGCGTAGAAAGGCACCATTTTGTATCAAAGATACTAGTAAGGCCCGCCGTTGTTGATGATCGGTGATGTTGGTCTTTGTTTTGCTGTAGTGGGTTCAGGAATAAAACAAACCAATAAATTCCTATCTAACCTAATCCGATAAAAGGGAAGACATAATGAAAAACTTTAAAACTAAATTAGCAGGCGTTGCGGCTGCTGTTTCGTTGTCAGTGGGTGCTTCAGTCACCTTCGCTGCTGACACAATCAAAGTCGGTGTTTTGCACTCTTTATCTGGCACGATGGCAATCTCTGAAACAACATTGAAAGATACCATGTTGATGTTAGTTGATGAGCAAAACAAAAAGGGTGGATTGCTAGGCAAGCAACTAGAAGCAGTTGTAGTTGACCCCGCCTCTAACTGGCCGCTGTTTGCTGAAAAAGCACGTGAGTTAGTTGAAAAAGAGAAAGTATCTGCAGTATTCGGATGCTGGACATCGGTCTCGCGAAAATCTGTACTGCCTGTATTTGAAGAATTAAACAGCATTTTGTTCTACCCAGTGCAATACGAAGGCGAAGAATCATCTAAGAATGTTTTCTACACTGGCGCAGCGCCAAATACACAAGCAATCCCAGCAGTGGATTACTTAGCTGAGCAAGGCGTCGAACGTTGGGTGTTAGCGGGCACCGATTACGTATATCCGCGTACAACAAATAAAATCTTAGAAGCCTATTTAAAGGCTAAAGGCGTTGCCGAAGCCGATATTATGATCAATTACACGCCATTCGGACACTCTGACTGGCAATCGATCGTTTCAGACGTTAAGAAATTCGGAAGCACGGGCAAGAAAACCGCCGTTGTATCGACGATTAATGGTGATGCAAACGTACCTTTCTACAAAGAGTTGGGTAATCAAGGTGTTTCAGCTGAAGATATTCCGGTTGTCGCGTTTTCTGTGGGTGAGGAAGAACTTGCTGGTCTCGATACCGGACCGCTCGTTGGTCATCTGGCGGCATGGAATTATTTCATGAGCGTTGAGAGTGACGAGAATGATGCTTTTATTGAGTCTTGGCATGCATTTATCAAAGACGAAAAACGCGTAACAAACGATCCGATGGAAGCGACCTACATTGGCTTTAACATGTGGGTTAAGGCAGTCGAAGCGGCGGGCACGACAGATCCAGAAGCCGTACAAGACGCAATTGTCGGTATTTCTGTACCAAACTTAACGGGCGGTTTATCAACGATGATGCCTAATCATCACATTACAAAACCTGTGTTGATCGGAGAAATCCAAGACGACGGTCAGTTTGAAGTTGTGTCGTCAACCAACGGTTTGGTGCAGGGTGATGCGTGGTCAGACTTCTTGCCAGGCTCTAAAGACGTCATCTCTGATTGGAGAAAGCCGCTGGCATGTGGCAATTACAATGTAAAAACCGGTAAGTGTTCAGGTCAGAATTTCGAGTAAGTAATTCTGGTTACAGCGGGGCATAAGCCCCGCTTTTTATTGCGACAAACATTTTCTTAACAAAAAGGGCCTTTTAGTTAATAGGCCATCCCTTCTGTATTTACTCACTGTCGATTTAAGGAACGTGCGATGACTATTTGTAAGAGGCTTGCTAGCGCTCTGCTGCTCGTCTTCATGTCACTCTGCGGTAGCACCTCCTATGGAGAGGGAAACCAAACATTGTTCGATGAGGGCATACGCCTTATCGAAACAGGTAAACTAAAAAAAGTGGCTGACGGTGTCGATCTGTTGATTAATTCGAAACATGACCGGTCTGCTTTTATTCTAGAGTCGATGCTTGAGAGCAAACTTTACCGACATAAAAAACAAAAACAGCTGGTTATGTTGGTAGAAAAAAATGACAAGGGATTGCTCATTGCTGATCTTGATTCCTTAGAATCGACCAGACAAATAGGAAAGCGTAAAGCAAAGCGAATTCCCTTAAATAATAAATTACGCGGCAAGATTAAGGGCTATTTAGCGAGTCAGAACTTGAATGCGGACCAGGTGAGCGTCCGTAAGGCGGCGATTCAAAAATTATTAAGCGCACTTGATGATGAAACGCTTGCATTGATTAAAGCGCGAGCGCTTTACGAGTCGAATCCTGACGTGCAATTGCTCATTGATACGGCCATTGCATTAGACGCACTGCAATCTGAGAATGAAACCGATCGCTTGAAAGCGATTCCCACTTTGTCCGAAAGCTTAGAGCCTGCGGTGCGCAATCAACTGACGCAAACCGCTACGAATGACACGAGTAAGGCCGTGCAGTTAGCTGCGCAATCAGCGCTTGAAAAAATTGAAGATAAAATTGCGTTTTATGGCTTTGTCGAAAAAATATTTTTCGGTTTAAGTCTTGGCTCGGTTCTGGTTCTGGCGGCCATTGGCCTAGCTATTACGTTCGGTGTAATGGGTTGCATTAACATGGCACACGGCGAGTTAATAATGATTGGTGCTTATACCACATACGTTATCCAGCTAATGATGCCTAATTCGATTGGGGCATCGCTGTTTATCGCCGTACCGGCGGCCTTTGTGGTATCCGGCTTAGTAGGCATTGCGATTGAGCGGGGCGTTATCCAATTTTTAAAAGGTCGCCCGCTAGAAACCTTATTGGCAACGTTTGGTATCAGTTTGGTTTTACAGCAAGCGGTAAGATCAATCTTTTCCCCATTGAATCGCAGTGTCGAAACACCCGACTGGATGGCCGGTTCGATTGAAATTAATCCCATCTTTTCCCTCACGCTAAATCGTTTGTACATCATTCTGTTTTGTCTGGCGGTCTTTGCGGTGCTGTTTCTGGTTCTCAAAAGAACGGTATTGGGGCTTCAGGTTAGAGCGGTTTCTCAAAATCGGAACATGGCGCGTGCGATGGGTGTGAGATCGGAGTGGGTTGATGCCTTAACGTTTGGATTAGGGTCAGGTATTGCTGGGGTAGCGGGCGTCGCGTTGAGCCAGTTAACGAATGTGGGCCCAAATCTTGGCCAATCATACATTATTGATTCATTCATGGTTGTGGTGTTCGGGGGGGTCGGCAACTTATGGGGCACCTTAGTGGCGGGTATGTCCTTGGGGGTGGCCAATAAAATGTTAGAACCTGTATCAGGGGCCGTCTTGGCAAAAATATTTGTTCTGGTATTCATCATTTTATTTATTCAAAAGAAACCTCGCGGCTTGTTTCCGCAAAAAGGCCGAGCGGCAGAGGGATAGGCTATGAGTTTAGTATCGACACAGCAGATAAACCCTATTCAAGAGACTATCTTTAATCGTTCTACGGTATTATTTTTAACCGTATTGGCGTTTGTTTCAGTGTTCGTCGTCATTTGTAATCAATTCGTTCCCGTCGGCAGTGCGCTGCATATTCCCACCTATACCGTTACCTTGTTGGGTAAGTATTTAACCTTTGCATTGCTAGCGGTCTCTATTGACCTCATTTGGGGTTATTTAGGTATTCTGAGTTTGGGGCATGGTGCATTTTTTGCGCTTGGTGGCTATGCGATGGGTATGTATTTGATGCGCCAGATAGGCGATCGTGGCGTCTATGGTGATCCAGTCTTGCCCGACTTTATGGTATTTCTTAATTGGGACGAATTACCTTGGTTTTGGCATGGCTTTGATATGTTTGGCTTATCGATGTTGATGGTCGTGTTAGTGCCGGGGCTTTTGGCCTTTTTATTCGGCTGGCTTACGTTTCGATCGCGGGTGACCGGCGTGTACTTGTCCATCATTACCCAAGCGCTGACCTATGCGCTAATGCTTGCCTTTTATCGCAATGAGATGGGCTTTGGCGGCAATAACGGTCTGACGGATTTTAAAGATATTTTAGGCTTTGACTTACAATCAGATGCAACACGCCTTACCTTGTTTTTATTATCGGCGATTGCGCTAGCACTGGGGTATATTGCCTGCCGCTATATTGTTACGTCTAAGTTAGGGCGAGTTGCGTTAGCCATTCGTGATGCAGAATCACGTACGCGATTTATTGGATACAAAGTCGAGAACGTTAAGCTTTGGATTTGGTCATTTTCTGCGGCGTTAGCCGGGATTGCGGGGGCCTTATATGTACCACAAGTCGGCATTATTAATCCTAATGAATTTTCTCCGCTTAACTCTATTGAGATGGTAGTGTGGGTCGCGCTGGGCGGGCGAGCCACTTTATACGGCGCCGTAATTGGCGCGGTGGTTGTTAATTATGCAAAAACCTACTTTACCGGTGCGTTACCGGAAGTATGGTTATTCGCCTTGGGGGGCTTATTTATTGTGACCACGATCTTCCTTCCGAAAGGTATTGCGGGGTTACTTAGTCGCAAGGAGCAAAGGGCATGAGTAATCTTATTACCGATTATGTTGCCTCAATTCGCAACCGTAATAGCGTGTTTGAGTTTATCGAACCGCAAGACAACCCAAAGCTCGATGTACGAAAAGGCTGCATTTTGTATATCGAAGATGTCAACGTAAGTTTCGACGGCTTTAAAGCGATAAACGACCTAAATCTATATGTAAATGATGGTGAGTTACGTTGCATTATCGGTCCAAATGGGGCTGGTAAAACAACCATGATGGACATTATTACGGGTAAAACAAAACCGGATAGCGGTTCTGTATACTTCGGGCAGAGAATAGACTTGTTGAATTTAAGCGAGCCCGAAATAGCGCAAGCGGGAATTGGCCGAAAATTTCAGAAACCAACGGTTTTCGAGGAGCAGAGTGTATTTTCAAACCTTGAGTTAGCGATGGCGGGGAAGAAAAAGGTCTTACCGTTGTTGTTAGCAAAACTAAGTGCCGATGAATTACAAGGCATAGAAGAAACACTCGAACTTATTGGTTTAAAAGAGCAACGCCTGCTTCGAGCAGGAGCGCTCTCTCATGGCCAAAAGCAATGGTTGGAAATCGGAATGCTGATCATGCAAAAACCAAAGCTTTTGTTGGTTGATGAGCCGGTTGCCGGCATGACGCACCAAGAGATGGATCGCACGGCAGAGTTGCTCATTTCACTTGAAGGTAAGCATTCTGTCGTCGTGGTAGAACATGATATGGACTTTGTTCGTTCTATTGCGCGCACGGTAACTGTTCTTCATCAAGGCAGTGTATTGGCCGAAGGGACAATGGATGAAGTGCAGGCTAATCAAGAAGTGAGAGAGGTGTACCTAGGTGAATAAAAAGACCTCAACAAAGATCGTTAGCGGCGAACGTACAACTTGCAGACAAGGATACTCGCTATGCTAGAGATTAAAGGTTTAAACCAGTTTTACGGTGAAAGTCACACCTTATGGGATCTTGATTTCTCCATTGCAAAAGGTGAATGTACCTGCTTAATGGGCCGAAATGGCGTTGGGAAAACTACTCTGCTCGGTTGTGTGATGGGCTTAATCAAACCCAGTTCAGGTAGCATTATGTTTGAGGGCCATGACTTGACCGTGGCTTCAGCTGAAAAACGCGCCGGATTGGGGATAGGTTACGTACCACAAGGTCGCCAGATATTTCCAATGCTCACAGTGGAAGAAAACTTACAGATTGGTTTGCCAATTCGAAAAGAGCGGCGGGCTAAAATCCCAGCGTTCATTTATGAATTGTTCCCTGTACTTTATGACATGAAATCACGTCGTGGCGGGGATTTGTCTGGAGGACAACAACAGCAATTAGCCATTGGGCGTGCCTTAGTTATTGACCCTAAGCTATTAATACTAGACGAACCGACAGAGGGTATTCAGCCAAATATTGTCCAAGAAATCGGCGACATTATTCGTCAATTAAACAAAGAAACGGGGCTAACCGTTCTACTCGTTGAACAAAAACTACCATTTGTGCGTCGGACATCAGATCGTTTCATTATTATGGACAGGGGGCGAGCAGTCTCGAACGGAGAATTAGGTCAATTAACCGAAGATCTAGTGCACGAGTATTTAACGGTATAGACTTGCGAATATTCAAAATATGAAACAGCGAAGAGATGAATACAGTTCAAGAGAAAACTGACTTAGAAAGTCCATCCGTCTTCGGATTGCATCGGGCATGGCACGCTAAAATCAATTTAGAATATGCCTCCCAACCCCATAAAACAGTGCTTGAAGACATGTCATTTTCGGGGCCGCTGAGGGTTCAACGACCTTTTTATCCCGAGGGCGCATGTTGCCATACATATTTATTGCATCCCCCAGGAGGGATGGTAAGTGGCGATAAAATTGACATTGCTATTAAGGCAAAAAGGAATAGCCATGCACTTATTACCACTCCTTCTGCAGGAAAGATTTATGGTACCGATTCGTTAGATATTGCGCAGCACCAAGTGGTTAACATTGAAGCTGAACCCGACAGTATTGTCGAATGGTTACCGCAGGAAAATATTTTATTTAATCGGGCGAAAGCGCGCTTGGCGACGAAAATCGAACTGGCTAAAGGCGCAAAATTAATTGCTTGGGATATGCTCAGCTTCGGTCGTCCAGCCGGTGGGTATTGGTTTGAAACAGGGTCCTTGCAGCAACAATTTAGCCTTTATTATAATAACGAGCCGATGGCAATTGAAAACTTCTCTACCGACCCAGCTTTGCAAGTGCTCAAAAGTAACGTGGGGTTGATGGGTTATTTAAATATGGGGTCGTTTTATATTATCGGCGATACCCCGGAGGCAGCATTAGAAATTATTCGTGAGGCGATTGCACCGCATTCTTATAGAAAGGTGGGCCAAGATTTGCTGGTTGCGGCAAGCCAAAAATCGGAGCTGGTTGTGGTAAGGGCCTTGGCGCGCAATGCAGAGCAATTGCGCCTCATGTTTATTGATATTTGGCATAAAGTACGGCGAAACTCATTAGGGAGTGACGCCTGTATGCCGCGAATTTGGCTAACTTAGCAGGAGCGAAGCCATGGAACTGAGTCCAAGAGATAAAGATAAGCTGCTAATTTTTACGGCAGCATTGCTGGCAGAACGTCGCAAAAGTAAAGGGATTAAATTGAATTATCCTGAGTCCATTGCTCTGATTTCAGCCGAAATTATGGAAGGTGCTAGAGAGGGTAAAAGTGTCGCTGAGTTAATGAATGCAGGGCGGAAGATTCTGACTCGTGATGATGTCATGGAAGGTATTCCAGAACTTGTCAAAGAGGTACAAGTTGAAGCGACGTTCCCAGACGGTACGAAACTTGTCACGGTTCATGAACCGATTCCATAGGCACTTAACGGAGAAACACAATGATTCCAGGAGAACTCCAAATAAAGTCTGGTGATATCGAGCTGAATAAAGGCCGCGATACCTTGACTGTTAGCGTCGCTAACAGTGGTGATCGACCGATTCAGGTTGGCTCGCATTACCATTTTTATGAAACAAATTTAGCGCTAGAATTTGATCGAGAGGTCACTAAAGGTTTTCGCTTAAATATCCCAGCGGGGACCGCGATTCGCTTTGAACCGGGGCAATCGAGGACGGTTGAGCTTGTCGCCTATGCAGGCAAACGACAGATTTACGGTTTTCGTGGTGTCGTGATGGGCGCCCTGTAACGCTATAGTTCAGAAATAATATGGTAAAGCACGTAAGACAAAGACGATAAAAGGTGATTCCGAAATGGGCAAGATAACTAGAGACGCGTATGCCAATATGTTTGGTCCAACAATTGGAGACCGCGTTCGCCTCGGTGATACAGAGCTTTGGATAGAAGTTGAGAAAGACCATACCGTATATGGTGATGAAGTAAAATTTGGTGGTGGCAAAGTTATTCGGGATGGTATGGGACAGAGCCAAGCGCTTGCCCATGAAGTGATGGATACGGTGATCACTAATGCTCTAGTGCTGGATCATTGGGGGATTGTTAAGGCAGATATTGGTTTGAAAAATGGCCGGATAGCAGCGGTTGGCAAGTCGGGTAACCCTGATACGCAAGATGGCGTCACAATAAATATAGGGCCTGGCACCGAAATTATCGCAGGAGAGGGTCAAATTTTAACGGCAGGTGCCGTGGATGCACACATTCACTTTATTTGTCCGCAACAAATTGAAGAAGCCCTAATGTCCGGTACCACGACCATGCTAGGCGGTGGCACTGGGCCCGCAACAGGCACCAATGCAACGACATGTACGCCGGGTCCTTGGAATATCGAAAAAATGCTTCAAGCAACCGATGATCTTCCCATGAATTTTGGTTTCTTGGGGAAGGGGAATGCGAGCTTGCCTGAGCCCTTGGCGGAACAAGTTGAGGCCGGTGCATTCGGTTTAAAGCTTCACGAAGATTGGGGCACCACGCCGCAATCTATTGATAATTGTCTAAGTATTGCCGAGAAATATGATATTCAAGTCGCCATTCATACTGATACCCTGAACGAATCAGGGTTTGTTGAAGACACGATAGCGGCCTTTAAAGGCCGAGGTATTCATACTTACCATACCGAAGGTGCAGGTGGTGGCCATGCACCAGATATTATTAAAGCATGTGGGCAAGAGAACGTATTGCCCTCGTCGACAAACCCGACACGACCGTATACGGTCAATACGGTTGATGAGCATTTAGACATGTTGATGGTTTGCCATCATCTTGATCCTAATATTCCCGAAGACGTGGCTTTCGCGGATTCTCGAATTCGAAAAGAAACGATTGCAGCAGAAGATATACTGCATGATATTGGCGCATTCTCAATGGTGGCTTCTGATTCGCAAGCAATGGGACGTGTGGGCGAGGTCATTAGCCGCACATGGCAAACCGCGCATAAAATGAAAGTTCAAAGGGGCTTGCTTCCTGAAGATACTGAATTGGGTTGCGATAATTTTCGAGCGAAACGTTATATTGCGAAATACACAATTAATCCGGCGCTGACTCACGGCATAGCAGACAATGTTGGGTCAGTCGAAATTGGTAAACTTGCAGATTTAGTACTTTGGAAACCGGCATTTTTTGCCGTAAAACCGAGCTTAATTATCAAAGGGGGCTTTATCGCTGCGGCACCAATGGGCGACCCTAATGCGTCGATACCAACCCCTCAGCCGGTACATTATCGTCACATGTTTGGCGCCATGGGTAGGGCAGTCAATCATGTTAGTGCAACATTCGTCTCTCAGGCAGCTGAAAAAAATAATATTAAAAGCAAATATGGTCTGCAACGCATGATAATGCCGTGTAAATCGGTCCGTAACGTGAAAAAGCAAGACATGATTCATAACAACTTGATGCCTGAGGTAGAGGTTGATGCGCAGACCTATGAGGTAAAAGCCGATGGAATTTTGCTTAGTTGTGAGCCAATGGCGGAATTGCCTTTAGCGCAGCGTTATTTTCTCTTTTAACCACAGCGTTTGAACATGTTAGAACCACGAAAATAAGTTATCACTATTTATGCTAGAACTAGTCAAAAACTTGGGCAGATCATCCTGCTCGGTGCCATCAGAGAATACCTTGTGTTTAGATTATGATCAGCGCACTAAGGGACGACTACGTGCTCGTACTCAGGGCGGCCAAGAGGTCGGTTTATTCTTAGAACGAGGCAGACTGTTACGTTGCGGTGATGTTCTGAGCAGCGCGTCAGGAACGTTAGTGAAAATTGAATCGGCTAAAGAGCAGTTAATAGAGGCCATCACTGATGATTGGTTAGTGTTCTCGCGATGCTGTTACCATTTAGGTAATCGCCATGTGCCGCTCTCAATAAGTGAGCTGGTCTTACAATTTCGCCCAGATCATATATTGCAAGAAATGATTGAATCGCTGGGGATGAGCACAACCGTTGTTTATACTGCGTTTAATCCTGAGCAGGGCGCTTACAAAGGCGCAGGTCATCATCATTAGGGACGTATATGCCAACAAAAATTGATGCGGAGCTTGCGCTACTTTATCTAAGCAGTCCAACACTTCCTATTGGTTCTTTCGCTTATTCACAAGGTCTCGAAAAAGCAATAGAAAACGAATTGGTAACAGATAGACAGACGTTAAAAGCCTGGTGCGAGGATGCTTTGCGCTTTGGTCTCGCTCGATTAGATCTTCGATATTTGAGCCATTTGCATGAGGCATTTAAGCAAGCCGACTATGCTCGCCTTAATTATTTAAATGCTGAAGTACTCGCCTCTCGAGAAACAAGTGAGCTCTTACAAGAAGAGATCAATCTCGGTGGCAGTTTAGATCGACTGTTGCGCCTGCAATCATTATCTGTTGATTCCGCTTATCCATTAAAGAAAAAATCTTTTTTGTACAGCTTTGCGCATGCGGCGATCGCTTTAGAGATGCCCATTCCTCAGATGCATTTAAGTTTCGTGTGGAGTTGGCTTGAGAATCAAACTGCAGTGGCATGTAAATCGATCCCCCTAGGTCAAACAGATGCTCAAGCGGTGCTACTGCAATCGCGCGCACTCATCAAAGTTTTGATTGATGAGCAACCAAGTTCGAGCGAGCCTATTTTTGGGTCATTGCCGGGCCAAGCGCTGCTCTCGGCAATGCACGAAACACAATATTCAAGATTGTTTAGGAGTTAATATGAGTACGCAGTGTTTGCGCGTCGGAATCGGTGGTCCAGTTGGATCGGGTAAAACGGCTTTATTAAAAAATCTGTGCCGAGAATTGCGAAATCAGTACAATATGGCGGTGGTAACTAACGACATCTATACAAAAGAAGATGCGCAATTTCTGTTGCGTCATGAGGCACTTGACGAAGACCGAATCATGGGTGTGGAAACGGGTGGCTGCCCGCACACGGCTATTCGTGAAGATGCTTCCATGAATCTAGCCGCAATTGATGAACTGCAAATTCAACACCAAGGGTTAGAGCTTGTTTTTGTTGAGAGCGGTGGTGACAACTTAAGCGCTACCTTTAGTCCAGAACTATCTGACTTAACGCTTTACGTGATCGATGTCTGTGCCGGCGATAAAATTCCGCGTAAAGGCGGCCCTGGTATCACTAAATCTGACCTGCTAATCATCAACAAAATAGACCTTGCTGAACACGTTAACGCATCGCTTGAAGTGATGAAACGCGACACTTTAGTTCAGCGTGGCGATCGACCATTTGTTTTCACTAATATGGTGACGGGAGAGGGTTTAAATTCAATTATTGCGTTTATCAAAGACCGGGGCATGTTAAAAGATTATTAGCGCTATCTCTGTGACATG
>CAJWAD010000066.1 GCA_913020245.1 uncultured Oleiphilus sp.
ATAAGGACGGCCCGCGTTCAGACAAGTCAAGCGCCAAACATGCGCACACAAACAGCACGAGGCGTTCAGAAAACAAGCCAAAGTCACCGGGCTCGAATAATAAATCTGGCGGCTCATATAGGCCAAGAAAGCGGCCCGCAAAGCCGGATTAGTGGTTTGTAGCGCCGCGAAAACAATCAAAGATCGTAGCATTCAGTTTGCTTGAGCTATAGGTCAAACGTTAAGTTATCATGCGCGATTGTAAATGTTTCTGGAAGGCTTTGCTTTCGTTCACGAAGCCATACGTCTAGGTCATGGCCAATATGGGTTAAGACGATTTGTTTCGATTGCAGTTTACTTTGGATCATCAGAACGTCATCTAAATTATTATGTCCTTTACTTTTATGACCGGGAATAAAAGAGCAATCAATAATGCATAAATCTAAGTCAGTTTTGTCGAAAAAGTCATAGGTTTTTTGGGGTAGACCTTTTGTGTCAGTTAGATAAGCGATCCGTTTATTGTTTATCTCAAAGTAATAGCCAAAAGTCGGCAAAGAATGCTGCATAGGCAAGGGGGTTATATTTACGGCACCTAAAGAAAATGATTTAAATTCTGCCTGATGTTTGAAATGTAGTATGCCCGGATGTTTATATAAATCGGAGCAGCCATTTGGATCCGGCGGAGAATAGACCGGTATTTCAAGATTCTTGCCCCACCGAAGATGGAATAAACCCTGCACATGGTCTGGATGAAAATGTGTCAAGATTATTCCCGTCAAAGTGCCTGCTGGAAAGCGTTGATGAAGGTTCACTTGCCCCGCATCGATTAAATAACGATGGCCATCAAATTCGAGCAGGGCGCTGCAAGGTGTGCGGACCATGCTCATATCTCTCTCTGCCAATATGCAATATTTACAGTGGCAACCGTAGACGGGCATTCCGGCGGCATTTCCGGTGCCTAGTAAGGTTAGTTTTGCCATCATTCAGTTCTCGGCTCAGTGTAAAAAAAGAGGCGCACTATGGTGAGCCAGGTTGCACAACAATCTGTGTCATATCACTTCGAAAGCGCGTAATTACGTATTCTAAAGGCCTACCTGTGGACTGCGATGTATTGATACTTTTCACGCGCAGAACCGGCAGATTCTTTGGAATGTTTAATACCCTGGTATCATCGGGGTGGGGCATGACGGATGTAATCTTACTTTCTGTTCTATGCAGTTGCTGCTGGTAATGAAGCTCGATAAAACTATGCAGAGACCCTTCATGGTAATCATTCAGAATTTTTGGCAGCTCACGATGGGGTAGAAAGTGCGATGCGACGCAAAACGGAGTTGACTCGGTTTCCCGGAGCATTTCAAGAAATACCAAGGGCGCTCCTTCATCAATAGCTAACGCTTTTGCCACGCCGCCCCTTGCAAAGACGCGCTGTTTTCTGATGACTCGGCTAGAGGCCAAGATACCTTGTGCCTCGAGCGTTTCGGTTAAACGGGTGCGCGAGGCAATCGGATAGTGTATTGAGGGCGCTCGGACAATCGTACCCTTGCCATGATGCCGTTCTACCACACCCTCTTTAATTAGCTCGTCAACGGCTCGACGCAGTGTATGGCGGTTTACGTTATAAATAGATGACAGTTCGAATTCAGAGGCGAGCAGGTCACCGGCTTTGTTGTAATTCTCGATGTCACGACTTAGGGCCTCTTTAATTTGCATGTAAACCGGGGTTTGTCGCTGTTTTTTCTGCTGTGTTGTTGACATGAAAGCGCCTTAATTCAGTTCAATATGGAAGCTCAATCCATGTTGTTCGAACCCAAGTTGGCTGTAAAACTGGTGTGCATGAATGCGATTTTTATTCGACGATAACGTCATTTTATAGCAGTTATTTTCTCGGCAAGTCGTCATAGCATGTTGCATCATGAGGGTACCGATGCCTTTATTCTGGTGGTCATTATGCACGCAAACACCCTCAACAATTCCTGAGGGTGCACCTCCGTGGCCTAGGTTGTTCATGATCAAAAGGCCAAAGACACCGAGAATGTTCTTAACGTTATTATTGCCGCTATGCTGTTTATTGCTCGCGATATAGAAACGATAAAATGGATAGGAATGTATCTTTTTTAATATCGTTTTCGCTTGGTCCAGGCTTACCGCCAATCCATTATCCATATCAGACTGATTGTACAGTTGTAATACCTGAGGCAAGTATTCGTTTGTCATCTCTCTGATAGTGATTTGTGGCATTGCTTATCCTAGGTTTTAGAATTTCTCTGTCACTATAGACCGCTTATATGCCATTTATATTTCAATGTGTGCGTCTTGTTTCAACACCTTCCGATTTTTAAGCCTTCAAAAAAACGTCATTTAAGCGTCACAAATCTGCAACACCTTTCCTTCAACTTATCTATACAAGTTGAGGGAGAGCAATTCTTATGAACGCAATACATGTTGAAAACCTGACAAAGAACTTTAATGCCAAAGTATTGGATAACGTGAGTTTTGATGTTCAGTCAGGGGAATTATTAGCATTAATTGGCCCCTCCGGTTCAGGTAAGTCGACGCTCATGCGGCACCTATCAGGTTTAGTAACCGCCAACAAAGGTAGTGAGTCAACGATTTCAATACTTGGAAATTCTATTCAGTCGTCTGGCAAATTAGCTAAAAATGTTCGTGCATCGAGGGTGAAAGTTGGCTGTGTTTTTCAGCAGTTCAATTTAGTAAATCGTCTCACCGTGTTGACCAACGTGCTCATTGGTGCACTCGGCACTATTCCAGCTTGGCGCGGTTATCTTGGATTTTTTACGCAAGAAGAAAAGGCGCGGGCGCTAGACGCCTTAGATCGCGTGGGTTTGCGTGAGCACGCCCACAAAAAAGCGGCCCATTTATCCGGTGGTCAGCAGCAGCGGGTAGCGATTGCGCGCGTGCTAATGCAAGAAGCGGACGTGATCTTGGCGGATGAGCCGATTGCCTCTCTTGATCCTCGGTCCGCTCGGGTCGTCATGGATATGCTAGAAAAAATTAATAAAACTGACGGTAAAACCGTCATTGTAACCCTACATCAAGTTGATGTGGCCAGGAAATATTGCCCTCGAATTGTCGCATTGCGAGAAGGGAAGGTGTTTTTTAATGGTGCACGTGAACAACTCACGGATGAGGTGATGTTTTCTCTTTATGAGGAAGATGCAAAGGAGATGTTAAATCATGAAAGTCCCGAACTCTCACCAATGGTAGAGACTCTCGCTGCGGCTGGCTAAAACACAAAGGAAATCTAACAATGTTTAGTACTATGAAAAGAATTGCATTGGCACTGCTAGTAGCTGTGACCGCGCAAAGCGTTGCTTATGCAGAAGAAGTGAAACAACTTAATTTCGGCATTATTTCGACTGATTCAACGCAAGTTCTGCGCGATACATGGACGCCGTTTCTCGAAGATATGAGCAAAAAGATGGGCGTTGAAGTGAAGCCTTTCTTTGCCAGTGACTATGCCGGCATTATCCAAGCAATGCGATTCGATAAGGTTGATGTTGCTTGGTATGGAAATAAATCTGCAATTGAAGCTGTTGATCGTTCAGGCGGTGAGGTGTTTGCTCAAACCGTAGACAATGAAGGTAACCCTGGTTATTGGAGCCTATTGCTTGCGCACAAGGACAGCAAATTGAATTCTGTTGAAGATATCATCAAATACAAAGGCGAATTGACCTTTGGCAATGGTGATCCAAATTCAACGTCTGGTTTTTTGGTACCTTCTTACTATGTATTCGCGAAAAATGATCTTGATCCGAAAAAGGCATTCAAGCGCGTAACGAATGCAAACCACGAGACGAACGCACTGTCAGTTGCAAACCAAAAAGTTGATTTCGCAACGAACAACACAGAAAACCTTCGTCGAATTGAAGAGAAATTCCCAGAAAAATTCGAAAATATCAAGGTCATTTGGCAGTCACCACTCATTCCTTCTGACCCAATCGTATGGCGTAAGAATTTGCCAGAGTCTGCAAAAACCAAAATCTATGACTTTTTTATGACTTACGGTAAGTCAGGCGATAAAGAAGAGTTAGCAAATCTGGACCGTCTGCAGTGGCTTCCTTTCCGCGCATCAAGTGATGATCAACTTCTACCAATCCGCCAGCTGTCTTTGTTTAAAGATCGTTTGAAAATGATCAAATCTGGAAGCCAAGATCCAATGGCACTGGCTGAAATTGATGAGAAGTTAGCGGTTCTAAACCGACGCATGGCTGCGCTCTCTGTCTTAGCTAGTAACTAACTTCATCCTACTTTTTTAACTTTTGAGCGATCCAAGGACGGGTCGCTCAAGCTAAACGAAAAGATAATTATGTCAACAGTCGCGCTTGAATCAGAAAATTCAATGAATAAACCAATGAAGTATGGGTTTTATATACTTCTTTGCGTCATCCTTGCTTGGGCATGGCAAGGTGCTGAAATGGATCTGGGTCTGCTTATTGAAGACTCTGGCAATATGTGGATCCTTATCAATGATTTTTTCCCTCCAAACTTTACTGAGTGGGAGTTATACGTCGAAGAAATGATTGTGACGATCCAAATTGCGATATGGGGCACGCTCTTAGCTATTGTGGCTTCAATTCCATTTGGTGTTTTATCCTCACAAAACCTAGTGCCGAGTTGGGTATATCAACCCGTTCGTCGGTTGATGGACGCGGCGCGCGCAATCAATGAGCTGGTATTCGCGATGATATTCGTTGTTGCCGTGGGTCTTGGTCCTTTCGCGGGCGTTATGGCCTTGTTTATTCACACGACGGGTGTTCTCGCGAAGTTATTCTCCGAAGCTGTTGAGGCGATCGAAGCGCAGCCTGTTGAGGGGGTGCGAGCAACCGGCGCTAACGGCGTTCACGAAGTGATATACGGCGTAATACCACAAGTATTGCCCTTATGGATTTCTTACTCGTTATACCGTTTTGAGTCCAACTTAAGATCAGCAACGGTTCTAGGGATCGTTGGAGCGGGCGGTATTGGTGTGCTTTTATGGGAATCAATTCGTGGCTTCATGTATCCGGAGGCATGCGCCATTATTTTAATTATTATTATTTCGGTTTCTCTCCTCGATATGTGCTCACAGGTCGTACGTAGACGCTATATCTAACCGTATTTGAGACCCAAATTAAACACTCTTATTTTACTGAATTTTTTTGAAAACAGGGCGTTAGAACTTGTCTAGACAAGTTCTAACGCATTCAAATAATAGCTTTTAGAAAGGCGACTAGTGTGAAAACAAATTCTGAGTCAAGCGCTGGCATAACGAACCGGCAACTGCTGCTGTCTCTCTTATCAAAGAGCGATAGCGAGTCCGTAAAGCAGGCGTGGGAGTCTCTGGACGTCGCACCTGAATATTCACTTCTTAAGCGACCAGAGGTTGGCATGGTGATGGTCAAGGCAAAAGCCGGTGGCAATGGTACAAACTTTAACATGGGTGAAATGACGGTTACGCGCACCGTACTGCAGTTGAGCGGTCACCAGGTTGGTTACGGTTACATCGCAGGGCGAGACAAAGAAAAGTCCCTTACAGTCGCATTGATTGACGCCTTGTATCAACTTTACGAATGGCAAAGCGCGATTGAAGAGAAAATAATGAAACCTTTAGAACGAGCGCTACAAAACGCCCAAAACAAGCATAAGCAGAGAGTAGATCGTACCAAAGTGAATTTCTTCACAATGGTCCGCGGAGAATAAACATGACAAGCATTCAGTTGCTCAGCGCGTTTGAAAACCCCGTTCAGGATGCACAGGTTGTGTTTCGCGCGTTATTAAAATCAATGTCTGAACCGGGCACGCCTGGCACGACCAATAGTATGGACCTGCCAGGTATGGGTCCCGATACCCAAATTCATGCATCGACTTGGGCAATTGCTCAAGCGCTGTTTGATTATGATACATCGGTTTATTTATCGGCCAATATGCATACAGAGTCCTTGGCAAAGTCCATACAGTTTCAAACCGATGCTGGCATCACTGAGCATATCGAGAATGCCGATTTTGCAATTATTAGCATTGAGGAATTAACTGATTTGACGCGCTTTAACCCAGGGTCAATTGAGGCACCTCACGAATCTTGTACGCTCGTTATTCAGGTTCAGGGCTTCAATGAAACTAACGCTTTTGAGATTCGTGGTCCGGGAATTAAGGGCTCGCGGATGATTTCAATTGATGGGCTCACTAAAACACAACATGACATGATTATGGCTAACCAACAATTATATCCCTGTGGTGTGGATTTGATTTTTTGTGCACCAACGGAATTTATCGCATTGCCCAGAACCACGCGCCTTGTGCCCGCATCACAAGACCAAGGAGAACCCGTATGTATGTAGCCGTCAAAGGGGGCGAGAAAGCCATTGATGAAGCGCATCAGTTTTTGGCTGAGAAACGTCGCGGTGAAACCCGCATTGAAGCGCTAAGTGCCGAGCAAATTTCCCAGCAACTAGGGCTCGGCGTTGATCGAGTCATGACGGAGGGCTCGCTTTATGATCGAGAGCTCGCAGCCCTCGCTCTGAAACAAGCGATGGGGGACAGTGTTGAGGCTATTTTTCTTTTGCGTGCATACCGAACCACACTGCCGCGTTTTGGCACGTCAACGCCTATTGAAACTGATGCAATGCGGGTAGAGCGTCGTATCAGTGCGACATACAAAGACGTGCCGGGTGGGCAAGCCTTGGGACCTACTTTTGATTATACCCATCGGTTGTTAGATTTTGCGTTGCTTGCAGAGGGCGAGTCTAAGCTCACTCACCATGATAGCAGTACCCAATCAGTTGAATCGAAACTCGCAGATAATGCCGAATCGTCGGTTAATGATGAGGCTTACCAGAGGGTGTCAAACTTTCTGCGGCAAGAAGCCCTGCTAAAAGAGCAGTTTAAGCTGAGTGGAAAAGCCGTCGATATTACCCGAGAGCCTCTCAAATACCCTTGTCCGAGAGATGGCAGATTGCAAACCTTGGCGCGCGCGGATGAAGGCTTCTTAATTGCGTTAGCATATTCCACCCAGAGGGGGTATGGACGAACGCATCCATTCGCAGGTGAAATTAGGATGGGTTATGTAGAGGTAAATTTGTTCATTGAAGAGCTTGGTTTTGACCTTTGCTTAGGCGAAATTTGTGTCACTGAATGCGATATGATTAATCAGTTTGCAGGGAATGAGCAAGAGCCTCCGCAGTTTACCAGTGGTTATGGTGTAAGTTTTGGATTCTGTGAACGCAAGACGATGGCGATGGCGTTAGTCGATAGATCGCTCCAAGCTGAAGAGCTAGGGGAAGTCGTCGATACGCCAGCGGCGCAAGCGGAATTTGTCTTATCGCATTGCGACAATGTTGAGGCTTCCGGATTCGTATCGCATTTGAAGCTCCCACATTACGTTGACTTTCAATCTGAATTAGCGCTCGTTAGAAAAATGCGTGAAGAGTTTTTTGATTCAAAAGAACGAGAAGGTCAAGTCACAAGTAATGACACAGATCTAGAGAACTCACTTACTGAACAGACGGGGGCATCACGTGCCTAATCAAAGCGAATATAACTTTGCCTATTTAGACGAACAAAGTAAACGGACCATTCGTCGTGGTTTGTTAAAAGCGGTTGCAATTCCGGGTCATCAGGTGCCTTTTGCGGGGCGCGAGATGCCTATGCCTTACGGTTGGGGAACGGGTGGTGTTCAAGTAACCGCGAGTATCCTGGGTGCAGATGACTGCTTGAAAGTAATAGATCAAGGCTCTGATGATACGACGAATGCGGTCAGTATTCGACGCTTCTTTGACAAAACGGCGTTGGTAGAGACGACCACCGACACAGAAGCGGCTACCGTTATTCAGACTCGTCATCGAATACCTGAGCAGCCTCTCACGAACAATCAAATTCTTGTTTTTCAAGTGCCTATTCCTGAACCTTTGCGCTTTATTGAGCCGAGTGAGTCCGAAACGATGAAGATGCATGCGCTCGAAGAGTATGGCGTGATGCATGTAAAACTATATGAGGATATTGCTCATCATGGTCATATCGCGACTACTTATGCCTACCCTGTGCATGTAAATGGACGATATGTGATGGATCCATCACCGATACCAAAATTCGATAATCCAAAGATGCATATGAGTGATGCCTTGTTGTTGTTTGGAGCAGGGAGAGAAAAGCGACTCTACGCAATTCCGCCATATACAGATGTCAAAAGCTTAGACTTTGATGATCATCCTTTTGAAATACAACAATGGGATCAAAGCTGTGCTTTGTGTGGTTGTGAACATTCGTTTCTTGACGAGGTGATCGTAAATGATGAAGGCGAACGCATGTTTGTCTGTTCAGACTCCCACTTCTGCCAACAGCGTGTTAACGCGAAACTCAATATGAGCGAGGCCGTTGAGGTATGAAAAAACCGATTCTAGAAGAAAACGCCGTTTTATCCGTTCAGAGCTGCCAAAAACTTTATGGTATTAATCGTGGCTGCCAAGATATTAATTTTGACCTATATCCGGGTGAGGTACTCGGTATTGTTGGTGAGTCGGGCTCAGGAAAGTCGACGCTATTGAATTGCTTAAGTGGTAATAATCAACCTGACCATGGCGCTATTATATACCGCGATTCGGTAGGTATGGCGCAAGATATCTATGAGATGAATGAGGCGCGTCGGCGTTTGCTGATGCGATCCGAATTTGGCATCGTCAAACAAAACCCGAAAGATGGCTTACGCATGCGCGTAAGCGCCGGTGCAAATATTGGTGAAAGATTAATGGCGGTAGGGGACCGGCATTATGGCGATATTCGAACTAAAGCAGGTGATTGGCTCACACAAGTTGAGATGCCAAAAGATCGCTTAGATGATATGCCGTTTGAATTCTCGGGTGGCATGCAGCAACGCCTTCAAATAGCCCGAGTGTTGGTGACAAGGCCTCGCCTTGTGTTAATGGATGAGCCAACCGGCGGGCTTGATGTGTCTGTTCAGGCTAAGCTACTTGATTTGATTCGCTCCTTAGTGAGCGAGTTGAACTTATCGGTCATTATGGTAACGCATGACCTCGCTGTCGCCAGATTGCTTTGCGACCGTCTACTCGTTATGCAGCAGAGTCGCGTGATTGAACAGGGTTTGACTGATCAGGTGCTCGATGACCCACAGCATCCATACACACAATTACTCGTCTCATCAGTGTTGACACCATAAGGGTTACATTATGTCTTATGTTTCTGAAAATAGCGCGATTGTTACTCGTAACGATGGCGCATTATTAACGATTCAGAATTTGTACAAACAGTTCGAATTACATACGCAGAAAAATACCAGTATTCCCATCTTTAATGACTTATCACTGGTCTTTAAAAAGAGTGAATGTACGGTATTAGTGGGGCCAAGTGGCTTAGGAAAAAGTACGCTGTTGAAGTGCCTATATGGTAACTACAAAATAGATCAGGGCGAGGTTCTGGTTCATTTTGACGACGAAAACGTAGACATGGCAACGTGTAGCGCACAAATGATTAATGCACTGCGCAGGAACGTGATTGGCTATGTTAGTCAGTTTCTTCGGGTGATTCCCAGAGTACCAGCCATTGATCTAGTTTCTGAGCCGCTAATCTCCCAAGGGTGTGCTCCTGAGCAAGCTATCGAAAAAGCACAGGTCATGTTGCGTCGCTTATCTATTCCCGAGAATCTCTGGAATCTATCGCCTACAACATTTTCTGGTGGTGAGCAGCAACGCATCAATATTGCGCGAGGTTTTATCGCAGATTACCCAATTCTTCTCTTAGACGAACCAACAGCGTCTCTTGATCACCGCAACGTACAGGTTGTAATTGAATTGATACACGAGGCTAAAGCCCATGGTACTGCCATTGTTGGTATTTTCCATGACGAGCATGTCCGCGATCAGGTCTCGGATGTCACCATTAATTTAGCTGAGGTTGCGCAATGACCAACACTGTTCTTACAAACGCCACTATTGTTCTTCCGGATGAGGTAATCCACGGAACGGTCACTTTAAAAAATGGCCAAATAGAGGATGTTAGCGAGACATTATCAAGCGTGCCAAGTGCGTTTGATTGTGAAAATCAATATTTGATACCCGGCCTCGTCGAGTTACATACTGACAATTTAGAGAAGCATTTTGTCCCACGTCCTAAAGTAACCTGGCCGGGGCAACCGGCTGTGATTGCACACGATTCACAGCTTATTGCATCGGGTATTACAACGGTCTTTGACGCGATCGCTCTGGGCGATGTAAATGAAAATAGTCAGCGTCTTGAGAATCTGCAGCTGATGATCGATGCCCTCAAACAAGCCAGTACTGACGGCTTATTCCGTGCTGAGCACATGCTGCACCTCCGATGTGAGGTCTGTCATGAGGACGTTCTAAATTTATTTGAAGACTTAATTGAGACACCTGAGGTTCACTTAGTGTCGTTGATGGACCATTCCCCCGGTCAGCGTCAATTTACCAACATGGACAAATACCGCACCTATTATCAGGGCAAATACCATTTTAATAGCGATGAGCTTGAGCGCTTCATTGAGAAACAAAAAGGGAATAGCCTGCAATACAGCGACAAACACCGGCGCGGCATTGTGGATATTTGCAATAAGCTGAATATTCCCATGGCAAGCCATGACGATGCAACGCAAGCGCACGTGGAAGAATCAGCTCGGATGGGAATGAGAATCGCTGAATTTCCAACAACAGAGGTAGCGGCAAGTTTGTCCCACGAAAAAGGCATGGCTGTGATGATGGGGGCCCCCAATGTCGTTCGTGGCGGATCTCACTCTGGGAATATTGCTGCGCACGAACTAGCACGTATTGGTGTGCTGGATATTTTGTCCTCCGACTATTGCCCCGCAAGTATCTTGCACGCTGCATTCGTTCTTAAAAACCTCGAAAACGATCATGATATATCCTCAGCGATTAATACCGTTTCGCGTAACCCAGCCAAAGCAGCCAAATTAGATGACCGTGGCGAAATCTCAATTGGAAAACGCGCCGATTTAGTATTAGTGAAAGAAGTGAATGATTTTCCTTTGGTTTCACACGTCTGGTCGCAAGGCGTGCGCTGTTTCTAGGATTGTTTATGAGTACTAGCGAAACTAAAAAAAACAAGTTGTTTTATGTCGTCGGGGCATCAGGCAGCGGTAAGGATTCGATTCTTAACTGTTTTCGTACGCGCTCAAATGATGATGTTGCGTCACCTGTTCTTATTGCCCACCGTTATATTACGCGTGAGGGCAGTAACGATGAGGATTCTATTTATCTCTCAGAGCAGGAGTTTGCTTTGCGCGAAAAAAGTGGACTTTTTTCCATGTCATGGCAGGCAAACGGTTTGCATTACGGCATAGGAAAAGAAGTGGAACATTGGCTCTCCGAGGGGTTTTCTGTGCTGGTGAATGGTTCTCGTGCTTATTTGCCGCAAGCGGAAACTAGGTTTGGAGGGAGACTGCACTCCATTTTAGTGTCAGTACCCGAGGAGGAATTGCGAAACCGTTTATTTCAACGCTCGCGTGAGAATGAAGCTGAAATAGAGCAACGCCTGCTGCGACATCGCACTTTTGCCGATTCAGTATGCTGTGACAGTGAGCTGTCAAACATGGATTCGATAGATTCTGTAGTAGATACCTTGGAGAGCATCATGCGCGCAGAGATGTATCCAGCGGCGGTTAAAAATTCACTTCAAGAGGTATGATCGAATTATTATGACGAGCATAAAAAAAGCGATTTCGAGTGCTGAATTAGGGGATACACCGTTAATAGGAAAGGGTGCAAACGTCCGTGATAGCAGCCTCGGATATGCCTGTGAGATTGGTGAACGTTGTGAGGTCGTGAACACGGTTATGGATGATTACTCTTATATCTCCCGTGATTCGGATATCATCAATTCATTTGTTGGGAAATTTTGCTCTATTGCGGCGCACACCCGAATCAATCCTGGTAATCATCCACTAGAGCGCGCCGCAATGCATCATTTTACCTATCGGGCTTCTCGGTATGGCTTTGGTGAGGATGAACCTTCATTTTTTGAATGGCGAGCGGCTTCACCTGTTCGCATTGGGCATGACGTTTGGGTGGGTCACGGCGCAGTTATTATGGCGGGCGTTAGCATTGGAAACGGTGCAGCTATTGGCGCAGGCGCCATCGTCACGAAAGATGTTCCAGCATTCTCGATTGCTGTGGGTAACCCAGCGAAAGTAATTCGAAAACGTTTTAATGATGAGCTCATTGAGAAATTAGAGCGCTTGGCTTGGTGGGACTGGCCTGCTGAAACTCTCGCTGAGCGGCTTGTAGATTTTCGTGCGTTGAGCACAGAACAGTTTGTTAATAAATATCTTCCAGAAGATAGGCATTGACAGCATCTCTCAGTTCCGGGAGTAGTGCCGGCAGATATGCGCTCGTATTCGGGTTAGGGATAACTTGTACAATTGGCTACGCTACGGTTCTCTACTCTTTTAGCCTTTTGTCGATCGAGATTGAAAAGGCATTTAATTGGACCAATGAATTTATCTTTGGTGTCTATTCATTGGGTGTATTTTTAACGGGTCTGGTGGCTACATATGTTGGTCGTCTTATTGACCGGCAAGGTGCGCGTCTACCCATGTGTATGGGTTCTATCCTGGTTTCGTTGAGTTTCTTTGGACTCTCAATCATGGATAGTAAAGTTGAGTTTGTATTCTTCATGCTCACTTTGGAAGTGGTGTCGATTCTAGTTATTTATGAATCGGCTTTTGTTGCCCTGACACAATCAATGGGTCAAGAGGCCCGAAAAGCAATATCCCAAATCACCTTGATTGCAGGCTTTGCGTCAACGATAGCTTGGCCACTTATTTCAGAGCTTCTGAAATATACAGATTGGCGTGGTGTCTATGTTTGTATGGCGCTGTTGCATATATGTGTCTGCCTGCCTATTCACTGGCTAGTCGTAAAACCGATAGTCAGCCACAAGTATCGGCATAAACCCGATTCGCAAGTAACGCATGACATAGGTGTAGGAAGGGATCGAGTAACTGAAGTCTTGATTGCCGTCGCATTAGGCTTGGCTGCCTTTACGGTAGTGGGTTTACAAATACACTTATTCGTCATTTTTGATCACTTACATGTGTCCGAACGCATTGCTATCATTGCTGGCGCTTTGATTGGGCCATTTCAGGTAATCTCGCGGCTCACAGACATGTTTCTTACCCGATATATTACCGCATATCACGTGGGTCTTATCTCAATTAGCGCAATGACGATTGGTTTGATGTTTTTGATAGCCACTCAAGCAATTACGCCATTAAGTGCTTTATTGTTTGCGATCTTCTTCGGGATCGGTCAAGGACTTACAAATATTGTACGTGGAGCACTTCCCCTGCAATTTTTTGGGGTTTCCGGCTATGGCAAAATTACAGGCCGTATGAACAAATACAGGCTTTTTTTGACGGCGCTCGCACCGATAAGCTTTGCTTATGTCATAGACCGAGTAGGCGTTTTAGCTTTAATTATATGCTTAATAGCCGTTTGCATCGTCTCAGCAGGATTGCTGCGTATTGCAACGCAGCGCTATTGCCAGCGGTAGTGGCAAGCAGAGTAATAATGCGTTGGTCAGTCAGTTTAAGCGATAACAGAATAAAAAAGTGTTTTCTTGCTATCGCTAATTCGTTGAAGGGTAGTTTCGAGCACGAGCAAAATAAAAAGGCCTAGTTCAACGAACTAAGCCTTTAAATAAGTGGTGGCTACACCTAGATTCGAACTAGGGACCCCATCAT
>CAJWAD010000067.1 GCA_913020245.1 uncultured Oleiphilus sp.
TGCCCAGGCTTTTTGGTCAATCGTATTCTATTCCCATACTTCGGTGGCTTTTGTGCACTTGTCCGAGACGGTGCTGATTTTCAGCATGTTGATAAAGTCATGGAGAAGTTTGGCTGGCCAATGGGTCCTGCTTATCTGCTTGACGTGGTGGGCATGGATACGGGCAAACACGCCGGTGAGGTGATGGCTGATGGATTCCCTGATCGAATGAAGCATGAGTTCCGCACCGCTATTGATGTGATGTTTGAAGAAGGCCGTTATGGTCAGAAAACCGATAAAGGGTTTTACACTTACGAGCTCGATCGGAAAGGAAAGCAGAAAAAGGTCAAAGACGCGGGCACGTATGACTTGCTGAAGCCTGTTATTGAAGGCAGCACCGAGTTTACGGATGATGCGATCATTGAACGTATGATGGTGCCTTTGTGTATCGAAACGGTTCGTTGTCTTGAAGACGGCATTGTTGAGACTGCTGCAGAAGCAGATATGGGTCTCATTTTTGGTATCGGTTTCCCACCATTCCGTGGCGGTGCACTGCGATACATAGATTCTATCGGCATTGAAGAATTTAACAAGATCGCAGATAAGTATACGGATCTAGGTGCTCTTTACACCCCAACAGCGGGTATGAGAGAAATGGCTAAAACTGGCAAGAAGTTTTTCGGCTAATTGCTGAAACAGAATCGAACGGAGAATATCTATGAGTCTTAATCCAAAAGATGTCGTCGTAATCGATGCGGTACGTACCCCGATGGGTCGTGCTAAAAATGGCTGTTTCCGCAACGTACGTGCTGAAACTCTTTCAGCTGCGTTGATAGAAGCTATTTTTGATCGTAACGAAAATGTTAATCCTAATGACGTCGAAGACGTGATCTGGGGTTGTGTAAACCAAACGAAAGAGCAAGGCTTTAACGTAGCGCGTCAAATTTCACTTTTGACTCGTCTACCACACACGTCTTCTGCTCAAACAGTTAACCGTCTATGTGGTTCAGCAATGTCTGCAATTCATACGGCGGCGCAGGCGATTCAAACAGGTAACGGTGATGTGTTCATCGTCGGTGGTGTTGAGCATATGGGTCATGTACCAATGACTGAAGGCTTTGACCACAACCCTGCTGCATCGAAGTATTCTGCGAAAGCGTCGAATATGATGGGTTTAACGGCCGAAATGCTTGCGAAAATGCATGGTATTTCACGTGAAATGCAAGACGAGTTTGGTGCACGTTCGCACCGTCTTGCACAGAAAGCGACGGTTGACGGCACATTCAAGAATGAAATTGTCCCGATCGAGGGTCATGATGATAATGGCTTTAAAACGTTAATCGAAAATGACGAAACGATCCGACCAGAAACAACGGTTGAATCACTCGGTCAACTGCGTCCTGCGTTTAACCCTAAAGGTGGTACGGTAACAGCGGGTACGTCTTCGCAGCTTACTGATGGTGCGGCGGCAATGCTGCTGATGTCTGCAGAAAAAGCAGAAGAGCTTGGCTTGAAGCCTCGCGCTCGAATCGTCTCGATGGCGGTCGCAGGTTGTGATCCGGCTATTATGGGGTACGGGCCAGTGCCAGCAACTAAGAAGGCACTCAAGCGTGCTGGTCTCACCGTTGAAGATATCGATTTCTGGGAGCTTAACGAAGCATTCGCAGGTCAATCTCTTCCGGTAATGAAAGACCTAAAGTTGCTTAATGTTGCAGATGAGAAAGTGAACCTGAAAGGTGGAGCGATCGCTCTTGGGCATCCGCTGGGCTGTTCAGGTGCGCGTATCTCGACGACTCTGCTTAATGTGCTAGAAGAGAACCAAGGTAAATATGGCGTCTCTACGATGTGTATTGGGTTAGGTCAGGGTATCTCAACTGTATGGGAACGCTTGTAATTTAGTGTCCTTTATTTTGCCACATTTAAGTGTGCTTGAAATTTGTTGAGAGCCAAAGCTATGAAGCTTTATGGCGTTCTTTGCAGTCAAAAGCGGGCTTAACGAGCAAAATGAACAGTTCCAGGATTTGAGAAAAGCACGGTCATTCCGTGCTTTTTTTTGCCTGATATAAAGTGGCACATGGTTCAAGCGAAATCGTTATAAAAGATCGCTTTTATGACGTTTATTTTTTAGGTATCGCAAAAAAAATCTTTACAATTGCTTGACCGCTCAGCTACAAATCAATATATATGTTCGCCTGTTAAGGTTCCTTCAGTAGCGGGCGTACCTGAAAGAGCACATCGCTGGACTGTTTTTTGCGATAAAGAAAATTGTTAAACGAGAACAACGAATAAACTGTTTGGAGTCTTATGGGAAAGTCCCTCGTTATTGTCGAGTCGCCGGCTAAGGCTAAGACGATTAATAAATATCTGGGCTCGGATTTCATTGTGAAATCCAGTGTCGGCCATATTCGTGATCTCCCAACTTCCGGGGGTGGGTCGACTTCAACGCCTGCTGAGAGAGCAAAGCAAGCCGCTGCGACACGCAAGATGGGTGCTGAAGAAAAGGCTGTGTACAAAAAGAAAAAATCAAAGCAGCAGCTCGTCGCTCGCATGGGGGTTGATCCAGAAAAAGGCTGGAAAGCGCAATATGAAGTATTGCCCGGTAAGGAAAAAGTCGTTGCCGAGCTTAAGAAACTCGCGAAAAATGCCGATACGATTTATCTTGCAACGGATTTGGATAGAGAAGGTGAAGCCATTGCTTGGCACCTAAAAGAAGCCATTGGTGGTGATGATTCTCGCTATCGTCGAGTTGTTTTTAATGAGATTACTAAAAAAGCTATTCAAGCGGCTTTCAAAAAACCTGATGAACTCGACCAAAGCCGCGTAAATGCGCAACAAGCGCGCCGATTTCTCGATCGGGTGGTCGGTTTTATGGTGTCGCCTATCTTGTGGGCAAAAATTGCCAGAGGCTTATCAGCGGGTCGCGTTCAATCAGTCGCCGTGCGCTTGATCGTTGAGCGTGAGCGCGAAATACGAGCCTTTACCCCCGAAGAGTACTGGGAAGTATTCGCGCAATTAGCGCTAGATGCGAAATCTAAAGCGCGGTTTCAAGTGTCTAAATATCAGGGTGAAAATTTTCGCCCAGTCTCAGAACAAGAGACAAGCAAACACTTGGCGGCTTTGAAAGATCATAGTTTCTTAATTTCAAATCGTGATGATAAGCCGACACGTTCCAAACCTAGCGCGCCATTTATTACCTCTACATTGCAACAGGCGGCGAGCACGCGTCTGAGCTTTAGCGTAAAGAAAACGATGATGTTAGCGCAGCGTTTATACGAGGCGGGTTACATCACTTACATGCGGACGGATTCAACTAACTTAAGCATGGAGGCCGTCGGTAATTGTCGCGATTATATTGCCGATAACTTTGGCGCTAAGTATGTGCCAGAGAACCCTCGCATCTATAGTAGTAAGGACGGCGCACAGGAAGCTCACGAAGCGATTCGGCCGTCAGACGTATCAGTGCGAGCTGTTAATATTAATGGCCTCGAGAGGGACGCAGAGCGGCTTTATGAATTGATATGGCGTAACTTCGTGGCTTGTCAGATGACGGATGCACAATTTTTGAGTTCGTCTGTAGAAGTCCGAACGGGTGAGTATGTGTTGCGTACACGCGGCCGAGTTTTGAAATTTGATGGCTTTTTGACGGTATTGCCGTCTGCAAGTAAGAAAGACGATGATATTTTATTGCCTGACTTTCAAGTGGGCGATTCTCTTACGCTGAAGGATCTTGAGCCCAAACAACATTTCACTAAACCAGCACCCCGTTATTCTGAGGCGGCTCTCGTGAAGGAGCTAGAGAAACGTGGAATCGGTCGTCCCTCGACCTATGCGGCAATTATTTCAACCATTCAAGATCGTGGTTATGCACGCGTTGAGAATCGACGGTTTTATGCTGAAAAAATGGGCGATATTGTTACAGATCGTCTTGCTGAGTCATTCCCCGAATTAATGAATTATAGCTTCACGGCGGAAATGGAAGAGCAGCTTGATGAAATTGCTGTCGGTCAGAAAGAGTGGAAAGACGTTTTAAATCAATTCTACTCAGGTTTTGTTGTACAGCTTGATAAAGCCGAAGCGGCAAATGATGGGATGCGAGCTAACGATCCGGTGGAAACGGATATATCATGCCCAACCTGTGGCAGAAATATGCAGATTCGTACAGCGAGTACCGGTGTATTTTTAGGCTGCTCGGGATACTCATTACCGCCGAAAGAGCGGTGTAAGACAACAATTAACCTCGTTTCGGGTGATGAAGTTGCTAACGCCGATGATGATGAGGGTGAATCGAAAGTTCTGCGTCAAAAGCATCGATGCCCAATCTGTTCAACCGCGATGGAAAGCTACCTGATAGACGAAAAACGCAAATTGCATGTCTGCGGTAACAACCCTGATTGCTCAGGTTATGAAATAGAGCAGGGTGAGTTTAAGATTAAAGGCTATGACGGCCCAATACTTGACTGTGACAAATGTAGTGCAGAAATGCAGCTCAAAACAGGTCGATTTGGGAAGTACTTCGGTTGTACAAACGATGCATGCAGTAACACTCGGAAGTTGCTTAGAAGTGGAGAACCTGCACCGCCAAAGATGGATCCTGTGCAGATGCCTGAGCTGGTGTGTGAAAAAGTCGAGGATACGTACATTTTGCGTGATGGTGCGGCTGGTCTGTTTTTGGCGGCAAGTAAATTTCCCAAGAATCGGGAGACGCGTGCGCCATTGGTGTCAGAGCTATTACCTCATAAGGAAGAGATTGATCCGAAGTATGCCTTTCTTTTTGATGCGCCGGTCGCCGACAATAAGGGCAACGCAGCTATTGTTCGCTATAGTCGAAAGACTAAAGAGCAGTATGTGATGAGTGAAAATAAGGGTAAAGCGACGGGATGGACTGCTTACTACCAAGGCAGTAAGTGGGTAGAAACAGTACCGAAACCAAAAGCTAAATCTAAAGCCAAACCGAAGGCAAAGCAGAAAGCTTAGCGTTTGTGCTTTGACAAGGCGAAATAGAAAAACCGACTCATAGTCGGTTTTTCTTTATTTTTACGCGTGCTATTTTCGGAGTCGTTCTAGTAAGCTAGAGGTATCCCATCGGTTACCATCCATATCTTGAATATCAGCATAAAATTGGTCTACGAGAGCGGTGACCGGCAGCTTTGCTGAGATACGGCGTGCTTCATCGAGGCAAATACCGAGGTCCTTACGCATCCAATCGACCGCGAAACCATGTTCATATTCGCCGGCAATCATCGTCTCATGACGATTTTCCATCTGCCACGACTGAGCCGCACCCTTCGAGATTACATCAATAACATGCTTCGGATTGAGGCCGGCTTGTTCGGCAAAGTGCACTGATTCTGATAAGCCTTGAACGAGACCTGCGATTGCGATTTGATTACACATTTTTGTAAGTTGGCCCGCACCACTCTCGCCGAGTAGTTTTACAGATTTTGCAAAGCAGTTCAGAAGTGGTTCGGCTATACGGAAATGCGCTTTATCTCCACCACACATGATGGTTAGCTGACCATTGATCGCACCCTGTTCGCCGCCAGATACAGGCGCATCGATAAAACCGAGGCCATTCGCCTTCGCTGATTGAAAAATTAGCCTCGCTACGTCTGCGGAAGCAGTCGTGTTGTCCACAAATAAGGTGCCTGGACTCGCTCGACTCACTAAACCATTGTTACTAAGATAGACCTCTCTGAGGTCATCATCATTTCCAATACACGTGAAAATTGCATCGAGGTCATCAGGTAAATGGGTTAGGTTTGCAACCGCTTCACCTGAGAAATTCTGCAACCACGCGTCTCGCTTTTGTACGCTGCGGTTGTAGACAAAGGTTTGGTGCGTTTTACTCAAATGACCAGCCATATGATAACCCATCACGCCAAGTCCGATAAATAATATGCGTTTCGTCATTGTGTTTCTCGCTTGCTTTTCTTGACCCTTTAAATTTTTAGTATGACTGAAATTGCTATTTATTTGTCTACACTCTGTCTAATCATCTCGATGCGCGATCGATTAACGCCGAAATCGCTGCGGCCAATGCGAGAGGCCGAGCGTACTTCAACAATGCCTAAATCCGTATCACTGAGGAATTCGACATCATCGATGAATTGCATTAAATCACTCGTATATTCGGCATAAAGGTAGGTCGGCGTATTAACAATTAATTCGGCGTCTGGATCCTTGTCGATTTGTTTTGCAATACGAGCAAGTAGCGCATTGGTGGTGATGCCATCAGGTGAAGCAAGTGCCTTTATGAAGTGCTCATCATCAGTGGGGTCGGACAGACTGCTGACACAATTTGGTGTCTCGGGGCAACTGTCTATGCTAGTGCGTGCGTCGCCCATGGTAATTGGTCGTGTGCCGGAGCAAGCGCTCAAAAGTAGGGTGAAAGCCATAGCGCCCGTTAAATAGAGGGATAATTTCAAAGAGGGGAGAGCAGTCATATTTTTTGCCTTGGATGTTTCAATCTTAAATGGGTCAAAGTAAGTTACTGGGGTTCATCAACTTCAGGGAATGATACGCAGAACTCAGAGCCCTGGGTCAATTCGCTCGTTACCTGAATATCACCTTTGTGCTTGTCGATTACAACTTTAACAAAGTTAAGCCCTAACCCTGCACCTTTCTTACCACTGGTTTCGGACACTTTTTGACGCCGAAAACGATCAAAAATATAGGGTAATTCCTCTTTGTTGATGCCGTAGCCTTGGTCTGAAATCTTTATTTTTATCACACTACCGGTATGTGTGAGGTACACTTTAATCTGGCGATCGTTATCACTGTACTTTACGGCGTTATTGATTAAGTTTATCAGCGCGCGCTCAACGAGCTCTGCATTACCTTGCATCCAGCACTCATCGTCGCCTTTAAGGACAATTGCGATATTTTTTGCACGAGCTTGGCTGTCAACGGAATCAATCGCGTTTTCAATCGCATTGAGCACCTCAAACGTGTAGAACTCTTCTTCGACTGCTTGCTCCGCTCGTGTGATTTGTAGAAATTGCTCCGAAAGATTTAAGCTACGTTTCGCATGCCCTGAAAGCTCATGGATAAGCGCTTGGTTCCATTCAATACGGCCGGACTTCAGGCCCTCAAGCATAGCGAGTTGTGAGACCAATGGAGAACGTAAGTCATGTGATAAGAAGTCAATAAGTTGATTCTTTTCTCGCTGCTTTTGACGTATTTCAGTAATGTCTGACATGCTGATCATCAAACCTGCATCGCTGTCTTGATCAACTTCAAACGGTAAGCTATGCACCATTACATCCCTCTGGCCGAGCGACATTTCAAAGTACTGTCCCTTGCCGTTAATAAGACAGTTAGCAGCGGCTTCGTCGAGTTTGTCGTTATGATTGCTTATGTCAGCAAACACCTTAGTAATTGAATTCGAAATTAGCCCTGTTTCGCTCTGTTGTAACCAATTAGTGGCGCGGGTGTTTGCATAAACGATTAAACCAATAGGGTCGGTAACAATTACAGCGCCAGGCATTTCTTCAAAGCCTCTTGAGATGAAAATGCGCATATCTTGCATGGCGGTGATAGCAGATCTGACTTGATCAATACGCATCGAAATTTGTTCGTAATGTGCCTTCTTTTCGTCCGCGGAATGATCTAAATCTAACTTATCGAGAAACTCTTTAACTTGGCGACGTCCGCCATGCTCCGCCCAGGACATACCAATTTTAAAGCGATTAGGGCCATATTCGAGTTTGATCCAACTGCACTCATGATCATGAAACCAAACACCGTGGTCTTGGACTGTTAATGTCGGCATTGCCTCCTGCTCGTAGGCATGAAGTACTTGGTCATTTTGGATGAACGCGTAGGCTTTGGGCTTTAATAAGGGTATAAGTGATAGAAATATTTTTTCTAAACTGTGTTGATTGAGTTTACGGAAACTCAAATCAGGCTCTTTGTTCAAGCGCTCGAGTTCTACTTTGAAGAATCTGTTGAGATGACGCATCCTCTGCCAGCTCCAGAAGGGGTAGGCGAGCATGATACCTAATATGCTGTTTATTGGTGGGAACCAAGTGCGATCGTATGCCAACAACACAAAACTGAAACCGAGAATCGCAGCCACGAGTAATAGGGTGCTTGGCATCACTAATGTTGGCGTGAGCCGTGGAAACATAAGTATAGGTATAAGTATAAAAGCGATAGTGAGCAGGTAAGCCCAACGAATGTCTACCGGCTTTATACTATTTTGTGCCATGATCGAAGCAAACGCATTCGCATGAATTTCGACGCCTGACATAGGGCTATTTAAATGAGAGAACGGTGTGGGAATTATGTCGCCAAGCCCCGCTGCCGTGGCACCTATCAACACGATTTTATTGCGGAAAATATCGGCTGGTACCTTGTTCGCCATGACGTCAAGGAAACTGTAGGTCGGATAGCTGCCTCGTGGGCCTGCAAACGGAATTAAACGGTATTCAGAATTGACGGAGATATAGGGTGCTCCGGTTTGGTCTTTTATCTGCTTGAGGTATTCAATCATAGGGTTTACCTCTAACGCCATTGCTAGAGACAATGATGACCAATAATTGTCTCCTACCCCCGCATTTAGATGAATGCCTCGCGCCAGACCATCTTCATCGAGTTCGACGTGGACATGCCCGAGGGCTCGCACTGCATTTGTTAGTTCTGGTAATGGGAGTATTTCGGAAAGGGTCTTATCATAGCTGAGCGGGTTAATATGCAGGGGTAAAACAACGTTGCCCGCGCGTTGGATCGCGCGTGCCAGAATCGCATCATCGTCGGGATGGAGCGTGTCCGGTTCAGTAAAAAGAATATCAAACGCGATAAGTGATGTTTTATATTCGCGCAGTTTGTCTATTAATTGTGCGTGAATTGCTCTGCGCCACGGCCATTGTCCAATACTGTTGAGGCTTTTCTCATCAATCGAAATAATAATAGTGTCGGGTTCAAGTGCCGCAGTCGTTGCATTGGCAAAGGCATCATATGTTAATAGATCAAGCCTTTTCGCCAGCTGTGTGTAAACGAGAAGGGCCGTAATCAATATGAGTGCAATAGTGAGAATATGTTGCTCGTATGGATGCAGATCGTGCTGAGGTCGCTTAGACATATATCCCGAAAAATCGTGTTATCGACAATAAACTATTTAGTTTAACATTCATGCTACTGGATGGTGGTGAAAATAGCTGCTCATTAGTCCATTTCAACATAAAGCTCCTTGATCGGACCGAAGTTAGAATTATAGAACGAGCTATTAAGCCCTTTTACGCGTGCATAATAGCGCTGTCCCTTGGGAAGCTTCAAGTAAGCACTTGTTTTAGATAACGTTTCTTCTTTTAAGATGCTTAAGAAGTTCTCATTATCAGCAATTTGTAAGGTGTAGCCATCCACATTATCAATGCTATGCCAAAAAATACCGACTTGATTATTAATGTAATTAACGCTCAATATATTGACCGATTCCAACAAGCCTCGGATTGTCACATTACGAGACTTAGAAAAGGTCTCGACCATATCTTGATCACGCGTTTTCACTCGCCAATAATAGTTTCCTGGCACTAAATCTTCACCTAGGGTTTGGCTATCATTCACAGACCAGTCGGTTTCTCTCACGATATTTTTAAACGCTTCGTCACCGGCAAGCTGTAGTTTAACTTTTTGACTTTCCTGCGTTCTATTCCACGAAAATTGCGCGCTTATTGAATCAAGTATACTACCTGGTAAAGGCAGGGCCAGCGTTGGGGCAGACAAGCGTTCATCTTTTCGATTTTTTAAAATCGGATTGTCGTAATCTGAGTTTGTATCACGCAGCGCTAGGTTAGCGTTCTGACTATTATTTGTAAGTGTTTGATTTGGACGCTGATTGTTACCTTTCGTTTCGGGGGGAATAATGGGTACTGGTATACCTTGCCAAGCAAGAGATGAATCCTCTTGTTCGTCGATGATACGAGTGGTTGACGTGGAGTTTAGATTGGTTGGAATATAGAGGTTTTTCTTTTCTAACCCTGCGCGTTGGGCAAAGACCCGCGCACCTTGCCCCTGCTCGATTAACTCTGAACCGTATGCATAAGTGAAATTCACTTTACCCTCTAGTACCTCAAGCGTCGTCCCATCAACATTTGTACGCAAACGGAATTCTGTACCGCGAACGGCTGCGACGGCTGATGGAGTATTGATTTCATAACGGGCGCCTTTAACCAATGGGCTTACTTTAGTGCGTAAACCACCCTTCACCAAACGCATGCGCGTGTCCACCATGCCAGCGTCCCCATGATAGCTAATTTTGTTGAATGTTAGCAAAGAGTGAGCATTGAGCTCTAAGGTTGATTGGTCTGCGAATTCAAGCTCCGCGGAACCGTTTCGGCTGATGAGTGTATCGCCGACGTTGATTTTCATATCTGCTTTGAGTTTTTCGTAATGTGTAGTCTGGCCACGTTTAATAAATACATCGCCTTTCACAGTATTTGTGGTAACGGGACGTGGTTGTTTATTTAGCCAAGCAAGCGGAATTTTGAGGATAGAGCCGGTGCGTAAAACATTTGCATCGTCAATGCGGTTATAGAGCGCTAGTTCTTCCCAATTGTGCTTGTTATTGAGCAGGCGACTGGCAACCGATTTAAATTTGTCATTTGGGCGGAGTGTATAATGCCAATCAGAAGCCTGAGGGTTTTGTTTTTCTATTGAAGGTGATTGAGAGAGGACGTTGGTCGAAAATATAAGGGACCAAATAAGCAGAGCTACCGTCAAAAGAATGTCTTGTGCTCGATTTTTGACCATATTCATTGTACGTCTGTCTCCGCCCGCGTATCTTGTCAAAAGCGGACGAAGATCACGAAGCATTAATGATTAATCACTCACACGTTCTAAACGGTAACCATGTTGATAGATCGTTTTAATACGAAACCCATTTTCCGGTTTAATATTCAGCTTTCTTCGTAAACGACTAACATGCGTGTCCACTGTCCGCGTGTTTATATTTGAGGAAATTCCCCAAACTCTCTCTAACAAAAAGTCCCGTGATAGCAGGCGGCCAACGTTTTGGAACATGAAAACGGCCAGATCGAAATCTTTGTCTGTCAGTGATACCTCTTCAGAAAACGCTATGATTGCTCGTTTACCTAAGTCAATTTTGTACGGCCCAATTTCCAATGCCTCTTGTTCGCTAGTTTCTGAGCCGGTTCTGCGGCTGAGTGCGTTAATGCGTGCTGTTAGCTCACCCGGGCGCGCTGGTTTGACAAGGTAGTCGTCTGCACCCGCATCGAGAGCAGTAATAATGTCGCTCTCACTATCACGTTGTGTTAAAAATAAAACGGGGACTCGCCAATTGAGTTCCGCTCTTAATTGTTTTAATACTTCGGTTCCTTCTATGTCGGGAAGCTGCCAGTCTAGAATTAAAAGATCGAAGCTATTATGTAACACTGCATACAAAAATGATTTTCCATTTTCAAAGTGCTCACACGAGTGGTCATGCTGTTTTAGTAGCTCAACCAGATTTCTCGCTTGTTCAATTTCGTCCTCTAATAAGGCAATCTTCATTCCGTAACCCCAGATACGTAGCATGAGCAAGTTAGCGTAAGTGCTGTTTTGCTCTATTTTCAATATTTTCTTTTTACTTTGCTACTTAGTGTAGATGGTTTTTCGGATTTGCCGACTATTGATTTCTACTCTGACACATATTTAGAGCTTATACATGTGCAAGAGTGTCAGGCTTTGTAAAGGCGTATTACATTATGTGAGCGCAATAACACTCAAAGCTTAATTAACGACTGCTTTGATTTCCATGTAGATTGGTATTTAGCGCCTAAGTTCATTACTATCTGCCCGAATTAACTGGGCTAATAAAGGGCTTACCCATGATTAGGCAGCAAAAAATACAACGCTTGTTGGAAGAAAACTTCTCGATAAAGCATATTGTGTTAGAGAACGAAAGTTATATGCATAGTGTGCCAGAAAATTCGGAAACTCACTTTAAGCTGGTGCTAGTATCTAATGATTTTGACGGTGTTCGTAAAGTCGCTAGGCATCAGAAAGTATATGCCTTAACTAATCCAATAATGGAGGAGGGTTTGCACGCGTTAGCATTACACTTATATACAGTCGAAGAATGGGCTACGCATAACGAGCACGTACCGTCATCACCAAATTGTTTGGGCGGTTCGAAACATGGGTAAATATTTTTTTCGCATGGGTATGAAGTTAGGATAGTGATCTATGAGTCAGTTTTTTCAGATTCACCCGGATAATCCACAGCCCAGACTGATTCGTCAGGCCGTTGAAATTGTGCGGCAAGGCGGCGTTATTGCTTATCCAAGTGATTCGGCTTATGCCCTTGGCTGCGATATTGGTAACAAGGCAGGTGCGGACAAAATTAGACAAATTCGGCAGCTGACTGATAAGCACAATTTCACGCTAGTATGTCGAGATCTTTCCGATATCGCTCTTTATGCGAAGCTGAATAATATTCAATATAGGCAGATAAAAGCCCACACACCTGGGCCTTATACCTTTATTTTGCGCGCGACCAGCGAAGTGCCAAGGCGTTTGATGCATGCGAAACGTCGCCAGATTGGTATCCGTATACCTGATAATAAAATTGCCTTGGCATTGCTAGAGGAGCTTGGTCATCCCATTATGAGTGCGTCTTTAATTTTACCTGGCGATGAGCTGCCATTGACAGACCCTTATGAGTTTCGGGTGACGTTAGAGCACCACTTAGATTTGATTGTTGACGGCGGTTTTTGTGGCTTCGAACCAACCTCGGTGATTGACTTAAGTGAGGATACAGTGAAGATTCTTCGCGAAGGGTGCGGGGATGTTTCAGCTTTTCGCTAAAGCTTGAATTCAAATCCTGTTTCAAGTTGTGGCGCGGTTTCTTTATTGTGAGTTCTCATGCTTTCATAACGGTGGCTAATGTCACTCAGTTTATTGTAATTAGTATCCTCGCTTATCAGGCTATTAAATAAATTATTGTTCGCACCGTAAGCTTGGGAAAGCTTTACCACGTTGCTAACATAGGAGAGTGTTGGTTCATGTTGACTCACTCTTTGAAATGCTGACTTTAGGTTCGCATCATTATTGAGATCTTGATTGATTTTTTCCAACTCACTTTTTAGCATGGGGCCGTTCACTTTTAGGTCACCCGACACGTCTTTACTTAAACTGATTCGGGTGTTTGGATGTACGCCATATTCCATTAGTTTGTTTTTAAGGGTGGTTTTTAAAAACTGCTGGTCTCCACCAATCGTAGATTTCAGCTCATTAACCTCAACTTTTCTAAAGCTTTGTTCCGCGCGCTGCTTCAATAACTCACGCGTTTTGTCATTTTTTTCAGAATTTGGAGCAAGAGGCGTTTCTTCTTTTAAATTCAAAGAAGCATCGCTTACCTCTTTTTTTGAAAAAGTTTGTGCAAAAGCTTGCTTGAGTTGAGAGCCTAGTAGGTCGGCGACTGATTTTGAAGCGTTTATATTTTCCATACCACGTTCTCTTAACAGGGGCAGATTGCTGCCGCTTTGTCAGAAATTCGACGAAATTTTTAAGGTATGGTGGTACCAGCAAAATAGGTACCAGTTTAAGTGTGAGGGAATAAGAAAAGCGCAAAGGAATTGCGCGGCTTCCATTGTTACAAGGTTGTGTTTTGCTTCGGCTTAGTGAGGTTCTGCTTGAGAATGGTACAGTTTTTCTGTTGCGGCAACCGCACC
>CAJWAD010000068.1 GCA_913020245.1 uncultured Oleiphilus sp.
CCTCAAACATACTCGGATCCGCTTCATCCAGCACATACACTGTAATTTGTTCGACCGCTTCTAATCCGCGTGTGTCATATGCCCGACGTTCGAATACCATCGCCTGCGCAGAATCGACTTCTGGTGCTTCATAGGTGCGGCCGTTCTGACAGCCGTTAAATACGCAAGACCGGCGGATGGCCTGCGGACCTGATATCTGCGCTAGGCCATAATCATAGCCATCATAGAAGACCGCCACTTCATCCTCTGGCGCTGCCAAAAAGATATCAAAAAGTTCGCCCTCATAGATTTCTAAAGTCGAATATAACTTAACGACCGGTGGTGCATTCTTATACTGGGCGGTAACAGTCGCCGTATCCTGATCAATACGCCCTTGCTCGTCTGAGACCGTTAGCCTAAAACGCAAAATCTCATAAGTCTCCACCTCTGGTACAACAAAGGTCACGGTCGGACCTGAGGTTACATCCATATCAACCGATGGCCCCTCAATTTGTTCCCAGCTATATGTAAGCGAAGAATTGGTTGCTGACCGGCTACCCAGCGCTGAGAGCGTATGTGCAGTGCCTTCATCCACTGAAACATTGGGGCCCGCATAGGCAATAGGTCCAGTCGCCGGATCGATAACCTCTACATCTACAAAATCATAATGAAGTGGCCGCAAAAAATGCCCGTAGCCTCCTCCACCATATTGATCTAGTAGCCGATCTATTTGTTCTGCTGTCGATGCTGCCTTTGCTTTAAACCTAAACCTTAATGTTTGCGGTTCTGCATTTGCAGGCACGGATACCTGCAAACCATTTTCAGCCAATGAAGTTTGCGACACAGGAACGCCTTTGACTTGGTCCCATCTGGTATCCACATCGAAGTCGGATGACTTGGTCACAACTGGGTGTAAATCAATGGACTCACCCGGGTAAATACGCTGCCTCTTCGATGCAAATACACGAATACTCTTAATGTCCTCGCCACCTGGGTCATGGGCAGGGAAAATCAATGGCTCAGCCGTCGTGAGACCGGCCTCTATCCCTGATGCGTCAGTGATCACAAGCTCTTCTGGGCTACCTACCAGTTCCTCATAACGTGAATGTCTATCACCATATTGCGAACCTGTGATGGTAGTAGTTGAGGTATAACTCAGCGCTTGATGGCTCGGGCTCTCAGAATGTTCAGGGCTTACGATATAACAATTATCACGACATGTTAGACGCGGGATAGGCAGCGTCGCCGGTTCGACTAAAACTGTAACCTCTTTCTGAACCTGATTAACCCCACTGCCTGCTTGAACTCTAAATACAAGGTTCTCGACTTTTGAAACATTCGGCGCATCAATTTGAACCGCACCCTCACCCAAATCTGTGAAGCTTACGGCTGGACCACTCACTTGGGACCATACTATCGGAGCGGTTTCAGAGGCAGTTGCTGGAATTGTAAAAGTTGAATTACTGACCGCAATAACATGGTTTTCAACCTCAATTGATAATCCTAATTCTGATGACATAGGTTGAAACTGCTTAACTATGATCTGCTCATTTTCCGCTGTTGCGACCAACGCTTGCCCGTTTGCACCGATTGCTGCATAACCCCTCTTTAGATAGCCATAACCATCGTCAGTTACGATTGTATCCAAGGAGTTCGTGAACAACGATAGTTCTTCATAACCGTGCAAGAGCGCATAATTCTGACCTAACAAAACAGCGTCGGATCTCGGTGGCTCTTGAATAATAGATCCATCCGATAGCATTATTTGATCCTCGCTTGCACTAAATGCTAAATGACTAGCAAGCGAATCAAAGGATCTAGCGTAACTGCTGGGGGCATATGTTATGTACCAGTCGTACGCGGGCTTATTACAAACAAACATTTTGTTATTAAAGTTACTCGAATAACCACAAAAATCGACAAAATCATCAGCCCAGTTGCCCTCATTAGCTGACTGATTCATCGACCTTTCTAATGGAGTCACCCAGCCGAGTGCGCCTTGTTTATAAGTTAGATGTTGCGCACAATCCGCGCCCCAATTGCTGCAACCCGAAAAGCTTAAAACACCTTCAGCACCAGTTTTATGAATCTGAGCATGGATAACTGTGCGCAAATTGACATCGGATGGACGAAGGTTAAGACGTTCACTCCAAGTGCCACTTGCCTCTAACTCATGTAGGAAGACGCCATCACCATAAGGATTCGCTTCATCAGGGCCAAACCACAGCACAGCGCCCTCCCCATTAGCATCTAACGAGAGGTCAAAAAGATTGGGGTCATAACTGATAAAATCGTTGCCAATCGATTTATTGTTTAACGTCATCTCGCGCGTAACTGTGCCATCATTGTCAGAATAAAAAATATCCAACAAATCGCTATCTGCGTATCTAACGCCAATCAACGCCTCGTTTGTTCCTCCATATGATAGTTTGGCATCTATGCCATAGTTGCCAGATCCTAGGTATTTCGGCGTAGCCCAGCCTGTTGTATTCGAATATTCCACGAAATACACATGAGAGTCGCCAAGAATGGTCTGTGGGGTATAACCAATCGTGCCGTTGCTGCCCAATGAAGTGCCGAACTCATTTATATCGCTCGTGCTACACTGTGTTCGATCAACATCCAACTGGAGCGTTGAGCCCAAATCAGTCGTTAAGGCACCGGGCAGGTTCGATGTGGGGGCATAAACCATATTACAACTGCCGTCAGAACCGAAACCGGTGCCATAGCGAATCAACAACTCAGACAAACTTACGTAATCAGCGTTGTTCAATATCGCCGAGGTTACATAACCTCTAGTAGGCGGTGCTATCTGATTTCGATTTGTATTGAAAATCACGCCATAGTGGTTTGGTGCTGGACTATCAACGGCGAGTATATTCTCAACATCAAAGCCTGATAACGCACTCGAAATATTTGTCCATGACCCAATCGATGGGAATGCAGTTAACTCATCAGATGGTATCGACTCAACCGTGTTAGCGGCGGTCACGCGATAAAAAATGGTACGCGTTTCAAGACCCTCATGAACAAAACCTGGGGAAACGCCCGTGATTTTATTAGCGGCGGTGATACTCGTAATTGGTGAGAAACTCCAATACAAGTTGTACGATGTAGCGCGTTCTGAGTTATTCCAACTTACTTTCACTTGGTCTGTGCCGACATCGGCAGTCAAGCCTGTTACCGTCTTTGGTGCCTGCGCCACAGTAGGGTCTGTTCCATTCTCAAATTCATCAAAGTTGCTAAAACCATCCCCGTCGGCATCACTACCGGGCGCTGCCGATAAATTGCCAAAGTAATGCAATTCAAATTGGTCAGATAATTGGTCTTCATCCGTATCCGTATACGAGATATCTATTTCTACTTGTTCTCGTATATCGCCAAAAGGCGTAGTCATCTTAAATTCAAGAACAACTTTACTACCCTCAGAGCGCGCGGGTAAGTCAACTATAACTGTCGTCGTATCAGCATTGACAAGCGCGACACCTGGCCCACTAATCTGCGACCACGCGTAACTTGGTGATATCGCGTTCGAAATGCCTGTCACATCCGCTTCGATAGCGATTTCGGTTAGCTCCAAAGCATTAAAGGTGTCGGGTAGCTCAACCTTTGGTCGCATATTTTTTTCAGCGGTCGCAACCCGGTTCCTGCCTAAGTATATATGTTCCTCATACATATCTGACGCATGAAAACTTGCTAACAGGGCGTCATCTTCACCCCAGATATAATGTAACGGGAGAACTGAATCATCCTTTTTTGCGCGACGTTTTTCCGTGTCATAAAAATTAGTTTGTGCAGCCCCATCTTTAATAAGTGTATGCACTAGTGAATCTGGGTGTCGATTTAATCTGATGTCACGGGCACCTGAATATTTGGTGACACTCCCAAAAATATCATAGTAAAAATTGGTTTCCGCTCCATTTTCCTTGTATGAGGCTAGTTTACGTCCTTCCCAATAATTAAAATCTCTTTTAAAGTCCCCAACTACTGAGCTTATTATGTTACCGTTGTAGTCATATTCATAGGAAGCCTCGCCCCAAGCGCCCACCGCTATATTAAGACGCCCAAGGCCATCATAGCGAGCCAGCGCTAAGCTATTGGCATCGGTTAAAAGATCATCAATCGCTAAAATATTTCCAGCGATGTCGTGGTGATATTGTTTGTCAACGACACTCGTATTCGCATTGACTGAAATCGTATCTAGAAAGCGCCTTTCCGCATTATAAGAGTAATACGTCTGAGCACCGTTTCTATAGGTATAAGAATCTAGCTGACCGTTCGCATCATAGGAAACATGATCAACGTAATCACCAACTTGCGTCGCGCGTCCAAATGAATCCGGCACGTAATCAACAACCCGACCAGATGGGTACGTAATGGAAGAAAGGTAATCTAATTCGTTGTAGTCGTAATCTAACGTAAATCGATTTACCGAATCGGTGTCAATGATAACAGCATCAACATTTCCGTTCTCGTCGTACGTGTAAGCTCTCGACACAGCCAATCTGGATGCTCGTTTCAAACTACTGTCATCGTAGTATTGATAGGCCTCATCAACAGAGGAATTGTCATTCAAATCAACCATGGTGACGCGACCTAGGCCATCATAAGAATAGGCCGCACCATTTTTACGTTGAGAACCGAGCTCTACGCGCCAATTTAAAAGTTGACCTAGCGCATCTCTTTCATAATATTTGGTTGAGCCCATTTCTGGATTGAATTGTTCAACTAGATGAAAGCGGCTGTCATAAAAATAAGAGCTTTGTTCGCCAATTCCGCGCTGATTTCCTTGCCAAACACTTAATTGGTTACCCAGCAAATCGCGGGCAATCACTGTGCGTGTTTGTTCAGGGCCTTCTATGTAAACGGGTATAGCCGAGGAGGGCTCAGCAAACACTTGCATTACCGCAGTCGTTTTGAAACCTCGCTCGTCGGTTTTTTCAATTGTAAATGGCGTCGTATACTCGGTTTTTCGTTGCGCTCCGTCAGGGAAGGTTGTCTTCCTGAGGCGACCAACGACATCATATTCATGAGTTATCCCATCACCAAACTTCAAGCATCCGGTGCGAGAAATATAGGACGAAAAAACTGCCTGATTTAGGGCGTTATAGTCTGTTTTTTTCTGGAGCTGTTCTCCTGTTGCTAAATCCGTGTAATTTGTGCATGTCACACTTCCGACGCCATTAAATGTTTCCTCTATACGCAACGAACCGCGACTGAGCGTTTTCGAAAGAAGTTTCCGATAATTCTTAGCATACGAGATTGTCACCGGCGAACCCGATGGTAACGTTATTGAAGCCAAGCGATTTAACTCATCGTAAGTATATTGTTTTGTCCGCAGCACTTCGTCGGTTTCGCTTCTGACAGTACCGGTATCATTCAAAACTCTCGACCTGTATACACTTTCTGTCTCGGACACCTGGCGGGCCTCTGAACGAGGTGTACCACGAAAGTAATCTAAATATGTCGTGGTGAAACCCAAGGCATCGGTCGCCGTGTGAAGATCACCTGTCAAGTGGTAGGTAAAGGTCGTATTGACACCGTTTACCGTCGCTGTTTCGAGACGTCCATTAGTATCGAAAGTTTGCACGGTAGCGTGATCAACCAAGGTGTCATTTTGACTATCATTTCCTGCATTATGAATGACCATATCTTTGACAGTATTAACCAACCACAGATTCTCACCATAAGTATTATGGTGGTAAGTAAATGAGGTTTTTTTATAGTAGGAGCCGGCCTCCTCTTGTTGAAGTGGGTTCCCAAATTTATCGAAATAACTTAAGTAATCTTGCCCATCAGGTACAAAGCTTGTTGTATATATATTTCCATCCAGAACTGTTTCTGTGCCAAGGAGTAACGGCGCAGAGGTTTGCAAAGCCGTTTCACCAAAACGTGAGGAGCGGAAATAATTTTCATGTGAAATTTCTTGTGGGGCCCATTGATTATTTGTTTCTTTAACTACTTTGTCATTTGCGTCATAAACCCGTTCTTGTAGGGGTAGACCAATGGCGTACAGAACGTTTAATTTTCTCGCTCTCATTATGCCTACGTTTCTATATCGATAAGTTCCCGATGGCGACGTTACGGTTGTTTCGTCATGCTCTTCACTTACCGTATAGTCGTAATACCAGCTCCCGTCAGCAACGCCCCTGCCTGAGGTTCTTTTTGAAGCAACAACTGTATTAAGTGTTCCGGGAAAACCGGCGTCAAAGTCCATGCTTTTATATGTGTATTCAGTGGTAACACCAAAAGCAGAGTTAGCAGTTTTTAAAGCGCGTTTCCCATAGTTTGGGGAGTTGTCATAGTATGTATAATCATAGGAGGTATCGTCTGGCCTTATCACGCTTGTAAGGTGTTTATCATAAGCCACTCCTGGTATGGTCTCATGAACATACTGCCATGATTTTCCATCTGCCTCTATTGAGGTTAGTAATGGCGTTCCACCGTTTGGATTTTCATAAGCAAATCGGACCAAACGACCGTCATCATTGCTACTGCCTGCATCGAACCCTCTGATTTCACTAATAAGTGCAAGGCCTTTAACCGTGCCACCCGGAAGGTACGTTATATCAATGTAATTTCCATTTAAGTCTTCTATTTTCGTCACGTAATAGACGCTCAAACCCTCGACATCAATATCACGTCTGTAATCCATGGTATACCTATAACCATTTGGCGCAGTGAGGATATAAATCGTCTTATCACCCACGGTTTCACAATCGCCTTTCCAACGATCCTTACTAATCCAATAATGACTAGCGGGTGTGGCATCGAAAAACATTTTCCGCGCACCGGAGGGAAGTTCATAAACTGGATTGTTGAGCGATGAATCCAAAGCACCAATATGATGCGTGCAGAAAGGGACAAGTGTGCGTGTTATCAGTCGCCCCATATGCATTTGCCAGCCGGATCCGAGAAAAGACAGTCGGTCCCAAAATTCAACATCCCTTTGAAGTGACGTATAAGTTCGAGCGACTGAGATGTCCATCCCACCGTTACCAGGCAGAAATATATCGGTATACGAAAGAGAAAGCTGACCAGAAAACGGATCAATACTTTCGTTTGCACCCTGATCTACGGCACTAGAATAAGGATTTGGACCAGCTTGCTCATAGTAATCGGGAATAATTTCGATTGCTAAACTCAGCTGAGAGACGAAAAAAAACAGACACGCAGAAAGGAATAAAGCCAGCCTATTCACGGCGAAACCTCCATGTAAATACCAAATAGTTTTATAAATATATTTTTATATAACAATAATTATTAACTAAAGTCAATGTATCCTGCGCTGTTGTGCATGCGTTTGGAACTTGTCCCACATTATTTTAGGAAAATGCAGATAGTCTTATGCCCTCTGAGAAAGTCTGTTACGTCCAAAAGTCGAGGCAAACCCGGCAACCGATTGAGCGAGATCAAATTACTTAAATTTATTTTAATGCTATCGATTCAATTCCGTTTTTCTGCACCCACCAACTTAACCCCAGCGAAAAGAGATAGTCTATTTATCGGCTACAATTTACCAAGGTTTTGAAAAGTTTTTAGAGCTAGCTGTTCTAATTTTAATTGGAAATCTTGTTGACGTTTGAATCAAAGATTCAGAGACGCATCAGCTTTGCAAAAAACCCACTGTACCGAACCACTCAAGTGATAATGCTTCTCGTTTACAATATTTAAATTTTACGGCATTATTATCTTCTTATTTTATTAAAAATCCCCAAACGAGAGCCCTCCCTATGAGTATTGAATTTAATTTTAAAGATAAAAACGTATTTGTTGTCGGCGGTACCAGCGGAATCAACTTTGGCATTGCCTGCGGTTTCGCTCGCTGGGGCGCAAATGTGGTGGTTGCCTCTCGCAAACAAGACAAAGTAGACAAAGCAGTGCAAACCTTAACCGAGCTTGGTGCGAAAGCGAATGGTATTGCGCTGGATGTTCGGAATTATGATGAAGTTGTTACTGGGTTCGATAAAGCGGCGGAGTACCTTGGCGGATCTATCGACGTGCTTATTTCAGGCGCAGCAGGAAACTTTCCCGCGCGCGTCAATGACATGTCTGCCAACGCAATTCGTTCGGTTATTGAAATCGACTTGTTAGGCACCTTTCATGTGATGAAAGCCTGCTTTCAGCATCTCACCAAACCCGGTGCAAGTGTTATCAATATTTCTGCACCACAGGCCTTTTTACCCATGGAGCATCAAGCTCATGTTTGTGCTGCGAAGGCCGGCGTCGATATGGTGACAAGAACATTGTGTATGGAATGGGGAAGCGCAGGCATTCGACTGAACTCAATCGTGCCCGGTCCAATTGGTGACACCGAAGGCATGGATAGACTCGCTCCAACACCAGATTTACAAAAAGCGGTCGGGCATTCTGTGCCGCTGGGACGCCTTGGTAGCGTAGACGATGTTGCCAACGCAGCAGGCTTGCTTGCGAGTGACGCCGCCGCTTACATTTCCGGTGCTATTCTGCCGGTTGATGGTGGCTGGAGCCAATCTGGAGCGACCGCTGTTATGGGAAAAATGTCTTCTATACTCGACAAAATGAATAAATAAACAAGACGAAATTTCACAGGTTCTGGGAAAAAATGAAGTCATGCTAGATTTGGATAAAGCAAACCTCGAGTTCGGTCAATCAAGCCCACAGAGCATCATTAACTGGGCACTTGAGCAGGCAAATAAACCAATTGTCACGACCAACTTTGGTCCTCATGAGGCGGTAATTCTGCATATGGTGACACAAGCCAACCCAACTATTTCTGTTATTTGGATTGATTCTGGATACAACACGCGAGCAACCTATACAGTCGCGCAGAGCCTAATTGACCGATTGAATTTAAATATTGATGTGTATACACCGAAAGTATCCGCCGCGCGTCAAGACGCGGCGCTCGGCGGTATTCCGAGCATTGATGAAGAGCGGCATGCCGCGTTTACTGAGCAATTTAAACTAGAACCTTTTTCACGCGCCATGCAGGCTGTGGCACCCGATATTTGGTTCACCGCTGTGCGTAGCGAGCAAACGGCGTTTCGGCGCAATATGAAGGTATTTAGTGAAGGCGTTAACGGCGTCATCAAAGTGGCGCCGCTTCTGCACTGGAAAGAAACTCAAATGAACGCGTATTTACAAGAGCATTCTCTGCCGAATGTGGATAAATACTTTGACCCGACTAAAGCAGAAGCGGGCCGCGAATGCGGTCTACATACCAAAATTTAATCACTATTATGAATAACTTAAGCTGTTGTAAACAAAGCACTGAACAATTAGTCCTACGTTACGACGAATGGGTATTGCGGGGGCACTCAGCCTATATGTGCGGGTTGATGGACGAAGCATCGCAATGCTACCAACAAGCGTTTAATGTTTGCGCCAAAATTTTATCTGAAGCCCAAGCAACTGAAGAATCGATTGACCGCTTGGCATCTGCAAGCCTGAACTGCTTCGACTTCTGCCCTTGCGATAAGGGTGATGATGACCTGATATTTCTCGAGATCGCAGAAACTTTACTGCTGAAAATTTTGAAAGGGAATGCCACAAAAAATATTGGTTTGCGTGCATTAAGCGCTTATGCGGATATCGCGGCCATTGCGCAGCGATACAGTTTTTTTTGCCGCTCGCCAAAAGCGGAAATATTAACCAAATCTTTTGAGAAATTTTGGGATGATCATTCACGCAATCTAATTGTCATGCAATAGCGTGTAAAATCCAAATTGACTATTTGCAGCCAGACTGCAAGGGGCAACATTAACCCTTGACATACAAGTGATAATTTACAAATATGACCATTGATCGTATTTATAAAGTTTCAGTTATATGCAGGCCATTCAAAGAAGTAAACACTGCTTAGTTACCGGTGCTACCGGTTTTCTCGGTACCAACCTTGTTCATCAACTCGTCAAACAGGGTTGGCATGTTCGTGCATCCGGCATGCACGGCTCTGAGACGCGCTACATTGACCATCTACCAATTGAATTTGTCTTCGCAGATATAACAAAGCCAGAAGAAGTTGACGATTTGGCTAAAGACTGCGACGTTGTCTTTCATGTCGCCGGTGACACCTCATTTTGGAAAAAACAATTCAATCGCCAACGTGCTATCAACGTAAATGGCACCGTCAATGTTGCAAATGCCTGTAAAAAAAACAAAGTTAAGCGCCTTATACATACCAGCACGCTAGACGTGCTTGGCTATAATCCTTCCGGTGGAAGTTATGACGAAAAAAGTGGACGCTACAACTTTAACAATATGGGCTATAACTATGGCGATACCAAGTATGAAGCTGAGCAAAAGCTGCGTACTTATGAATCTGAAACGCTCGAAATTGTATACATGTATCCCGGGTTTATGGTCGGTCCCTATGACTATACGCTGCAATTCGGCCGAGTATTTTTTGACCTTAAAAATGGCACGCTCCCCGGCTTAATCCCGGGCGGCGGATCGTATTGTCACGTCAAAGAAGTCGCCAATGCCCACATCCAAGCGGCTATTAAAGGCCGGCCTAGCGAGGGTTACTTGTGCGCAGGCATGCCCCATACCAACCTACCGCATGCGAAAATGTTTGAACACATGGCAAAAGCACTTGATACAAAAGCACCAAAGTTTGGAATTCCCAAATGGGCTTTTGTAGCTTACGGCTATGCTTGCGAGATGATTTCCAGCTTCACCAACAAAGCACCTGATATGAACCCAGGACAAGCTAGATATATGGCGTGTCCACAATATGCTATCAGTGAGAAAGCAATCAAAGAACTAGACTATAACGTGCCCAACATCGACACATGTATACACGACGCACTTAATTGGTATCGCGATAACGGCTTTTCTCTCTAACCGGCGGCATGCACCTATTATATTGATGAGCAATGGCACGTTCATTTATCGCCCGATTGATTACATTTCAGCACTTTTTTGATTCGCGCCAGGATTTATCAAGCTCTCATGTAATTTTGGTCAATGGAGAGCTAAGTGCCCTTATTCACCGTATTGATAACATGGAACAATAGACCATCTTACGCAGGCGATGTGACTGTATGACAAAGGATGTAAGATGGTTAGGGTCAACAAAGCCGAAGAGTCCGCATTAGGCGTTGTGACCTTCTTCGGCTCTTAAAAAAGGAATGGAGTGACGGATGAATATTTTAATAACGGGCGGGACAGGCTTGATAGGGTCGAGCTTTATTAAGCAGTTTAATCAATACAGCTACACGGTATTGACCCGTTCACCCGAGCGCGCAAAAAGCCAATTAAACGGCAAGATCAATACCCTCAATACCCTCACCTCGCTCGAAAATCTCGACGACTTTGATGCTGTGATCAATCTGGTTGGTGAACCAATTATCGATAAACGTTGGACCGACCAACAGAAAACGATAATCACCGACAGCCGCCTAAAAATCACCCAACAACTGACCGAATTGTTCGCGCACAGTGCACGTCCGCCTGAGGTGTTTATCAGTGGCTCCGCGATTGGTATCTATGGCAACCGTGGCAACGAGATTTTATCCGAGGACGCCAAAACGCAGCAAGATGACTTCCCGAGCAAGCTCTGCACCGAGTGGGAGGCACAAGCAATGAAGGCGCAACCCAAAACGCGAGTTGTATTGCTACGAACAGGAATTGTTCTTACGCCAGATGGCGGCGCATTGGCAAAGATGTTGACGCCCTTTAAATTAGGCCTTGGCGGCAGAATTGCTCAAGGCACACAGTATATGTCTTGGATTCATTTTAAAGACTGTATTAACGCCATCCATCATGCACTGATAACTAACACCATAGCCGGCCCGATGAATTTAGTAGCGCCGCAACCCGAACCGAATAAAGTGTTCGCGCAAACGTTGGCGAAAACATTACATCGGTTCGCAATCTTTCCAGCACCAAGCTTTGTTTTAAAAACAGTGCTGGGCGAATCTGCCTGTTTGTTGCTAGACAGCCAGCGGGTTGTGCCGAGCGCCCTCCTCGACAGCGGTTTCAAATTCCAATGGCCAGACTTAGGGTCAGCCATGCAAGATATGCTTTAAGGGGCTCTGATCGCGCTGCGCTATTCGAGTTCTTAAAGCTAATATTGCCTCACCAATGAACTCAGCAAAAAATTGTAAAATTGCGTGATCAAGCGTCTCTCGCGGCTAGCTCTTAACAAAGACGATATTTTGATATGGGGAGCTCCTCGTGCATGTTAAAGTGATGCTTAAGTTCTGTGGCGTTTTATGACAACTGTTAAAATTCTACAGAGGCGAAACGAAAGCATTAATAACCCACGTTCTAATAGCGTATAAAAAAATAAAATGAAACAACATCATGGATGACACACAACACCATAAAAACATGGCGAATCGGGCAGATAACCATATTGCGCCATTGGTGGCGGCGCGCTCCAAACTTAGACTTTCGTTGCACAGGTTCGCAAAGAAAACGTCAGCACAAGAACGCATGCTCAACGGCGCATTTAAAAAAGAGTATTGCCGCTCGAAACTTGATTATCTTTTCTCTACAGCCTTGCCAAAGAGAGTAATTACGCCGGTCACGCCAGACAAGTCATTTCTTCACAAGTTACTATTGTTTCTTGAGAATATATTTATGGTCGACTTGGTGTTAGTTGATTTATCAACTAACAAACAGACGTCTGCCTTACAAGATAAGCAAACCGACATTGTCGCAACCGATGCGGTAAAAATACTGACCAGCCTAAAGCGC
>CAJWAD010000069.1 GCA_913020245.1 uncultured Oleiphilus sp.
CCCCATTGCGTTAATTGGGCTTGTAGCCCACTCAGTATTAACGCATCATTTTCGACCACCAACAGGTGACCACGTAAAGTTTTACCGGGAATGAATACCTGCGTAATTGGCTCCGTCGCTGGCGAAAACGAGGGCAATATAGGCAAGTTCAGCTGGTAATGAAAACCCGCGCCGACTTTTGTGGTGACTTGCAACGATAAACTGAGCTTCTCGGCCAATTCTTCAATGATAAATAAGCCAACACCCAAGCCGGTTTTTGTGCGTGAATTGCCTTTATTAAACTTTGTCTTAAGTTTTGGCAGCTTTGTCGGATCAGCGCCGCAACCATTATCTGAGATCTCGAGGCAAAGCACATGTGGGTTTGCCTCATAAGCATGGATCTTTAGCTCGGATGCGCCGGAATGATCGATGGCGTTATGTATGATATTACGTATCACGCGTCCCAGTAACGTGGGGTCAGTATAACTCGTTAATGAATCTGGACAATTGAGGTGCAGTTGCATCGAATGAGCACGGATACGTGCATGCTCTTCATTAAGTAAATCGTTCAGAAAATAGCTTAGATTGATTGTTTCTCTTGTAATACCGAGCGTGCCATGCTCAATATGTGACAGGCTAAACAACGAATTGAGCAGTCGATTAATGTGCGCTAAGCCCGCTTGCATTTTATAGGCGAAGGTCTGATCGGTGCCCTCATGCGACCGTATCCAACTATCCACAAGTAAGTTAAGCCCCTGCAAAGGTTGCCGAAGGTCATGACTGGCTGTTGCCATTAATTGTTTGCGCTGCTCAATATCTATGTGGTCTTTTTCCTTGCGTTTAATAAGATCTTGTTCATTGAGAAATAGCTCTCGCCGGCTGCGATCCTGCATATAGGCGCTCACTAAGCCCGCAAAATTAAAACTGAATACGAAGAAGACAGCATAGCCAAAATCAAGCGAGCTTAGTTCTAGGGTGGTTAATACGGTAAGGTAAAAGAATGACAGGAGGCCGCACAAGCAAAGGATCACGCGTAATTGCATCTGTAGTAAAAAATAACCGAGTATCAATACTAATAAAAAGCCTTCTCTCGGGCGCGGAAAGCCTATGAACTCTGTTAAATATATAGTGTGTACTGTGACCAATCCGATAGACAGATAAGCAAACGCGAAAAGCAGCTCTAATAAGTTTTGTTTGATTTTGAATTTAGCGGCAATAGCGCAAGCTAGCACCATTGGTATATTGATCAGTAACCTTAATAAAGCCGGCTCTAGCGCGATTGCGTCGGGTAGGGCAAAGTAGTCAGAAAGCGCGAAAAATAGCAACACAGCGGCGGTGAGGGCTGCAGTTAGGGGCATGACATGCCTTAGTTTTTCATGCCGATAGTCCTGATAGCTAGCCTCCAACTCAGGATTGAAAGCCTGAAGACCACGAGCGGACAGATATTGGCTAATGCGTTTTATAGTGGTACGTTTGATAAGCTCGCCCTTTTTAGTTACGCCACCTTGGGGTCCCCAATCGTTGCTGTTTGTTGGCACAGTGAATACTGCCGAATTGCCACGACGCTAAACCAGTTTACCCCCAGTTTGCAAGTTTACTTATTCGATTGCACTCCTTATTGGTGCTTATTTGCATCGTAAGGCATCCATCAAACTATTGAGTCACTTTGTGGTGGATAAGCATTCTGGCGCTGAGCGTGGTAAAAGCGGCGTTAGTGGTTGCTATGCTCGGTTAATTCCCATCTGCGCATGGGCATGCGGTCAATCTCATTAAAAACCTCAACAATATCAAGTTGATTGCCATAATATTTAAGGCCACCATCTTTACCGATTAGCGCGAACGCAGCGTTACCGTCTGGCAATTTCGATTCTAGACTGCCGAGTAAACTAGCGTCAATTCCACCAGAATAGTTACTCACCATTTGTGATGTTCGGTCGATGACAAATAACACTAGGTCACGCTCATTAATGGCTATGCTGTGATCTTTAATGAGTTTTTTGAATAGAACCGCAGGTTGTTTTGATAGCACAATAAGAACACGGTTTTTCCATTCTAATTGCTTTAAAGTACGCAATGTAGAGGCTTGGTGAGCCACGGCATATACAGTCGTAACGGTTATCGCGAGCCAGAAAAAACATTTCAGCATCAGGCTTCTTCGTTTGGCCAAACCGTTCATAATTTATCAAGTGATGCCATGCGGTCGCCCAAACCGAAGGGTGTCTGCATAGCGTTTCGCGAATAGTCTCAGTAGCCGTGTTCTGGAATGTTCTATATTAATTTGGCTCTTCTAAAGCGGCTATATCGGCTTCGGTTTCACGGTGAAATTTACGGCGAAAATAAGCACTCGTATTTGCTCCTAACACCAATAAACAGGGCGTTAATAACAAGGTAAGAATGGTGGCAAAGCCAAGGCCGCCGGCTATTGCGCTCGAAAGCTGTCGCCACCATTGCGTAGACGGCGCCCCAAATGCAACATGCTGGTTGATAAAATCTATGTTCATGGCTAACACCATTGGCACCAATCCTAAAATAGTGGTGCCTGCCGTAAGCAATACTGGGCGTAGACGAATTTCGCCAGTTGCTTGCGCGGCGTCAATCGGTCTGTACCCCTCTTTGACGTAGGCGTTATACGTGTCTATTAAAACGATGTTGTTGTTCACCACGATCCCGGCCAAGGCAATAATACCCAAGCCAACCATCACCACACCAAAGGGCTGGGCCGTGACAAGTAACCCGAGCAATACGCCGAAGGTAGAAAAGACAATCGCGCTAAGCACTAAAATGCTCTGATAAAAGCTATTGAACTGAATTACTAAGATTAAAAACATTAAGAAAATTGCGAGCACAAACGCAGAAGCTAAAAATTCACCAGTCTCTTGTTGGTCTTGCTGCTCACCTTTGATTTCGAGCCGGACGTCCGGCTCGAAGCTCATATCTTTCATGGCCGTTAGTAACTCAGTCAATTTGTCATTAGGTAATAGCCCCTCATCAACATCTGATTGAATTGTAATAGCCCGTTTGCTATCGGCACGTTTAATGATGCCAGTTTTCGGACTGGGTTCCAGCGTCACGAAATTGCTAAGTGGCACCATGCCGTAGTTCGTTTGAATCCGAAAGTTATCAAACTCATTTAAGTTACGCAGATCAGATGGAAAGCGAATATTGATATCGACTTCTTCATCAGTATCGTCAGGGCGATAGCCGGCCACCCGCACGCCATTTGTAACTAACTGAATGGCGGTGCCAATGAGCGCGATGTCTGCGCCAGAGCGCGCCGCCGATTCGCGATCTACGCGCATTTGCCACTCGATTCCGGGCAGCGCGCGGTCATCCTCAATACCTTTGAAACCACCCAGTTGAACCATTTTTTCTCGAATCATCGCAACGGCTTCTTCGCTATGCTCGGGATAGATTGCCGACACCTGAAGTTTGATGGGTTTACCTGCTGATGGTCCGTTTTCTGCCTTGCGAAACTCTAGTTCAACACCGGGAATGCTTTGCGTCATGTCTGCCATTTCTGCCAAGATGACGGAGGCGGTGCGTCGCTCGTCCCAGTCAATAAATTGAAAGTCGACGGAGCCAATCACATCTTCGGCGACGTTATCGCCTCGGTTGAAGGAGCGTGCGTACACCGAATTAAGTTCAGGCATACCGTAGAAAAATTGCTCAACAGAGCGCAGGATTTCGTCTTTCTCATAAATTGATAAATCACCTCTGGCATGCACCAACACTTTTGCCGAGTCTGGCTCCACGTCTGGAAAGAATTCGGTGCCGCGTCCGAACGTCCCGTATAAAACCGAGATAACGACGATCACAGAAATGTTGCCAATGAGGGTAAGCAGTGGGCGTTTTAGAAGTGCGTTCAAGACACGCGAATACGTCGCAGTAAATCCATTTTCGGATGCTTCACCTTCTTTACGGTGTGGCTTACTACCGCCTATCCAAGCGCCCAACACCGGCAGAAAAATCAAAGCAACAACCAGTGATGCACACAAACAAATGATCACGGTGATGGGTAAGAATTTCATGAATTCACCCACCACGCCTGGCCAAAAAATTAAGGGGATAAACACCGCGAGTGTGGTCGCGGTTGAGGCGATAATCGGCCATGCCATGCGCCGCGACGCTTTAGAGAACGCCCGATCAGGATTTAACCCAGCTTCTTGATTACGAGACGCAAGCTCCGTCACTACGATCGCGCCATCTACCAACATACCCACCACTAAGATAAGGCTAAATAGCACCACAATATTTAGGGTGAGGCCCATCGCACTAATAATGAGAATACTGGTCAGAAATGAGGCGGGAATCGCAACGCTTACCAACAGTGCTGAGCGAATACCGAGCGCACCAACGATGACAATCATCACCATGATGATGGCGCTGAAAACATTGTTTTGTAGGTCGTTCAGCATGACAATAATGTCTTTGCTTTTGTCAAAAATGTAATTATGTTCAAGGGTAGAAGGCCAAAAAGCTTTCTTCTCGGCGACGATGGCTTTAATTTCTTCGATCACTTCAATGATATTGGCACCAACGCGCTTTTTTACTTCAAGCGAGAGGGAGGGCTCACCATTAACGCGCGCGAAGCCATGCGGGTCTTTAAATGAACGGCGAATCTCGGCCACATCTCGGAAGCTAACTACTTTGCCATCTACGACTTTGATCGGCATCGCTAATACGTCATCAAGGTCTTCGATAACGCCCGATACTTTCATAACTTGACGGCCACTACCAGTATCGATTGCGCCCGCGGCAACAAGCTGATTATTGCGGCTCACAATACCCAAGACGCTTTCAAAATTGATGTCGTACGTTTCTAAGATAAGAGGGTCGACAATTATTTCGAGTAATTCTTCACGATCACCACCGATGTCCACTTCAAGGATGCCGGGAAGTGCTTCAATGTCGTCGCGTAAATCGCGTGCGATTGCGAGTAGCTGTCGCTCAGGAAGCGGGCCGCCAATACTCATGCTCATGACGGGGAACAGGGCAACGTTGATTTCGTTGACCGTCGGTTCATCACTGTCAGCAGGCAAATTCGATTTTGCTCGATCGGTTTTCTCTCGCACATCTTGCAGCGCGGTATTGCTGTCGAAACCGGCATCAAATTCGAGGGTGACCGAGGCATGACCTTCGGAGGCCACCGCAGTCATTTCTTTTACGCCTTCAATTGATTTGAGCTCTTTCTCCATCGGACGGATAAGCAAACGTTCTGCATCATTCGGTGAAATACCTTCATGTGTCATCGATACATAGATATATGGAATCGGTACATCGGGGTCTGATTCTTTAGGAATACCTTGATAAGCCATAATGCCGGCAAGTACTAAAAAACCTAAGATTAAAAGCGCCGCACGACGGCGGTGGATAGCCCAGTCAACAATATTGCTTTTATGTTCACCTGATGATTGGGTGGCACTCAGATCGGTTTTTGCAATCATTCAGACACCTCATCCGTTGTGCGTTGGTTTGTCTGAGTGTTCTGCACCGCGATGTCGACTACTTTTTCTTCGTTGATTTCAAGCACTGGATCAACTTCTTGACCCTCTCTTACGAAGGCATGCCCAACGCTAATCAAGCGAAAGTTTTCTGGTAGCCCTGACAGCCAGATACCGTCGCTTTCTGCCCGAATCATTTTCACAGGCAATTTAACAACACGGTTGCTTTGGTCTAACCCTTTCACAAAAATGCTGCCGTCTGCCGCCAGTTCAAGATTTGAGGTCGGTATTTTTTGAGCGAGTGTATCGCCCAGATTGATCTCTACCTTTGCGCTCTGTCTTAGGCGCAAACTATGGTCTGAATTGTCTGCGGTTGCTTCAATGGTGAAGGTGCGTGTGGCCAGCTCCGCTGCGTTAGAAATATAATCAATCTGGCCTGTAATGCGGGTGCCATCTATTTGCGTAGCATTGGCAGTTTGGCCCACTTCGATTCGCGCAATGTGTTGTTGAGGGACTTGCGCAATGATTTTGATTTCTGAATCGTCAATAAGTTCAGCAACAGGATCGCCAATGCTCAGAAAATCGCCTTTCTCGATATGTAAGCTATTCAGCACACCATCAAAGGCGGCTTTAATTTTGGTGTGTCCGATTTCGACTTGAATTTGCGTAACAGCTGCCCTCGCTGCGAACACATTATTTTTTAATTGCTCTAACTGATTTCCAGAAATCAAATTTTTGGGTTGTAGCTTCTTACCTGCATCAAGCTCTGCCTCCCGTAGTTTGAGTTCAGATTTGGCTTGCGTTAAACGCGCCGTACGATCATTTTCTGCAAGTTCAAATAATAACTGCCCTTTTTTGACCCGATCGCCTTTTTTAACATAAATTGTCGAAATGGCACCATGCGTTTCCGCTTTAATAATGATACTGCGGATGGCATCGGTTTCACCTTGAAGGCGCAAGGTATCAGTCATGCTTGTCGCAGTGATATCAATTGCTTTTACCTTAAATAAGCGTTCATCGCTTTGCGAAGCGGCAACCGTCTCGTCTGTCGCTGCGTCCTCTGAGCCAAGTGATCCGGAAAGTACCCAGACAACAGCAAACACTGCGAGAAAAATTGCAATTATTAAAGAACGACTCATTCATTTACCTACATCATAATTAATATGGTTGCCAATCTTGGCAAAACGCGCTTATTGTGACCGAATATTGTAGTGAAACCAATTGGTGTTTAGTGCTTTTGGTGATAAGTTGCATTCCATCTCACATAAAGAAGGAACGCGCTTGTGCACTATGACCTGGCTCGCATCGACATCCAGAATTTACGCTTGCGAACGTATATTGGATTCAATCCAGAAGAGCTCGAGAAAAAGCAAGATGTCGTGATTAACTTAAAAATTTTATATCCGGGGGCGAAGGCATGTCACAGTGATGACGAAGCGCAAGCGCTCGATTATAAAGTGATCACCAAAATGATTATCAAATTGGTCGAAGAGGGCCGTTTTAAACTTCTCGAGAAGCTCTGTTCAGATGTGCTAGAGGCAGTGATGGTATACGAACAGGTAACGACTGCGAGTGTCACCATAGAAAAACCGCACGCTTTGCGCTTTGCAGATTCAGTTTCGCTTACGTTAAGCGCGTCAAAAAACTAAAAAGGAGTTGGTGTTGCTAAGGTTTATATTTTGTCGAATGCTCCTTGCTGGCCTAGCGTTTGTAGCAATATTGCTACAAACGGGCTGTTCAACCTCGACTGCGAATGTGCGTGACGTGATGGATGAAGTTGATCGAAGTGAGCTTGGCTTCATAAGTATGGCGATTGTGGGTGATGACGTACAAGTGAGTTCACAAGACAGCGAGCGTTTGTTCGAGTTACACAACAATGAAGCGCAAGTGATCGCCTTAGCTAAAAATGTGGCACGTGTGTATGGATTTGACATGCAACCCGCAGGGCAGGCTGAATTTGTATTAGACTTGCTGCAAGTATTGCCTGACGGTGGCGCATGTTTGCAGATGTCTGAGTCGGTACGAGATGGTGTAACCTACACAGCATCGGTAATGACCTTTGGTATGGTGCCGGCAAAAGGGGCACATTGTTTGGTAGCGGTGGCCGCGTTGTATCGTGGACGTGTTGCTGACGAGAATTTAATTGCTGAATTTGTTGCCAATGACGGATGGGTGCGTCTTTATGCGGGGGTGGGCGATCTACCCGATTACCGAAAAACGGTGACTTACCGTGATGAGGTGCGTGCGATGGAAGCCTCGTTTGGTGGCTTATTTAACGAGTTAATTAACGAGGGCGCATTTAAGTGACTGCACGTGTTGGCAGTAGGCTGTTGTTTGAAAAAAAGCCTTTTCTAATGCTGTTACCTCGATAGCGTTTCCGTTGTCATCACAATGACGCATCAGGTGTGTAGTTATGTACTACACTTTGCTTTTTTATCGTAAAAATACTGAACTGTGGGCATTGCATCGAAAACGGAACACTGCGCTACAACGGATAATACGCGCTTTTTGCATTGAAATTAGCTAAACTATGCGCTTCGTTTTTTTGTGCCTCTGGGGGAGATGACCAAAAGTCGTCCTGTACTCAGCTTCAGGTTCATTCTACCGATATCATTTGGGGAAGAAATGACAACATCAAAAATTATTTACACCAAGACTGACGAAGCACCTGCTTTAGCTACCTACTCGCTTTTACCTATTCTAAACGCATTTACGGGTGCGGCTGGCGTAGAAGTTGAAGCCAGCGATATTTCATTAGCTGCGCGTATTCTCGCTGCGTTTCCTGAGCGACTAAGCGATGAACAACGTGTTTCAGATTCGCTCGCCGAACTGGGAGCGCTTACGCTAGACGCCAGCGCTAACATTATCAAGCTTCCGAATATAAGCGCCTCGATACCGCAGTTAAAAGCAGCAATTTCAGAGTTACAGGGTCAAGGATATGATATTCCTGATTATCCAGATGAGCCTGAAACGGACGAAGATCAACATACCTATAACCTTTATTCCAAGGTTTTGGGTAGTGCTGTTAACCCAGTGCTTAGAGAAGGTAATTCCGACCGTCGTGCGCCGAAGGCGGTAAAAGCTTATGCACGCAAGCATCCGCATTCAATGGGGAAGTGGAGTCAAGCATCGCGCACGCATGTTGCTCACATGTGGGATAAAGACTTCTATCACAATGAGCAGTCAGTCTCGATCGACAAAGCATGTTCTGTGCGTATCGAGCTCGAGCAAAAAGATGGGGTTAAGCAGATACTTAAAGATAACTTGGCACTGCTTGATGGCGAAGTTATTGATGGCATGTTCATGAGTGTAAAAGCGTTGCGCCACTTCTTTGAGGAAGAGATGGAGGGTGCAAAGCGGGCGAATGTCTTATTTTCATTACATGTCAAAGCGACCATGATGAAAGTGTCGCATCCTATTGTCTTTGGTCACGCGGTAACCGTTTATTTCAAGGATGTGTTTGAAAAGCATGCCGAAACGTTTGAGAAATTGGGTGTTAATCCGAATAACGGTTTGAGTAATGTGCATACGAAAATCCAAGAGCTGCCATACTCACTGCGCTCTGAAATCGAGGAAGATATTCGTAGATGCTATGAAAATCGTCCAGAGTTAGCCATGGTTGACTCAGACAAAGGCATTTCCAACCTGCACGTGCCGAGTGATGTTATTGTGGATGCGTCCATGCCTGCGATGATTCGAATTGGCGGAAAGATGTGGGGCACAGACGGCAAGTTGAAAGACACGAAAGCGGTGATTCCAGAAAGTACCTACGCGACGATTTACCAAGAAGTGATTAACTTCTGTAAGCATCATGACAATTTTGATCCAACCACAATGGGCACGGTTCCTAATGTGGGTCTGATGGCGCAGAAAGCTGAAGAATATGGCTCGCATGACAAAACCTTCGAGCTAGAAGCCGATGGCGTGGTGCGTGTAATTGACGAAGCCGGCAACATCTTAATGTCGCATGAGGTTGAAAAGGGTGACATTTGGCGTATGTGCCAAACCAAAGATTTGCCGATACAAGATTGGGTTAAGCTGGCAGTAAACCGTGCACGAGCGAGCGCTATCCCTGCCGTATTTTGGCTAGATCCTGAGCGTGCACACGATGCCTCAATGATTAAGAAAGTGAAGGGCTACTTAAAAGATCATGACACAAACGGCTTAGACATTCATATTATGTCGCCTGACCAGGCGATCAGATATACGATGGAGCGCCTTATCCGTGGGCGTGACACCATTTCTGTTACGGGTAATGTGTTGCGTGACTACTTAACCGACTTATTTCCAATTCTTGAATTGGGCACGAGTGCAAAAATGCTGTCTATCGTACCTTTAATGGCAGGCGGTGGTTTGTTCGAAACTGGTGCGGGGGGCTCCGCTCCAAAACATGTACAGCAATATGTTGAAGAAAATCACTTGCGATGGGACTCGTTGGGTGAGTTTCTAGCAATTGCTGTATCGCTTGAGGATCTTGCTGAGAAAAGTGACAACGTTAAGGCGAAAGTGTTAGCGGAAACTCTGGACGCGGCCACTGAGCGCTTTCTTGATGAGAACAAGTCACCCTCGAGAAAATCGGGAGAATTGGATAATCGAGGCAGCCACTATTATCTAGCGTTGTTCTGGGCGGAAGCATTGGCCACACAAGAGACGGATGCCGACTTAAAAGTTAAATTTGAAGCCTTAGCTAAGCAATTGCGTAACGACGAGGAGCGCATTGTTGCTGAATTATTGGCGGTATCGGGGCAGCCAGTTGATATTGGTGGCTATTACAATCCGGATTTCGAGTTGGCAAATAAAGCAATGCGTCCAAGTGCCACGCTAAATGCGGCAATCGATGCACTGCGCTAACGCGATGGCTTAACGGCAGTTGCAGTTTCAGTATAAAAACCCGGCCTTTTGTCGGGTTTTTTTATGATCAGCTATGACTATGCACCATACATGCTGTGGGGGCATGCAAGAGAACGAGGTGGCAAATGTGGCAAGACGCCCAACTTAATCGTATTGCAAGCACATTGAGTGAGTGTGGCTATGTCGTGCTAGATAAGGCGTTGCCTGATGAGCTTTGCAGGCAGTTAGCGTATGAAGCACGAAACGATATGCAAGCATATTATCGTGAGGCAGGTGTTGGTCGCGGAGGGTTGCCATTGCAAGACAAAAACATCCGAGGCGACCAAATTACGTGGTTGTCAGGTCAAACGCCGGTGCAGAGCGAGTGGTTACATCACATGGAAGCATTGCGAGTTGCATTAAACGAGCGTTTGTTTTTGGGATTGTTTTCTTTCGAAAGTCACTATGCACACTATGCGCCAGGCGCGTTTTATCAGAAACACCTAGATGCCTTTAGAGGTCGCTCTAATCGTATTTTGTCGACCGTTTTTTATTTAAATGAGGCTTGGCAAAGTAACTGGGGGGGCGAGTTAGGCCTTTATTCAGAACATAATCAAGAGGAATTATTAGAAAAAGTGGAGCCCATGTTTGGTCGCATGGTGATTTTTTTGAGCGATACATTTCCACATGAAGTGAAAGCTGCCTCAAAAGACCGTTACTCGATTGCTGGTTGGTTTAGAGTTAACAGCTCCGATTCTAAACAGATTGATCCCAATGCATAATAAAAGTGGTTTAAATTAAACGAAAAAGTGTCTTGTTATTGGGTTCTTCCCCTGCTTCTAACGATTGCAGCTGTTCACTGATGGCTAAATTAACGGGTGTCGCAATAGAGAGTTTTTGGCCTAAGCGGGCGACCTCTGCATTGAGAAATTCGATCTCAGTTTTTCGGCCGTTCTGGATATCTTCCCACATAGACGAGCGCGCCTGAGGGTCTATCGTCAGCATCTTGTTAGCTACGATTTTAAAAATAGGTGTGGGAAGACGAAGCATACTGGGGAGCCATTTTGGTTTTATTGGCGCTGAAATTTTTAGAGACTGCGTTTGTGCTTTACAAATGTTAAGCCATTCAGCCATGGCGGCGGCAAGCACACGGCGCCATTTCCTTGTTTCAAGTTGTTGCTTTAATGACAGGCCCGACAGGGCATTGAGTGCATTGTTCAGGTTCAAGAGAAGTTTACCGTTAATAATCGCTTGCATGTCGCCATTCAATTCAACTGCAAAATTATGCTTGAGCAAGGCGCTTTCTATGGCTTCAGTTTTTTCATGTCTCGGTAATTGCGCGGCGCCTTCGGTGCCTTGATGAAATTTACCCTCACCAAGAGACACTACGTTATATGATGTAATGCCAGAAAAGTATGTCCCTCTTTGAAGTTTGTCTTTCAGGTTCTCTAGGCTCCCCAGACCGTTTTGCATAAAGATGAGCAAGCAGCCTTCTTGGCTAAGTTTAATAAGATCTCTAACCACCTGTGGTTCATTTAAATGGTGGCATTTTAGGGTTACCAAGCATAGGTCAAAGTTTTGTTCTGAAGCGTTAAGCTGAGTGAGCGTATTGAAAGCGACAGCCTTGTGGGTTTTGCCTAGATAGTTACTTAGCGTAATGCCGCCAGCCTTTCTTAATTCGTTTTCTACGCGCTTGCGCAACAGCAGGCTCACCGCAAAGCCTGATATAGAAAGCTGTGCACCTAAATAACAGCCAGTTGAACCTGCACCATAGATTAAAACTTGCATGGGTCGATCTCTTATTTTTGTGGCCGTTAGTAAACCAAAAAGTATCACAGCTGTACACATCAAGTGCATTTGTTTAGAAAGAGAGTTTTTTGATGACGCCGTATTGGAAAATATTGCCCGGTAAGTATCGAAAAACGCGAAAAATTTTGTGATTTGGGCCCATTTTTGGATGTGATGATGTTTAAAATATGAGCAAATATTTACTTGGAATGATTAAAAAATAGGCGCATGCTTCCTACTCCTTAGCACGGCAAGTTAACGATTGTATGCCGTAAGTAGGGAGAGTTTAACCAAAAGAGGAACGCAATTAATGCAGAAAACTAGTGGTGAAACAATGTTCGTTTTGACGAGCCAAGAAGAAGAAACGTGCTTCATGGCCTTACAGTGTTATTTTGAGGGCATGTATTTCGCGAACTAGCATTTCGCGAGATTAATCATAGGAAAAGGCGGCTCAATAAGCCGCCTTTTTTGATCAGGTTTTATGCGTTTTTTCTGTGTTTATAAACTATTC
>CAJWAD010000070.1 GCA_913020245.1 uncultured Oleiphilus sp.
GTTGGTGGGTCGTGCAGGATTCGAACCTGCGACCAATTGGTTAAAAGCCAACTGCTCTACCAACTGAGCTAACGACCCAACGAGGCGCATATAGTAATGATTTTTTGATAAATAACAAGCTAAATATGAATTTATTTGGATGCTAAAAAAACAATTTTACGATTCGACAATTTAGCTTTCTATTCATGAGCTTAGCGAGAAAGTTTATAGTTCTTTGCAAGTTTACTGGCCGTGCTATTTGGGTACAAATCTTGTACTTTTTTGAGGTTTGATTCAGCCTCCTCCAACGCACCTAATCGATCGTAAGTCACAGCAAGCTTATATATGGCATCTGCTTGTTTGCTGTGGCCAGGAAACGTTTCAACAACCACCTTAAACGACTGCTTCGCTTGCTCTAGGTTAGGCAATACAAGATAAACCTCCCCTAGCCAGTAAAAGGCATTCCCGGTCAAATTACCCTGCGGGTATTTTTCAATGTACGAAAGCAAAGCCTCAGATGCCTCATCAAACCGCTTTGTTTTCACAAGTGAGTAAGCACTTTGATATTCGGCTTTTTGGTCTTCTGTTTCGGGTATATTTGGAGCCTTCACGTTAACTGTTGGGGAAACTACGGGCACAATAGTAGGTACCGAACCAGCAGCCTCTATTGTCCCTAAATCTGAATTGTTGCCGCTTGTACCCAGTTTAGCAGCAGCACTTGGATTGTTGAGCTTCAACTTAGTTATTTCATCCCCAAGTGCTTGTATCTGTCGGTCCATATCACGGTAGCGCGATTTTGACGCATTTTGTAGTTGGCGAATTTGATAATCTCTTTCTTCTAGCATGCCATGCAACTTACTCACCTCACGCTTTAGATCAGATACCATAAAGAACAGTTCGGTATTTGCTTTTTGCGTTTGCGGCTGGACTTGTGGAGTAGTTACCGACTTAGTTTGTTCTGATGGCGGAGGAGACAAAACAACAGGGCCAGGATCCGAAGACGGCGTATCTACAGATTGAAATATTAGCGTTTTTGACTGCGCCGAAAGTGACAAAAACAATACGCTAGAAACAAAAAGGGCCTTTAAAAAAGGCCCCTTTTTTAACACGTGAACAGTCAGCATAACTTACTGATACTGAACCACTGCTCGACGATTTTTCGCCCAAGCCGACTCGTCTGAACCAGCCATAGCGGGCTGCTCTTCACCGTAGCTGACGACTTCAACTTGTGAATCAGATACACCATTAACCTTCAAGAACTGTGCGACTGCGGCGCCACGTTCTTCACCTAGAGCCATGTTATAGGCGTTGGTGCCACGCTCATCCGTATGACCTTCCACGACAACTTTCATACCTGCATTGGCCGATAGGAACGCTGCGTGCGCCATAAGAGCTTCACGTGCATCGTCTGCAATACTTGCATCATCTAAGTCAAAGTAGAACGTCGTCATATCACGAAGTGCTGCCATTTTCTTCATTTTCGCTTCTTCTGCTGCTGCTGCCGCTGCCGCTGCCGCTGCTGCTCTTTCTTCTGCTAACTGCTTCTCACGCATTTCAGCTTCACGTTTTGCTGCTTCACGCTCCGCTTTCTTTTGCTTGTCAAGGTTATCAGCAATTGTTGCACCAGCATTAGAACCCGCGCTAGCTTGCACGCTAGGATCACTGCTTACATCTTCTTGAAGCGACTCACAACCAACTACTAACGTAGAGGCCAAAATTACTGCTAAGCCATGTTTGTATGTTTTTAGTTTCATTGTTCTTCCTTTTTTTAGATATCAGACAAGTTTGCTACTATTTATTTTAAGTCTTAACTACCTGGCACTGCCTCGCCATAGACACCTAGCTAGACGCTGGTTTTACTGTGACTTCCTAATATTAAAGCAAGAAAAGCAAGCCACACAAGGCACTTAGCGAAAAAACTTCATTTAATTTAAGAACGGCGACCAAGCAGGTTCCTTTACTTCCCCATAACTAGACGGCAAAAAATAGGAAGAATCACCATCAACTGACACCACGCCAAGCACCCCTTTGCCTCGGTGCTTTGTCGCATAAATAATCATTTGCCCGTTCGGTGAAATGCTTGGCGATTCATCTAATGGCGTATCTGTGAGCAAATATTGATCGCTACCATCCGCATTCATGGATGCAATGTGGTAGTCTTTTGATGAGCGGTGCACAAAGTATATTTTTTCACCATCCCAGCTATACCGGGGCCGGGAGTTGTAACGCCCTTGAAACGTTAAGCGGCGTGGTTGTCGATCCCGGAGGTCCATCTCATATATTTGTGGTGCACCTGATCGATTACTCGTAAACACAATACTTTTACCATCTCGCGACCAACTACCCTCGGTATCGATTCCATAGTGATTCGTTAGCCGCTCTATACTTTTTGATGCGATATGGTAAGCGTACAATTCAGCATTGCCATCCTTTGACAGAGTCATCAACAACTTTTTATCGTCAGGTGACCACATCGGTGAACTGTTTAAACCTTTAAAGGCAGTAAGTTTAGTGTGCTCACCAGAACCAAGATCTTGGATATAAATAGCAGGTCTGCCAGTTTCAAACGAAACATAACTTAGACGCTTGCCGTCATTGGACCATGTTGGCGATAACACCGGCTCTGCACTTTTTAGTAAGGTTTGCGGTCGTTGACCATCTGCGTCAGCTAATTGCAATCGATATTCTAATTCACCCTCAGATTTAAATGCCATGGTGACATAGGCTATCTTGGTAGAAAATGCACCACGAATACCAGTAATCGCTTCATACACTTTATCGGAAATGCGGTGTGCAAGCTGTCGCATGCCCGAGGCGTCTGACGAAATTAACTCCCCTATAATGCGCTTTTGGTTATACACGTCCATCAACTCGTATTGCACATGAAAGCGCTTACCTAATGCATCTGTACTTATTTGGCCGACTAAAACGAAGCTCTGGTTCAACAAGCGCCAATCACGGTAATACACATCACTAGATTTCTCGGGGAGACTCAGCATTTTGCTTGTCGATAGCGATGCAAAATCACCGCTACGCTCCAAGTTCGCACTAATGATACTGCTCACATTTGCCGTTAGCGCTTGATTGGTTCTATTCGTAAATGGCACCACGGCAATCGGAATAGCTTCATCGGAGCCTTTAGTAATCTCAATTAACAATTCGGCTTTTAACGGCGATGAAAGTGACACTAAGATCAAACTAAATAACAGTATGGCATTGTGAAAACTTCTCATGGTGTCTCACTCACTCCTCTGGCTTGAAGCTCATCTGAAAGCTTCTAAAATATTTATCGAACAAAGATCGTTGACCTGGCACAGCAAATTTTTCAATTTTCCGAACAGCCGCTAGTGCGCTTTGATCCAATGGTTCTGACCCACTCCCCTGCAAAATTTCAACCTCATCAAGTTCTCCAGAAGGTAGCAATCGAATTCTTAGTAGTAAGCTGCGCCCAAGACTTCGCGGTGGAACCTTCCAACGCTGTTCGATCTTACCTTTAATATTTGAAAAGTATCGCTCTATCTCACTTGCACTTAGCGACGCCTGCTCCGACGAATCAATGGTCGCAGTTTCACTCTCACTCGCCAAGGGCTCTGTAGTTTGCGGCACCGCTTGCTGAGTTGCTCTTTGCGCGGCTAGCCTACTTAACCGATCGGCCTGATCTTTAGATTTCGCCTGTGCATCCACTTGCTTCGCACGCGCCGCCGCAGCCTGCTTTGCCCTTCGCTCTTGCGCTGCTTTTTCAGCCAGTTTCTTTTGCGCTAACAATTTCTGCTGCTCAGCCTCGCGCTTAACCGCGAGCTTTTTTTTCTTTTCTGCCGCACGCTTCTCCGCTTCGAGTGCTTGTTCCTTCTCTTTCTCTGCACGTTTTTTCGCTAAAGCTTGCGCTTTTTGCTTCTTGTCTAAGCTCTTTTTCTTTTCTAACGCTTTTTGTTTTGCTTCGGCTTTCGCCGCCTCTTGCGCTTTCTGCCTTTTTTTATAGGGAAGCCGATTAATATCCTCTTGCGATAGCACGGTCGCCTGTATACTGTTTGGAAGTACGAGCGTTTCCGTTTGAGAAAACCCATCCCAAGAGCCGAGCAACAAAAGAAAAAAGAAACTATGTACAGCGATACTGCCGTACAAAAACCTTCGCCGACCCTTCGTCAGCGCAAACTTGAGGCGCTGCAGCGTCGACTCTCGCTCATCTTGAATCATTCGCTGCGTCGGTTTATTCATAGATCTTCAGTAATCAACCCGACACTTATTGCGCCAGCGCCCTGTAAAAGCCCCATTAATTCAACAACTGCACCATAATTTACGTTGCGATCACCGCGCACTAGAACGGATAAACTAGGGTTTGTTTCGAGCAAACCCGACACCTTTTCACTGAGCAGTGCCTGATCCAGTGGCTGGCCACCCAGCGACGACATTTCCATATAAAACGCACCGTTCAAATCGACTGAAATGATTAAAGGCTCTTGATTCTTCTCGATTTTTACGGGAGACGACTCAAGTTGAGGTAAGTCTATTTTTATCCCCTGAGTTAACATCGGTGCAGTCACCATAAAAATGATTAGCAAGACCAGCATCACATCAATGTATGGCACCACATTTATTTCAGACATTGGCTTACGCTTATTTCTAGCCATGGCAACCGCCCCTATTCGCTCATTGACTTTCGGCTTGCGTGGACATTTCGGTGTAAAATGCTCGAAAACTCATCAGCAAACGTTTCATATGCATTGTATAAACGATCGGATTTGTTCGAAAACCGGTTGTAAGCCATCACCGCGGGAATTGCCGCAAACAGGCCCATCGCAGTCGCAATCAATGCTTCGGAGATGCCTGGCGCCACCGTTGCGAGAGTCGCCTGTTGTTCTTGGGCGAGGCCGAGAAATGAATTCATAATGCCCCATACGGTGCCAAATAAACCAACGTACGGGCTTGTTGAACCCACCGTTGCGAGGAACGGCAAATGCTCATCTAAGCGATCGTTCTCGCGCGACAACGCTACGCGCATCGCTCGCTGGGTACCATCCATTATCGCATCCGGATCAATACCATGCTGCTGTTTCAAACGATTAAATTCTTTAAACCCAGAACGAAAAATAAACTCCTGTCCGTTTTGACTGGTGTTCTCACGATACAGTTTACTCAGATCCATTCCTGACCAAAAACGTTCTTCAAACGCTGCCTGCGATTGCTTTGCCTGTTTAAAATAGGATGAGCGTTGAAAGATAAAATACCAAGATACAATGGAGGCAATAAGTAGCGATAGCATTACCATTTGAACAATAAGGCTTGCGTCAAAAATCAAGCCCCAAACAGAAATTTTTTCCTGCACGTAATTCTCCAGACAATCAATTTAAAACGTTTTGTAAATCTTCGGGCAAAGCGCGAGGACGGCCAGTTTCCATATCAACACAGGCCACCGTAATTTGGGCTTTCACCAACAGTTTGTTTGCCCCCTTTAGAAGCGCCCGCTGATCGAACACTATCGCGGTTTTACGTAACCGTTGCACTCTCGTATAGACTTCAAGTTCATCGTCAAGTTTCGCAGATGCCAAATATTTAATCGCGGCCTCATGCACAACAAAATTACATTGCTTCGTCATCGATTGCCGCAACTCAAACCCTATCGAACGCACAAACTCTGTTCTTGCCCGCTCAAAAAACTTTAGATAATTGGCATAAAAAACGATACCTCCGGCATCGGTATCCTCAATATAAATCCGGATAGGTATTGAGAATTCAGTGCCAAATGAGGACATTTTACTCGCCGTCACGATCTTTTGGCATGTCTAAGCCAAAATGCAGCCATGCTTTTTCCGTGGCAATACGCCCTCGAGAAGACCTCATCATAAAGCCCTGCTGAATAAGGTATGGCTCTAACACATCCTCAATGGTCACACGCTCTTCGCTTATTGCCGCCGCGAGACTCTCAACACCCACAGGACCACCTGCAAAACTTTCTAAAATTGAGAGTAATAACCGACGGTCCATTTGATCAAAACCACACTCGTCTACCTCAAGCATGTTAAGCGCTTTGTCGGCGATCTCTCGCGACACGGTGCCATCGCCTCTTACTTCTGCGTAATCGCGCACACGTCTTAACAATCGGTTAGCAATACGGGGCGTACCGCGAGAGCGCTTAGCAATCTCATGCGCGCCCTCATCTGTAATGCTTACACCACTTAAGTTAGCCGAGCGTGAGACGATCGACCCTAAATCCGTTACGTTATAAAATTCAAGTCGCTGAACGATACCAAAACGATCTCTTAAGGGAGAGGTTAGCAACCCCGCTCGCGTGGTCGCTCCGACCAATGTGAAAGGCGGTAAATCTAATTTTATTGACCGTGCTGCGGGGCCCTCGCCGATCATAATGTCTAACTGATAGTCTTCCATTGCAGGGTAAAGCACCTCTTCAACTGAGGCATTTAAGCGATGAATTTCATCAATAAAAAGAATATCACCTGCTTCTAAATTAGTAAGCAATGCAGCAAGATCACCCGCTTTATCTAACACCGGACCGGACGTAGAGGTTATATTGGCGTCTAATTCATTGGCGAGAATGTTAGCCAGAGTTGTTTTACCCAGACCCGGGGGCCCGAAAATGAGCACATGGTCCAGCGCATCTTGTCGCTTTTTCGCCGCTTCAACAAAAATCTGCATCTGTTCTTTAACGACAGGTTGCCCAACATAATCCGCGAGTTTTTTCGGACGAATAGCACGATCAAGCACATCCTCTGACCCACCCGAAACTTCTGGGCTTGCCTCGGCAGAAATTAAACGGTCGGCTTCAATCATAAAATGCTTCTAACTAGGAAAACGAGGCTTTAGTGTACCTAAGACGTTAAACTGCAAATGTTAAATATAGGTTACCACCCAGCCATGAATACTTATGCAGAGCACGCATTACATCAATCCCTTCAAACACGCGCGAATTAACGCCTCAAGCTCTAAACCTTCACCCGCATGCTGCTTTATTGCCTTCGCAGCCTCTACTGGCTTATACCCTAAGCCAATAAGAGCAGATTCCGCTTCGCTTGAAATGTCCTTCGCAGCTACCGCCGCGCTTAATACTGATCCAACGCTCTGTTCACCAGCTAAGCTTGATAACTTGTCTCGCAATTCAATCAATAGCCGTTCAGCAGTCTTTTTACCGATACCCGGCAATTTTACAAGTGCAGAAACATCCTCTAACTCTACGCAGCGCGCTAAATCAGCAGCACTTAAACCGGATAGAATTGCGATGCCTAATTTAGGGCCCACCCCATTCACTTTTATCAAAACTCGAAACGTATCGCGGTCTTGCAAAGAGGAAAACCCATACAACAGCTGCGCATCCTCTCGTACGACAAAGTGCGTATGCAGGCTCACGGCTTCGCCAACCGCTGGAAGCGAAAACGCAGCAGACAATGGCAACTCAATTTCATAACACACGCCGTTTACATCTAACAACACATCGTGCGTAGATTTACTTTCAACAATCCCCTTCAGCTTTCCAATCATGGGCCTCTTCTTTTATTTAAGTCTGCCACGACGGCTGCTTTTCGCACCCGTCATTTTCAATAGGTATTTTTGTGTATGCGCATGCGTCAGTGCAATCGCCAGTGCGTCGGATGCATCTGCTTGAGGCTCCGCCTCTAACGTTAATAAACGCATCACCATGTGCTTTACCTGACCTTTATCCGCACTGCCTTTCCCAACCAGGGCCTGCTTCACACTACGCGCTGCGTATTCACTTACGGGCAGACCATTATTGGTTGCAGCGACAATAGCGGCACCACGTGCCTGACCAAGTTTAAGCGCTGAATCGGGATTGCGCGCCATAAAGACCTGTTCGATAGCAAACTCATGCGGGGAAAACTGTTGGATGAGCTGCGACACGCCGTTAAAAATAATATTTAATTTCTCAGCAATCGTATCGCCAGTCACCCGAATGCAGCCGCTCGCAACATAGCTAGTTTTGCCTTGCGCCATTTGCACTAAGCCATAACCTGTCAATCGTGAACCTGGATCAATGCCAAGGATAAGGGGCACTTGCGCTCCAACTAATCGCTGAGAAAATAGTAGCAACAGAGTATAGGGAGAAGCGAAAAGAAGCTGAACTTACAATTAAGCAAGACTTTGAAAGAGATGCGATTACTTAAAATCAAACCTATTTTCAGCACTGAGCGCGACTAGCCAGGTATTCGACTAGTCGCTTTTTTGAGCAGATCGATAATGATCACCGCCTAAAAAAGGCCGTCGTTAGCTCTCGGGCTTTTCACTCTCTGGCAAACGCACGCGGATACTTAGCTCACGAAGCTGCTTGCTATCCACTTCACCTGGCGCTTTCGTTAAGACACAGGTCGCGCTTTGGGTTTTTGGAAAAGCTATCACTTCCCGTATCGAGCTCGCACCCGTCATCAACATTACCAAGCGATCCAGGCCAAATGCCAAACCACCATGCGGCGGACAACCAAACTTGAGTGCATCCAGCAGGAATCCAAACTTGTTAGCTTGCTCTGCCTCAGAGATACCCAAAATATCGAACACGGTGCTTTGCATGGCACCGTCATGTATACGAATTGACCCACCGCCCAACTCAGTGCCATTCAGCACCATATCGTAAGCTCGGGACAGCGCAGCGGCTGGATTATCTTTCAATTCTGAAGGCGAGCACGATGGCGCTGTAAACGGATGATGAATGGCAGTTAAACCGCCATCATCCAACTCTTCAAACATTGGGAAGTCGACTACCCACATAGGTGCCCATGCGCAGGTGTACAGGTCAAGATCCTCGCCTAATTTGCAACGCAATGCACCAAGCGCTTCGTTAACAATCTTTGCTTTATCCGCACCAAAGAACACAATATCACCGTTCTGAGCGCCGAGACGGTCCATAATGGCCAGCGCAACGTCGTCACCTAAAAACTTTACAATCGGAGACTGAAGCCCTTCTGTCCCTTTTTCGAGTTCATTCACTTTTATCCAAGCAAGGCCTCGCGCACCATAAATTCCTACAAACTTTGTGTATTCGTCGATTTGTTTGCGAGACAGTTTAGCTCCACCTGGTACTTTCAGCGCGGCAACGCGTCCTTTCGGGTCTTTCGCAGGTCCTGCGAATACCTTAAAGTCTATCGACGCCATTAAATCTGCAACATCGATAATCTCTAGTGGAATGCGAAGATCGGGCTTATCACTGCCATATTTGTTCATCGCCTCAGCGTATGGCATACGCGGAAACGCACCCAAATCAACATCTAATAGTTCCTTGAACATAGATGCAATAGCGCCTTCCATCATCGTCATAATGGCATTTTCATCCATGTACGACATCTCAAGGTCTACTTGTGTAAATTCAGGTTGACGGTCTGCACGCAGGTCTTCATCACGAAAGCACTTCGCAATTTGGTAGTAGCGATCAACACCGGACACCATCAGTAATTGTTTAAAAAGCTGTGGCGACTGTGGCAAGGCAAAAAAGTTACCGCCGTGCGTACGACTTGGCACCAAATAGTCTCTCGCGCCCTCAGGGGTTGCGCGCGTCAAAATAGGCGTTTCAACATCCATGAATCCGTTTTGATCTAGAAAGTTACGGATATGGCTGGTCACCTTTGAGCGGAATATCAGCTTGTTTAACATCTCTGGTCGACGTAGGTCCATGAAGCGATATTTCAAACGCGTGTCTTCACCTACATCATTGTAATCGTCCAGCGGAAATGGCGGCGTCTCAGCGGCATTAAGCACCGTTACGTCTTTACCCAAAATTTCAATTTTACCGGTGCGCATATCGTCATTAATCGTACCCTCTGGTCGATCGCGAACAATACCTTTAATCTGAAGAACAAACTCACTGCGAACACGCTCAGCTGTAGCGAAACTTTGCTCAGTATCAGGATCCACGACAACCTGAGCGATACCCTCGCGGTCGCGCATATCCAAGAAGATAACGCCACCGTGGTCACGACGACGATGCACCCAACCACATATGGTAACTTCTTGCCCGACCAATTTTTCATTCACTAAGCCGCAATAATGACTGCGCATATTTTTATCCTGATTGTTCTAATAGTAATTAATTAAGCCGCAGACCCGGAGCTCTGTGAAGAACTTGCATCGGCTACTAAGTTTTTCTTTTTACCAGTTTTAAAATCTGTCTCATACCAGCCGCTTCCAGCAAGGCGAAAGCCTGGCGCAGAAACCTGCTTACGGAAAGTCTCCGCTTTGCATTCAGGGCATTTAGTGAGTGGTGAATCACTCAGCTTTTGCAACACTTCCTTCGCAAAACCACAATCATTACAGGCATATTCATATATTGGCATGGCAATTTTCAAACCTTACTCAACGCGTTACGAGACCTGCCAAAATCAACGACAGACTTAAATTCGGGCGGTAGTATATACAATTACACCGAGTATTAGCAGCCCTTAGTATTTGGATCACTAGCCTCCATTCGCAAAATAAAAACCGCTGATCGATGATCCCTCGCAGACGACATTAATCGTCAATCGTCAATCGTCAATCGTCAATCGTCAATCGTCAATCAGGCGAAGCTTGATAATGAGAAAAGTCTAATCGCTTATTCGATAGGCGCTTAGGCAGGTAGGCCCTAGATTACTTAATATTACTCTGATATGGATCCGCCATCTTGACGAAATTGGAAACGCAGCATCCGCTTGATGCCGCGTATCTATTGACACATAAACTATTTTAACATCTAAAAACTCAGTACTTTTAGCCGAGCAAATCCCCCAATGCGCTTTTTAGTAAACCGCCTGTTGACGGTGACGCGGATGAAAAATACTCAACCGCCATGTTAGACATTTTACCAATCATATCTGGACTTAATCCAAGCGCCGAGAATTGCTGCGTCAGCAAACTTAATCCACTGAGCGCACCGGAACCACCGCCCAACGCCCCCCCTAACGAGCTCAATTTACCAAGTGTGCCCGTTCCACCGCCATCCGAAAGCGAAGGCACAGCAGCCAACAGGCTATCAAACCCAGGCACGCTATCCTTCAATGCGCTCCCTTCGTCACTAGACAGTGCAGACTGTGCATACTTCATAATCGAACCCAAACCACCCGTAGCCTGATCTTCAGTAATAGACAAAGCACTCGTTAAGTTTGGAATGAGGCCTTTTGCCATATCAATACCGCTGGCAACCGAGCCGACACCAACCGCTGAAGCCGCCGCTTGTGTTCCTTTATTTTTTAAGTAGCTCGACATATCTGAATACGCCTGCCCCGTAAATCCAAGTAATAATACAAGCGCTAAAATTGGACGAAATTTCTGCATTTCTTAATCTCCTGAAGTGCGTTAAAACTAACGCTGTAATTATGCTCAAAGAAGCCAAAGTCAATAAGTGAACAGCTTCTTTTACACGAGCGCCTCATGGGCAAAACAACTAGCTGAGACACTGCACATGTCGGCAACACAGATTAAACCAGATTGAATGCGCATGCGAACAGAATAAATCGAGCAATGAAAAAATATCACCGCTCATCTGTATTGAACCCTCCTAATCTAAACACCGCTCAACTAACGTAACTATTGGGCATATCAGTAATTACGAACTTTGCAAAATATTGAAGCTAAGCAACAAACGCGATAACCAACGACTCCTTGACGTTTCTCGATACCACTAATAATGGAGAGATTTATAGTGAAAACAGTAACAAAACTAACCAAGGCCTATTTTGAACATAAGTGCTGATTTATTTAGCCAGGGCTTCCTTTGGCTAACAAATGGTGTTGCTGCAGCCATGCTCATACTGGCGTTGTTTTTTATTAATTGGCGAGTAGTGATTGCTAACAGCCAGATTCATCATGTATTCGGGTTATGCACAGTTTTATTGATGCTCGCATGGTCATTGCGCGCCGGCATTTCTGATGGCTTGGGAATTCATTTATTCCTAATAACCGCCGTGCATTTACTGATGGGCTGGCAACTTGCTATCTGGGTCGCGGCACTTGCGATATCCGGCACGATTGCCCTCGACTTAGAGGCACCGGAGGGCTTCGGTGTAAATATGCTCGTATCTGTAATCGTACCGCTATTAACTAATTACGTCGTATGGCGAATGCATGATCGCAGTAATGCTAACCACCCGTTCTCATTTATATTTTTGGTCGCGACACTCGGCGGTGCCATTTCTGTTTTCTCCAGTGGCGCCTGCATGACGCTAATCCTTTGGGGGCAAAATATTTATGCCTTTGACCAAATCGTGAATGAATTCTGGGTGTTTATTCCTCTGATTGCTGCACCGGAAGCAACAATTAATGGGATGCTTATCAGTATTTTAATTTTTAATTACCCCGAATGGGTTCGCCTATTCGATGAAGATAGGTATTTTGCATAACATCCGTAATCTAAGTGTCAGTCAACAGGCAACCTTAGACCTATGTCAGTTTTTTTTACAACTTTAAAAACACCAGAAACATTGCGCCCCCCTTCAGCAGTGCGTCAAACCTGAAAATCAAACATAAACAATAACTCGGGGGTA
>CAJWAD010000071.1 GCA_913020245.1 uncultured Oleiphilus sp.
GGTGTGAAGAACTATGACGTTAAAGTTGGTGACAAGATCGAAGTATTCGATAAAGTTTCCGTTGAACGTACTTTGGCATAGTAGGCCTGAATATGGCTCGAGAGTTTAAGCGTACAGATCGAATTGCGGATCAGATTCAGCGAGACCTTGCTGAACTGATTCGTAGCTCGATTAAAGATCCGCGCGTTGGTATGGTCACCGTCAATGATGTCGTCGTTGCTAAAGACCTCGGTTTTGCCGATGTTTATGTTACTTTATTGACGGTAAACGAAAATAATGCGCAATCAGATGAAGTTCAACAAACTATTAAAGTGTTAAATGGGGCGTCGGGGTTCTTGCGTAGTGAGCTAGGGCGAATGATCAAATTGCGTATGATCCCCCAATTGCGTTTTCATTTTGATGCGTCAGTCGGTGAAGGTCGTCGTTTAGATGGGTTGATCAATAAAGCGCGCGCAAAGGATGCGTCATTGAGTCCCGAGTCGCAAGACAATACTCAGGGCGATTCTGAGGAATAAGGTAAGTGGGTAGGCGTAGAAAAGGCAGACCAATTAATGGTGTATTGCTTTTAGATAAACCTCAAGGCGTGACGTCAAATGCTGCATTACAAAAAGTACGCTGGCTGTTTCAAGCGCAAAAAGCTGGACATACTGGTGCGCTTGATCCGTTAGCGACAGGCGTCCTGCCTATTTGTTTCGGTGAAGCAACGAAATACTCCCAATACCTGCTCAATGCAGATAAAGGCTATTTTACGACGGCGACGCTGGGTGAAATTCGTGAAAGCGGTGACAGTGATGGCGAGATAGTCGAGACGCGAATCATTGGTGATTATGATGAGCCTCAATTAGAAGCAGTACTGGCCAGTTTTCGCGGGCACACCAAGCAAGTACCAACCATGTTCTCAGCTCTAAAGCATCAAGGCCGACCGCTTTATGAATGGGCGCGAAAAGGCATTTTAGTTGAACGTGAACCCCGCGACATACATGTTTATCAGCTGCTATTAACAGCTGCTACGCACGCGAATCTTGATTTAACGGTGCGCTGCAGCAAAGGCACCTATGTGCGGTCTTTGGTTGAAGATATTGGTCTAAAACTAGGATGCGGTGCGCATGTATCGATGTTGCGTCGTTTCAAAGCAGGTCATTTTGAACTACACGAAACAGTTAGTTTGGATGAGTTGATCGCACTGGAAGGCCGATTTGATGAGTTAGATCGTTTTTTACGTCCAACTGATTGTTTATTGCCAGATTTGCCTAAAATATGTGCAAATAACGAGCAGTCGAGGTCGCTATTGCATGGACAAGCGGTTAGAATACCGGCCTCGGAAAAAGCGGGTTTGGCACGTCTATACATTTCAAGAGAATTTTTAGACGATTTTGTCTCTGACAGTTTCGATTTTTCTCGAATGTTGACCGAACAAGGCAGCGAAGTTTTTGCTGGGTTGGTTGAGCTAGATGACGAAGGTTATGCTCAGCCGAAAAGGTTATTAAGATTCAGCGCTGATTCGCAATAGCGACCAGTTTTATCACGTAAGTGGTTTATTAGGCTGAATTTAAATTTGTGAAGATATTAGTCTGATCCGGTTGTCATGCGGGAATAGTCAGATGGGTTGTTGAAGCTGTACATATGCGCGGTTTTAACACAGTTTTCAATAGCATATTGAGGAAAGTAATATGGCACTAAGTGCACAAGAGAAAGCAACAGTATTGGCTGAATATCAACGTGGTGACGGTGATACGGGTTCGCCAGAAGTTCAGGTCGCTTTGTTGACCACTAACATCAACAAACTGCAGTCTCATTTCAAAGGCAATATCCACGATCACCATTCACGTCGTGGTTTAATCCGTATGGTAAATCAGCGTCGCAAGTTGCTTGATTATTTGAAGCGCAAAGATGCTGAGCGTTATGTTGAATTGATTGGTCGTTTAGGTCTACGTCGCTAATTGATGCCTAAACTTAATGTGTCCAGCGCGGCAGTTGCCTTGCTTACATGTTAGGTTGAGAGTACCGGATACCCCGAATGGGCTATCCGGTATTTTCGTTTAAAGTGCTGAGAGATTTGGATCTGAACACGAGTCTGACTGACCTTATCAGCGCTTCGCCCTAAGTTAAATTGGGCAAAAAACTGCTTTGCAGATTTACAATAAAGTTTTATTACTGAGAGTTTTGCCGACAGGATGTTCGCGCTTTGGCAGAGCGTTCAGCATAAAGCTTTAGATGTAGTAGTTTGCAAAGCGCACATTAAACATTGAATGCAAACTAAAGGAGCCGATGTGAATCCGGTAACTAAAGAATTTAAATTTGGTAATTCGAACGTAAAAATAGAAACTGGCCGTATTGCGCGTCAAGCAGCAGGCGCAGTTATGGTAACGGTTGACGATGATACAAGCGTATTGGTGGCAGTAACCGCTGCTAAGCAAGCGAGAGCAGGTCAAGATTTTTTCCCTCTTTCTGTTCACTATATGGAACGTCAGTATTCTGTTGGTAAGATTCCAGGTGGTTACATTAAGCGCGAAAACCGTCCTTCTGAAAAAGAAACGCTGACCTCGCGATTGATTGATCGTCCTATTCGCCCACTTTTCCCAAATGACTTCAAGAACGAAGTGCAGGTTGTTTGTCAGGTGGTTTCTGCGAATAAAACACAAGACCCCGATATTGCTGCAATGATTGGTACGTCTGCTGCACTGGCTATTTCTGGTGTGCCTTTCAGTGGTCCTATTGGTGCGGCACGTGTTGGCTTCACTGACGAAGAGGGTTATGTGCTCAACCCGAGCCATGAATACTTGAATGACTCTTTGTTAGATATGGTTGTCGCCGGTACAGCAGACGCGGTGCTCATGGTTGAGTCGCAAGCAAAAGAGTTGACGGAAGACGAAATGTTAGGTGCGGTCTTGTTCGCACACCAGGAAATGCAAGTTGTCGTAAAGGCTGTTGCAGAGTTTGCGGCCGAAGTTGGAACGGAAGCATGGGGTTGGGAAGCCGAACCAGAAAACGAAAGTCTCAAGGCTGCCTTGAACGAAGGTTTCGCTGAGGGTATTTCATCAGCCTACTCTATCAGTGACAAGATGGAGCGTTACGCTGCGCTTGGTGAGCTGAAAGACAAAGCGCTAGCGACGCTTGTGACAGAAGCTGAAGATTCGCCTACCAAAGAGGACGTGGGTGAATACTTCAAGAAAATGGAAAAGCACGTTGTGCGAAGCCGAATTATTGCCGGCGAGCCACGCATTGATGGTCGTGATAACGCAACGGTTCGAGGTATCGAGGTTGAGGTGGGCGTATTACCAAATACTCACGGTTCTGCTTTGTTTACACGAGGCGAAACGCAGGCTTTGGTCACCACAACATTGGGCTCTGCTCGAGATGCGCAAATCGTTGACGCTATCCAAGGCGAGTACAAAGAAAACTTCATGTTGCACTACAATTTCCCTCCCTATTCTGTTGGTGAGTGCGGTCGTATGGGTGCACCAGGTCGTCGTGAGGTCGGTCACGGTAAATTGGCTAAGCGTGGTGTTCAAGCACTGATGCCTACCAATGAAGAATTCCCTTATGCAATTCGCGTGGTCTCTGAAATTACAGAGTCAAACGGTTCAAGTTCTATGGCTTCTGTTTGTGGTACGAGCTTGGCATTAATGGATGCGGGTGTTCCCGTTGCTGCGCCGATTGCGGGCATCGCGATGGGCCTAGTTAAGGAAGGCGATGGCTTTGCGGTTCTGACAGATATCCTGGGTGATGAAGACCATCTTGGCGATATGGATTTTAAAGTAGCCGGTACTGACGAGGGTATCACTGCATTGCAAATGGATATCAAGATCGAAGGCATCAATGAAGAGATCATGGATATCGCATTGAAGCAAGCCAACGACGCGCGTATTTATATCCTAGGTGAAATGAATAAGGTAATTAATGAGCCGCGTGCCGCGGTATCTGATAAAGCCCCTGCAATGCGAACCATGAACGTACATCCTGATAAAATTCGCGATGTAATTGGTAAAGGCGGTGCGACGATCCGTTCGATTACCGAAGAAACCGGCGCATCGATTGATATCGAAGACGATGGTTCGATTCGCGTATACGGTGCAGATAACGCTTCGGCACAAGCAGCAATTGATAAGATTATCGCAATTACGGCAGAAGCTGAGATAGGTCAGGTTTACGAAGGTAAAGTTGAGCGTATCGTAGACTTTGGTGCCTTTGTGAATATCTTGCCTGGCAAAGATGGCTTGGTGCATATTTCTCAAATTTCTGAGGAGCGCGTTGAGAATGTCACAGATGTATTGTCTGAAGGCCAAATGGTTAAAGTGAAAGTGCTAGACGTCGACAATCGTGGTCGTATCAAGCTCTCGATGAAAGAGATCTCTGCAGACGCTTAAGCGTCAAAAAGATTGTCTTTCATTAAAAGATAAAAAGGGGGCTGCGGCCTCCTTTTTAATGCCAGTAATGAAGTTAACGATTATGAAAAAAACGAATTCAGGCTCTGCAACAGTAAATCGAGATTATGCCGGTGAATTGCAAGCGTTTCTTTATGCACATTTACCGCTCGCACGCTCAGCTGGGCTGAAAGTAGACCATTATGTTGATGGGGTATTACAACTGAGTGCACCCTTATCTTTGAATGATAATGACAAGGGTACGGCTTTTGGTGGTAGCTTATATAATGCGACGGTGATGACCGGCTGGGGGCTTACGTCGATCATCGCTAAAGAGTTTGAATGTAGCGGTGACTTGGTTATTGCTAAGGCGGATATCGACTACTTACGACCGTTACGGGAGCAGATTATTGCGCGCGCTGAACGGCCTAGTAGTGAAATGATTGAGCGCTTTAGAGAGAGTTATGCGAAGCGCGGTAAGGCAAGTTTAAACCAAATAGTGACCGTAGAGGACAGTAAAGGGCAATTATGTGCTCGGTTTCATGGTAAATATGCCATCATCGCAAACGGCCAATAGGGCGGCTCTCTATAGAGCGGTTTAACCTCGTTATATTGTCTTGAGTACGGAATACATGCCTTGAATTAACGCTTTCAGCTCCTCCGCTTCTATGATGTATGGCGGCATTATATAGACAAGCCTACCGAAGGGCCGCACCCAAATACCTGCTTCAACAAAACGTGGCTGAATATCTTTCATATCTACTGGTTGTTTCATTTCGACGACGCCTATCGCGCCAAGTACACGAACGTCCGCTACCGATTCCAGCTGTATAAAGCGCTGAAGGTGGTCCTTCAAGTTCGCTTCAATTGTTTTCACCTTTTTGTGCCAATTGTTCGTAATAAGCAGATCTAGGCTGGCGACGGCTGCACTGCATGCAAGTGGATTTGCCATAAAGGTTGGGCCATGCATAAACACGCCCGGCGATGCACCTTGAATTGTTTTGGCGACTCGCTGCGTCGTCATCGTTGCGGCGAGCGTCATATAACCGCCGGTAATTGCCTTACCTAAACAAAGCATGTCGGGTACGATATCGCTGTGTTCGTAAGCAAAAAGTTTTCCCGTGCGACCAAAGCCTGTGGCTATTTCGTCAAATATCAAAAGTATTTGGTGTTCATCGCATAAAGCCCGAAGCTTGTTGAGGTAATCTGCGGAATAAAAACGCATACCGCCGGCCCCTTGAACGATGGGCTCAATAATAACCGCGGCAATTTCTTCGATGTTATCTTCAAGCAAACGTTTTAGTTCCGCAATGTCCTCTTCAGGACAGATTGCCCCAAACGGAGTTTCTGGTTTCGGCGCGAAGAAATGTTTGTTGAGGGTTTCTTCGAATAAAGAATGCATGCCTGTTTCTGGATCACAGACAGACATAGCGCCAAATGTATCGCCATGGTAACCGGAGCGTACCGTTAGAAACTTTTGTCGTTTAGCATGACCTTTACTTGCCCAGTATTGAATTGCCATTTTCATAGCGACTTCCACCGCAACCGAGCCTGAATCTGCAAAGAATACGGCATCGAGTTCGTCGGCGGTCAAATTGAGAAGTCGGCGTGATAATTCGATAGCGGGATCATGCGTGAGGCCGCCAAACATCACATGGCTCATTTTATCCAATTGTGACTTCAGCGCTGCATCTAATGTTGGATGGCGGTAGCCATGAATTGCACTCCACCAAGAAGCCATACCATCGATAAGTTCTCTGCCATCTTTTAGTTTTATACGGCAACCTTGTGCAGATTCCACATGAAATACAGGTAGCCCAGCTCCAATTGCGCTGTAAGGATGCCAGATATGCTCATTATCGAGTTTTTCAGGGCTTAGGGAATTGAACTTTTTTGTCATGACGGCTGTTAAATCTTGTTGAGATTAAAGTGTACGTGGCTAAACAACGAAGGGCTAGCGAACGACTAATACGAAATTGCTCTTGCATAGGGTTCCAACTCATCAAGCAGCTGAGAGAAGTTAGCCTCTAGCGGGCAGTGAATCATAATTTTTTCTTCGGTGATAGGATGGGCAAACTCAACTTTGTTTGCCGCCAGTAATAGACGAGGGCAGCCGAACTGTTCGCGAAATAAGCGGTTATGCTCGCCTTTCCCATACTTTACATCACCAATGATTGGGTGACTAATATGTTTGGCATGCCGGCGTAATTGATGCTTCCGTCCTGTACGCGGTTTCATTTCTAATAGTGTGTAACGGCTGGTTGAAAAACGTCCATCGGATAATGGTAATTCGAAATAGGTGAGTGGCTTGATATTTGTTATCGCGATTTGAGCCTCTTTTTTGTCAGCGACGTATTGTTTATTTTTAAAGGCGGCGATTTCTTTCATAGGGTGGTCTACTTGTCTGTCGCCCATTACAAACCCACGAACCAGAGCAGTATAGGTTTTATGAATATCTTGGTTCGTAAACAAAGCATTAAGAAGTTTCGCGTTCTGAGATGACAAGGCAAATAGCAGTAGACCAGAGGTAGGTTTGTCAAGCCGATGAACTGGGTACACCCATTGACCAATCTGATCACGGATAACATTCATCGCATAACGTGTTTCATGTTTGTCTATCGGACTCTTGTGTACAAGTAATCCTGCGGGTTTGTGCACCGCTAAAAAATAGTCGTCTCGGTATAAAATAGAGAGTGTTTCCGGCTCGCATTGTAAAACGCTTTTTGGGTGATGGTTTTCAGACACAAAACAGCTCTCATTTAAATAAAACTTAGTGCTCACGCGCGCACTTTGTTACTATGCCGCGCTTGTTTTTTGCACAATTACAGGCATGAGGCTTTCTGCCTTCAACCCGGTGCGAATTCTAGGAGTTTACATGATATCTAACTTTGCCTGCGGGTTTCGTATTGTTTTGCTGTTTAGTTTGGTTTTTTTTATTGGGTGCACAGACCAAGTCGCAACCGAACAAAAGGCTATGCCAACGATGCCGCCAACACCTGTAATTGCGGCGAAGGTCTTAAGCCTCGAATTAAGTGAAAGTAAAATTTATACGGGGCGTCTTGAGGCGGATCAAACTGTTCAGATCCGTCCTCGCGTATCAGGCACGATTGATAGTGTTCATTTTGAAGAGGGTGGCTTGGTCTCGAAAGGCGATCTTTTATTTATAATTGATGGTCGCTCGTTTAAGTCAGAAGTGAAGCGCCTAAATGCGCAATTAAAGAGTGCCAGGGCACAAATCGATTTAGCGCAACGAGATGTTAAACGCGCAAAGAGTTTGCGGCAGAAAAATGCAATTTCTCAAGAGCAGTTAGACAACCGCAATACGCAGTTGACAAAGGCCTATGCGGATGCAGATGCAGTGAATGCTGCGTTGGAGATAGCGAAAATTAATTTAGATCATTCGCAAGTTAAGGCGCCGATTGCGGGTCGAGTCTCTAACGCCATGGCGACGAAAGGCAATTACGTAGAGCTGGGTGAAGATGTGTTGACAGGGCTTGTGTCTACTCAAATTTTTTACGCCTACTTCGATATCGACGAAGCTACATTTAGCGCATTGAGAGCCAAGAGCGAACGTAAAATTAATAACGTTGTGTTGATGAATTTAGTGGGCGAGGACGGTTACCGTCACGTCGGCTATGTCGATTTTGTAGATAACCAGCTTAACACCTCCACCGGTACCATTCGTTTGCGAGCGCGTTTTGAAAATAAAATGGGTGCCTATACACCTGGTATGTTCGTTCGCCTGATGCTCAGCACAGGTAACGCACGAACCATAAATCTTGTGCAAGAAAAAGCCATTGGCACCGACCTCAGTACAAAATATGTGTTCGTTGTCGAGGAGGCCGGTGAATGGGCTTTTCGCCCGGTCCAGTTAGGCGCGCGTTTTGGCAGTTTAAGAGCGATTACTGCTGGGTTAGATGGCAATGAAACGGTTGTTATAAGCGGTCTGCAGCGTGTTAGTCCCGGATCAGTTTTAGCGCCGCAAATGCAGGATATGGCATCCGTTGAAGAAATTGAAAAGCTGGGTGCAATGCAAAGCTCGCTGAGCTCTGCCCCTTGGACTGGGACCGGTCAGTAAGGCAAACAAAATGAATATTTCTCAATACTTTATTCAACGGCCGATTTTTGCTGCGGTCCTTTCCCTGCTTATCTTTATCAGCGGAGCGTTAGCGTTATTTCAACTTCCGATTACAGAGTACCCAGAAGTTGTACCACCCACTATTGTGGTGAATGCGAGTTACCCGGGCGCAAATCCAGAAGTTCTAGCAAATACCGTCGCCGCGCCGTTAGAACAGGCGATTAACGGTATTGAAAACATGCTTTATATGTCGTCTCAGTCTACGGCTGATGGCAGTTTAAGTATTACCGTTACCTTTGCACTCGGCACGCCGGTTGATGCCGCGCAAGTTCGCGTGCAGAGCAGAGTGGCTCGTGCTTATCCTCGTTTGCCAGAGGATGTGCAAAGACTGGGTGTGACGACGCGAAAGTCGTCGCCGAATTTGACCATGGTGGTGCACTTGTTATCGCCCGATAGCCGCTACGACATGCTCTATCTATCTAACTTTGCGAATTTAAAGGTAAAAGACGAATTAGCGCGAATTGAAGGGGCGGGTTCGGTACAAGCATTTGGGGCGGGCGATTACGCGATACGTATTTGGGTCAATCCTGAAAAGGCAGCAAGTCTTAACCTGACGACCAGTGATATTATTGCTGCGATTCGCGAACAAAACAGACAAGCCGCGGCGGGCACCGTTGGTGCTCAGCCGAACGCTGGAAGTAATCCTTTTCAATTACTCATAAAGGTAAAAGGCCGTTTAGAAAGCGTTGAAGAGTTTAAAGATATCATCGTGCGAGTTGGGGATAACGGTGCGATTACGCGTTTAAAAGACGTGGCGCGAGTTGAATTAGGGTCTAATTCTTATGCATTGCGCTCCTTGTTGAATAATAAACCGGCAGCCGCCGTAGCGATCTTTCAAAGTTCCGGTTCAAACGCGATTCAATTATCAGATGATGTGCGTGCGCGTATGGAAGAACTTAAGACAACGTTTCCTGACGGCATTGATTATGACATCGTTTATGACCCAACGGTTTTTGTGAGGGGGTCAATAGAAGCGGTTATAAAAACCTTGCTTGAGGCGATCCTTCTCGTTGTGATTGTTGTGGTGCTTTTCTTACAGACATGGCGAGCCTCAATCATCCCTTTGGTCGCAGTTCCTGTGTCGCTAGTTGGTACCTTTGCTGTGATGCATCTATTTGGTTTCTCATTAAATGCACTGTCATTATTTGGTCTGGTGTTGGCGATCGGGATCGTGGTTGATGACGCGATTGTTGTGGTAGAAAACGTTGAACGGAATATTGCGTTGGGAAAGACCTCGATAGAGGCGACAAAACAAGCTATGAGAGAGGTGACAGGGCCTATAATCGCGACTTCCCTCGTCTTGAGTGCGGTATTTATTCCGACTGCATTTATCTCCGGTCTATCCGGTCAGTTTTACAAGCAATTTGCGTTAACCATCGCCATTTCAACAATCATTTCAACGTTTAATTCTTTGACGCTCAGTCCGGCGCTTGCCGCAGTATTGCTAAAGCCTCACGATGCGCCGAAAGATTGGTTCAGTAAAGTATTAGACGCGATATTTGGACGGTTTATTTTTAAACCGTTTAACCGTTTGTTTCATGCGCTATCAGATTTCTATATGGGTCTTATCAAGCGCATCATTCGCTTGAGTATGTTGGCATTGGCGATTTATGCGGGGCTGATCGTGTTAACGCAAGATTTGTTTCAAAATACACCAACTGGTTTCGTGCCGCCGCAAGATAAAATGTATTTGATTGCCTTTGCGAACCTGCCCGATGCAGCAAGCCTTGATCGCACTGATAAAGTGATTCAACGTATGTCAGAAATTGCATTGGAGCATCCGGGTGTAGAGTCGTCAGTTGCCTTTCCGGGTTTATCTATCAACGGCTTCACGATCGCATCGAATTCTGGGGTCGTTTTTATTACCCTTAAACCTTTTGATGAACGTCCCAATGTCAGCTATTGGGATCAATTTAAGCACTTCGCTTTTAACGCTGATTTACCCCCAGATCTTAGTGCCCAAACTATATCTGACGAGTTGAATATGCAGTTAGGCGTGATTGACGAAGGTTTCGTTGTGGTGGTTCCGCCTCCCCCGGTTCTAGGCTTGGGTACAACGGGTGGTTTCAAATTACAAATTGAGGACAGAGCGAACTTGGGTTATGCCAAACTCTTTGAGGAAACCCAAAAGGTACTCTATCAGGCTTACATGAACCCTGCTTTAGACCCTATGTCGACTTTTTCGTTTTTTAAAGCCAATGTGCCGCAAATAAAGGTCGATGTGGATCGAGAAAAGGCAAAGGTACACGGTGTAGCTGTCGATGAGATATTCCAAACATTGCAGGCCTACATGGGATCTGTGTATGTAAATGATGTGAATTTGTTTGGTCGTACATATCAGGTGAATTTGCAGGCTGACGCAGAATTTCGAGTTGATGAAAGCCAGATTGGGCAGCTTAAAGTACGTAATGTGCAGGGCGAAATGGTCCCGCTCGCGACGTTTGTTGACGTCACGCATACCTCGGGTCCTGATATGGTGACGCGGTACAACAATTATCCAGCAGCCGATCTAAACTCAGGACCAGGACCGGGTTACAGTTCAGGTCAAGCAGAAGCCGCCATGATAGAAATTCTTGATGCGTCGCTGCCGAGCGGCATGGCGTATGAATGGACTGATCTTACTTATCAGCAGATTTTGGCCGGTGATACCGCCATCTATATGTTTCCCTTGGTTGTGTTATTGGTATTTCTTGTACTTGCTGCGCAATATGAGAGTTGGTCTTTACCGGTCGCCATTATCTTAATTGTACCGATGACCTTGCTGTCTGCGATGGTGGGTGTTGTGTTGTGGGGTTTAAATAATAATATATTTACTCAGATAGGTTTTATTGTGTTGGTTGGCTTAGCGGCGAAGAATGCGATATTGATCGTTGAGTTCGCCAAAGACAAGCAGGATCAGGGTATGGAGTTAATTGCGGCAACGATAGAAGCGAGTCGATTGAGATTAAGGCCAATCTTGATGACCTCTCTTGCCTTCATTATGGGCGTGGTGCCGCTGGTTTTCTCTTCAGGCGCGGGTGCGGAAATGCGTGAAGCAATGGGTGTCGCTGTGTTTGCCGGTATGATCGGCGTGACAATCTTTGGTCTGTTGCTGACCCCATTGTTCTACGCGTTGGTTAGGAAATATGCAGCAAAAGCCTCGTAAGAGGCTTTTTTGCCTTGTGTGCATGACATGTGCTTTTGACGTTCAGGGAAGTTTTGGTCTAATCACGGTATCAATTAAGTGATGGTAGCTGCGCGGCAGTAACCGAGTAGCCCAATCATATACATGTGCATCCGCACCGATTAGCACTCTATTTTTTTTCTTTTTCACGGCAGTGAGAATGACCTCGGCTGCTTGTTCAGGTGTCGTAAATGTAAATTTATCGAAGTCCCGTTCCATGGCTGACTTGTCAGCGCCGCCAGAAATGGACCAGCGCATGCGACCATTTCGAACGATGTTTGTTTTGATGCCGCCAGGATGCACAGAAAGTGGTTGCACGCTTGTGTTTTTCAACTCGAGACGCAGGGCCTCAGTAAACCCTCGGACGGCAAATTTACTTGCATTGTAGGCCCCCTGAGTCGGGATGCCAGCGAGTCCAAAAATGCTTGAAATGTTTACAAGCGAGGCTTCGGGTGATGATTTTAGCAGCGGTAAAAAAGCTTTCGTGCCATAAACTAC
>CAJWAD010000072.1 GCA_913020245.1 uncultured Oleiphilus sp.
GAGCACATTATTAGTACAATTAGAATGTTAGACGAGGTGCCATTTACGGACGAGCTAAAGAACGTACCGCATTTTGCCTCGACCCATCATGAAACTCTGCGAGGAGACGGATACCCACGTAAGCTCGCAGCGAATGAGCTTACGATGCCAGATAGAATCCTGGCGATAGCCGATATTTTTGAAGCATTAACTGCTGCGGATCGACCCTACAAGAAAGCGAAGACAATCAGTGAATCATTAAAGATTATGAGTTTCATGGTCAAAGATGAGCATATTGATTTAGAGCTATTTCGCCTATTTTTAGAGCAAGGTATCTACCAAAAGTATGCTGAGGCATTTTTATCACCTGACCAATTAGATGAAGTGAACATAAACGCTTATTTATTGCCGAGAGACGCAAATTGATTGGCTAAACCGCTTCCTACTTTTTGGTCTACTAATGTTAGGCAATGATAAGACAGGTCCGGACTATCGTAGATAAAAGCAAAAATGGCTATTTTAAGCAGAGTATCTTCTGTTTGATCTGCCATGTTGATGATGTGTTTTGTGTATATGGCGTCGCACCACATTGTTTGCGATGCAGGGAGCTGTTCTGAGAGTTGGATGGGCTTTAAACTACTTCCTTGCGTGTATAGAATTTTCTGCAACATGAGTCCTTGTGAAGAGAGAAATTTGTCGACATCCCGAAATAAAGGTTGATCTTCATAGAGTTCAATAAATTCAGCTTCTGTTATAACCATGCTAGCGCTATGTATTGCCTTCGTACCGTATTCAAACAGCTCAAGTTCGGCACCTTGAATGTCGGCTTTAATAAGGTCGACATTGGGTATCGACTTTAACATGACAAATTCGTCCAAGGCATGAGAATCTAATCGATGTTCGGCCTTTATTAAAGAAGCATCTAATTTAGAGTACTTTTTTAAAAGTTCTTCATTGGGCTTATAAAACGAGCTACACATTGGGCGAACGGTTTCGTAGAAGATTCTGTTTCTCTCAGGGCGGCCAAGTGCGAGAGGATGATAGGTAACTTGTTTAGGTGCAGTTTGATTTAGTTCAATGCACAATCCCTCATCAACTTCAAACGCGTGAATCTGAGCATTTGGAAATACGTCAAGTAATACCCAGTAAGGTTCACGGTCGCTACTTAAGGGTCTAGCCCCTACCTCTAGCATGGTGATCTGTAAGTCAGGTTTGTGATTTGCAACAAGCTTGGATACATGAACGATTGCTTGCGGATGTGCCATATTCTTTCCCTATAATTTCATATGCTCACGCACGAAGCGGGCTTTTTGTTGTCTCTACTTGAGCTCTTTTTCATTGCGCGTTTTTTATATTCTTTTTAACGTTTGCGAGGGCGGCAAACGTGTGCCACTTAAACTAGCCGCCCGTATGCATTGGCTCCATGGTTGTGTTGAGGAGCATATTGATAACGAATTATTTCGCCTATTTCCGGTGGTCGGTACTTCTGGGTAATATGGTGGAGCATTTTTTCTCTAAAGCAGACCCATTCGATACATATTTAAGGTTAGTTGCCATAAAGCATAGCAAATTGTTTCGTTAGGTCGCTATTATTCCGCCCGTCAAAAATCGAGAGGCAATGGAATGATAGATCAGGGCTGTGATACATCTGAGCAAAGAGAGCAAGTTTTAGCAAAGTTGCGTCATTTTTCGCCTCCAAAGTTAATACGCTCGGAATGTAGACAGCATCACACCACATTAGCTGGGAAATAGGAGCGTCTTTCGGCAACTGAACGGGTTTGAGGCTTCTTCCATCAAGATACGGGAATTTTTGTAGCATAAAGCCTTTTGATGATAAAAAAGTATCGACATCTCTAAACAGCGGCTGCCCTTCATACACCTCAACAAATTCAACTTCTGTATGAATGTAACATGCAGTGCTAAGCGCTTGGAGGCCATGCTCAAAGCATTCAAGCTCTGCACCCTGAATGTCTATTTTAATCATGTCGATTGGCGGAACTGATTGTTCCTCGAGAAATAAGTCGAGCGCATGCGTATCGATTTTATGCTCTGCTTTCAGAAAAGCAGGTTCCAACTGGGAGTATTTATTTAGCAGCGCCTCATTTGGTTTGTAGAGTGAGCTACACATTGGGTTGGCTGTCTCGTAAAACGTTCTATTTTTTTCGGGCCGACCGAGTGCGAATGGGTGATATATCACTTGTTTGGGTGTTTCGCCATTGAGCTTCGCGCAAAGAGCTTCGTCCACTTCAAATGCATGTATCTCAACGTTAGGGAGCGTGTCTAGCAGTGACCAATATGGCTCGCGGCTATTGTCTTGAAAAGGCCGCGCCCCAATTTCTAAGATCGTTATTGATATGTCTGGGCAGGAGTTTTTTATAATATTTGAAAACTGCTGTATTTTCTGTAATGTAGCCATTCCTATCCTTTTTGTTACTTAACATGCTCGCGCACGACACGCGCTTTCTGTCGATTCCAGTCACGCTCTTTTTCGGTAGCGCGTTTATCGAAATCTTTCTTACCTTTCGCTAAGGCAATTTCACATTTTACTTTATTTTTTTTCCAATAAAGAGCAAGTGCGATACAGGTGTGTCCGGTTTGATTAACCTTGCTATTAAGTTTACCGATTTCTTTTTTATGCAAAAGTAACTTACGCCCGCGGTTTGGCTCGGCAATGACGTGCGTGCTTGCCGATAGCAGGGGGGCAATATGCGCATTTAACAACCACGCTTCACCATTTTTGAGAAAAACATGTGAATCGGTTAACTGCGCTTTACCAGCGCGCAGGCTTTTTACTTCCCAGCCAGTGAGAACCAAGCCTGCCTCGAATTTTTCTTCGATATGGAAGTCATGTTTGGCGCGCTTATTTAAAGCAATCGTGTTGCTGAGTTGTTTTGGTTTTTTCTTGGCCATATCAATTAATACGTTAGGCAAAATTTAGAGCTCCGCTATTTTACACAAAGCGAAGTCGCTGTATATCTTTGATTGGCGTGAGTGTGGGTTCATATAACAAATTCTCATCTAACTGGCATGGCTAGAGCTTCCCTCGAACACAGGTTACAATCTTGTCGAAATTTGAATTTGATTGGAATTATGTCTTTATCTATTAGTCGCAGCGCCCTCGTAATGTACTCTAGTCAGCAAATGTTTGATTTGATTAATAACGTAAGTGATTATCCTGAGTTTCTCCCGTGGTGTGCAGGCGCGACCGTGTTGGAGCAAGACGATTTGCAAATGGTTGCGAGCCTTGATGTAAAAAAAGGTGGGGTGCGTCAGCGCTTTACGACGCGTAACCGTTTTGACGGCAATGAACGCATTTCAATGGCTTTGCTAGATGGGCCTTTTCAACGTCTAAGCGGGGGCTGGCAGTTCATTAGTCTGAGCGCTGATGCCTGCAAGGTTGTCTTAGAACTTGAATTCGAGTTAAAGAAAGGCATTACTAAATTAACGTTTGGGCCGGTCTTTAACCAGGCAGCCAATTCGATGGTAGATGCCTTTTGTGAGCGAGCAAGGGCTGTTTATGGATAATACAATTCGCATTGAGGTGGCTTATGCGCGGCCAGATAAACAAAAAATTGTTGAGCTAGAGGTGTCAGCTGGGACAACTGTTTTTGACGCAGCAAAGCAGTCTGGTCTAGAGGTTCAATTTGATGAAATTGATTACGATTCGATTCATATGGGTATTTTTGGAAAAATGATAAAAAAACCGAGGGAAGAGATTTTAAGGGCAGGTGATCGCATCGAGTTATATCGTCCGCTACTAATTGATCCCAAGCAGGCGCGCTTAAATCGTGCAACTAAGTAGCCGTTAGTTGAGATAAGGCAGTTTTAAGTTAAGAGCGCTTGGTGTCTATAATTAGTAGGCTGGGTGCTCTTCAAAGACCTCGCCGTCCGGTTGATAACGTGCAAATAATTCGTTCTGGTAATGAATGATGACTGTTTGTTGCTTCGTTTCCTCATTCGCTGGCTGGTATGTGTATAAATAACTTTCATAAGCATTACTGAATACGTTCTCAACGACGGGCTTACCAAGTACAAAGTGTACTTGGCGTTTTGTCATGCCCGGCTTCAGTTTGTCGAGCATCTCTTGCGTGACGATATTCCCTTGTTGCACATTAATTTTATAAACGCCGGGGAACGCACAAGCGCCGAGTAAATTGGCCATTATAATGGCCAAGAAAAGACTGATAAGCTTATTTTGCATCTGTTAGGTAAATCCACTATCTTTGGGGCTGAAAACATAGGCTTCCCCGATTTTCAATTGGCATGATAACCGAATCGAGGCTGAGTCGCGACAGAGAAATAGGAAACTAAAAAGAATATGTCTGAAAATACTGATTTAAAAAAAGCAGGCCTTAAAGTCACGCTACCAAGATTAAAAGTTTTGAGTCTCTTGGAAAGTGCAGACGAGCATCATATGAGCGCTGAAGATGTATACAAGGCGCTACTAGATTCTGGAGATGATGTGGGTTTGGCAACAGTCTATCGTGTATTGACACAATTTGAAGCGGCTGGGCTGGTGCAACGTAATAACTTCGAGGGTGGTCATGCGGTATTTGAATTGTCGAAAGATGAGCATCATGACCATATGGTGGATACCGATAGTGGCCAGGTTATCGAGTTTTGTGACCCAGTCATCGAAGAGCGTCAGCGGCAGATAGCAGAAGAACACGGTTTCGAGTTAGTCGACCACAGTCTTACACTCTATGTAAAACCAAAGTCGTAGGCGACTATTTTAATTTATGTTGAGCATCTCGCGCGCGTGCGCGAGACTTTGTTCGGTAAGTTCTATTCCTCCTAGCATGCGCGCGATCTCTGTGGTGCGCTCCGATTTGTCTAATCTGTCAATTGCAGAGTACACAGTCCCATCATCGATGCTTTTGCTGATTAAAAAATGCTGATCGCCCAAGGACGCGACTTGCGCTAAATGCGTTACGCAGATCACTTGTCCTTTGGTGCCTAGGGAATAAAGTAGGTTGCCAACAATTTCAGCCGTTCCGCCCCCTATACCAACATCTACTTCGTCAAAGACCATTGTAGGGACTATGGATCTTTGCGCGATGACAACCTGTATGGCAAGACTAATGCGCGACAGTTCTCCCCCTGAAGCTATTTTTGCGATAGGTTTCGCGGGTTGGCAAGGGTTGGTGCTAATTAAAAACTCAATGGTTTCGGTGCCGTGCGCTTGATAATGTCGCTCTTCTAATGGCGTGAAATTTACCTCAAAGTGCATGGTCTGCATCGACATTTTTGCGAGTTCTTCGCTAATTTTAAGCTGCAGAAGCGTTGCGTTTGCATGTCTGGTTTCAGAAGCTTTGCTCGCTTGTTTAAGATAAGCGGATCGCAGTGACGCTACCTCAAGTTCGAGCTGAGTAATGGTTTGTTCGCCACCGTTGAGTGACGAAAGTTCTTGGCTTAATTTAAGGTGGATGTTGCAAAGCTCATGGGGGGCGCATCGATGCTTTCGTGAAAGTTGATAAACCAAGCTCAGACGCTCGTCTATCTCGGTAAGGCGTTGAGGATTAATTTCGAAGCTTTGAATAAACTGCGATAAATTATTCGCGGCTTCTTCAATTTCGATTTGCGCATTTTCGAATAGACTAAGTGTCTCTCTAAAAAGGTCATTGTCGGCAGGCAAGCTTTGTAGCGAGTTTTTCGCCGAATAAATCAACTTTGCCGCGCCGCTCTCATCGCTGCTGATATAGCTTATCGCCTCGTGGGCTTTGCTTAAAAATAATTCTGCGTTTGCTAGCTGTTTTTGTTCCTGTTCAAGCTGCGTGATTTCGTTCTCTTGCAAAGCTAATGTATCGAGTTCTTCGACTTGGAACGTCAAAACCTGCAGGCGTGCCTCTATTTCTTCTTTATTGTTAACTAGCATCTCTAACTTATTCGCAGCTTCTCGCCAGCATTTAAAATACTCTGCCGTTTTTGATAGCAGGCTATCCTGTTGGGTGAAATTGTCTAGGATTTCGCGATGCTTTTCTTTTTGCAGCAGAGATTGATGTTCGTGCTGGCTATGAATATCAATGAGTTGCTCGCCGAGAGATTTTAAGTTTCCAAGTGGGCAGGGTTGACCATTAATATATGCCCGAGAACGGCCTTCCGCAGTAATTACTCGGCGTAAAATACACTCATATTGCGATTCAGTATCGAGGTCATGTTCTGTTAACCATTTTATGGCATGCGGGTGCTGAGCTATGTCAAAAATAGCTGAGATTTCCGCTTTGCTCTCTCCATGGCGAACCATGCTGGTGTCGGCACGATCGCCGAGCGCTAGGCCTAGTGCATCAAGGAGAATAGATTTCCCCGCCCCGGTTTCACCGGTTAACACAGTCATGCCCGCATTGAAGTCAATTTCAATATGACTGGCGATCGCAAAGTTCCTGATAGAAAGATGGCTAAGCATGTGAATTTATTGAGATGGGCTTCATTGACGTGAGTTAAATCCTATTTCCGAATGATACAATTAAGTTTTAAAAGTCCAATAATTTAAACAAAGTGTAAGGCGTAACCGAGGCAGGCGTAAAGGGTCTGCACTGACAGAGCAAACAAAATCCTCGAAAAAGCAAATTCCTCTCTTGAAATGTGTCGAACTAGCCCCATTTACCAAGTCAATACAAGATTGACATTAAGCGAAACATCTAGACTACAAGTAAAACGTTATCTTAAGGAGGCGTGTGTGAGTATTGAAGAGGGTAAGACGAACCCATCCCACGAAGAGCAAGCGGAACTAAAAGCTGAAACTTTAGATACGACAGCAGATCAGACAGAGGACCTGGCTGAGCAGGGCCAACAACATGAGGCTGCAGTCGAGGATTGGCAGGTCAAGGCCGAACAGCTTGCTGAAGAGTTAGCTGGATTAAAAGACGCAGCGACGCGCGCACAAGCAGATGCGCAAAACGCGCGCCGCCGCGCAGAAATGGATGTTGAGAAAGCCCATAAGTTTGCATTAGAAAAGTTTGCCAAAGAGCTTCTTCCGGTTATTGACGGCTTAGAGAAGGCAGTTGAAGCAGAAAAAGCGGCAGGAAACGACGCGACGCCCCTACGAGAAGGGGTTGATATGACGTTAGCGATGTTTCTTAGTGGCATTCAAAAATTCGGTTTAGAGCAAGTAGATCCTATAGGTAATCCTTTTGATCCGGCCTTGCATGAGGCTATGACGATGGTCGATGCACCTGACGCGGAACCTAATACGGTCATTGCAGCAATGCAGAAAGGATATACCTTAAACGGACGGTTGGTGCGACCGGCGATGGTCGTGGTTGCCAAATAAATGATCTAGAAACTTATTTGAATAAATTTTGTACACGGCCTTGAAAAAAGAAGTTTAGGCCTAACATAGTAATCAACGAATTTTGAGCGGTAAATCGACAGGCCGCGGTACTCAGAAAGAATATAGTGGAGTGTATAATGGGTAAAATTATTGGTATTGATTTAGGCACAACCAACTCGTGTGTGTCTGTGTTGGATGGTGATAAACCAAAAGTAATTGAAAATGCCGAAGGCGATCGTACGACACCTTCTATCATTGCGTTCACAGATGATGATGAAACATTGGTCGGCCAGCCTGCTAAGCGTCAAGCGGTAACTAACCCGACCAACACATTGTTTGCGATTAAACGTTTAATCGGTCGACGTTTTGAAGATTCGGTGGTACAGAAAGATATTGAAATGGTGCCGTATACGATTGCAAAAGCGGATAACGGTGATGCGTGGGTCGAAGTGAAAGGCGACAAAAAAGCACCACCACAGATTTCTGCTGAAGTGTTAAAGAAGATGAAGAAAACGGCGGAAGACTTCTTAGGAGAAACCGTCAGTGAAGCGGTGATTACAGTGCCGGCTTACTTCAATGATTCACAACGCCAGGCTACGAAGGATGCGGGTAAAATCGCGGGCCTCGATGTAAAGCGTATCATTAACGAACCCACAGCAGCGGCGCTAGCTTACGGCTTGGACAAGAGCCAAGGTGATTCTACTATCGCGGTATATGACTTAGGTGGCGGTACTTTCGATATTTCGATTATCGAAATTGCCGACGTAGATGGCGAGAAGCAATTTGAAGTATTAGCAACCAATGGCGATACCTTCCTTGGCGGCGAAGACTTCGACATGTATCTGATCGATTATTTGGCTGACGAATTTAAGAAAGACTCAGGTATGGATTTAAAGGGCGATCCATTGGCGATGCAGCGCTTGAAAGAGGCGGCTGAAAAAGCAAAAGTTGAGCTTTCAAGTGCGCAACAGACGGACGTCAATTTGCCGTACATCACAGCAGATGCAACAGGACCAAAACACCTGAACGTTAAAATGACGAGAGCGAAGCTCGAAGCGCTTGTAGAAGAGCTGGTTGTTCGAAGTTTGGCGCCTTGTAAAACCGCGTTGAATGATGCGGGTTTAAGTGCCTCTGAAATTGATGACGTTATTTTGGTCGGTGGGCAAACGCGCATGCCGCTTGTACAGGAAAAAGTGCAAGAGTTCTTCGGTCAGGAGCCTCGTCGTGACGTAAACCCGGATGAAGCGGTGGCGATGGGTGCTGCAATCCAAGCTGCGGTCCTAGCGGGGGATGTTACGGACGTTTTGCTTTTAGACGTGTCACCTTTGACGCTTGGCATCGAAACAATGGGTGGCGTAGCGACACCATTAATCGAGAAGAATACGACGATTCCTACCAAAAAGTCGCAGGTGTTTTCGACGGCGGAAGATAATCAAACAGCGGTGACGATTCACGTTGTTCAAGGTGAGCGTAAGCAAGCGTCGACAAACAAATCGTTAGGCCGTTTTGATTTGGCAGATATTCCACCCGCAGCGCGAGGGATGCCACAAATTGAAGTGACGTTCGATATTGATGCGAACGGTATCTTGAATGTGTCGGCAAAAGACAAGGCGACGGGTAAAGAACAGTCGATCGTCATCAAGGCATCATCAGGTCTATCTGATGATGAGATTGATGCGATGGTGAATGATGCTGAGGCGAATGCGGATGCGGATCGTAAGTTCGAAGAGCTTGTGGCTGCGCGTAATCAAGGCGATGCGATGGTTCACGCGACGAGAAAAACGTTAGAAGAAGCTGCTGATAAGGCGACCGACGAAGAGAAAACTGCGATCGAAGCTGCTTTGGGTGAGCTTGAAGAAGCGCTCAAAGGTGATGACAAAGAAGCGATTGAGTCAAAAACTCAAGCGTTGACGGAAGCATCTTCATCACTGGCTCAAAAAATGTATGCAGAGCAAGCAGCCGCGGCTGAAGGTTCTCCGGACATGAGTGCAGGGCCTGATGCTGGCGAACAGCAGCAAGGCAATACGGCAGATGACGTTGTTGATGCTGAGTTTGAAGAAGTAAAAGACGACAAGAAGTAAGAACTTCTGGGTCATCTATTGATGTAGAATGAGCAGCGCGGAAGCAGGTCTTCCGCGTTCGCTTATCTGGTAAAGAAAAATGGTGTTATGTAAGCATGTCTAAGCGTGACTATTACGAAGTGTTAGGTGTTGCGAAAGCGGCAGATGAGAAAGAAATTAAAAAAGCTTATCGCCGTCTGGCGATGAAGTATCATCCGGATCGAAATCCAGATGATGTCGCTGCTGAAGAAAAATTTAAAGAAGCAACGGAAGCCTATGAAATGCTTTCAGATACTCAGAAGAAAGCAGCCTATGATCAATATGGTCATGCCGGTGTAGACCCGAATGCAGGCGGTGGTGCAGGTTATGGTGGCGGTTTTAGTGATATTTTTGGTGACGTATTCGGTGATATCTTTGGTGGCGGACGTGGTGGCGGTGGTTCGCGAGCATCGCGGGGTGCTGATTTACGTTACAACTTAGAGTTAGATCTTGAAGATGCGGTGCGCGGTAAGAGCGTTAAAATTCGTATCCCAACGCAAGTAACCTGTAAACCTTGCGGGGGTACGGGCGCGGCAAATGGGTCGCAGCCAGAAATCTGTGGTACCTGTAACGGCCAAGGCCAAGTGCGAATGCAGCAAGGTTTCTTTAGTGTTCAGCAAACCTGCCCCACCTGCCGAGGTCAAGGTAAAATAATCAAGAATCCTTGTAAGGCTTGTCACGGCTCAGGCGTGCAAGAAGAGCAGAAGACATTATCAGTGAAGGTGCCTGCGGGTGTCGATACAGGTGATCGAATCCGCTTAGCAGGTGAAGGTGAGGCGGGCGCCCAAGGTGGCCCAGCTGGCGATTTATATGTGCAGGTGTCCGTAAAAGAGCATCGTATTTTTACGCGTGATGGCAGCAACTTATATTGCGATGTGCCAATTACGGTGGTTGATGCCGCACTGGGTGGTGAGCTCGAAGTGCCTACACTTGATGGTCGAGTTAAACTCAAAATTCCGCCGGAAACTCAGACAGGTCGGATGTTTCGGTTACGTGGCAAAGGGGTAATGCCTGTGCGTGGTGGTGGCGCGGGTGATTTGATGTGCCGGGTTGCCATCGAAACGCCGGTCAACTTAACTAAAAAACAGAAAGAGTTACTTCAGGAATTTCAAGAAACTTTAGAGTCGGGCGGTGGTAAGAAGCATGCGCCGCAGAAACATTCTTGGTTTGAAGGCGTTAAACGTTTTTTTGACGATATGAAGCTTTAACGTACAGAATGATTGAACAAGCTCATAATGCTTAGCCAATATGAGTTTTTTAAAAATGAGGATAATGTATTGGTACGCATTGCGGTGACTGGCGCGATTGGGCGCATGGGTAAAATGTTAATTGAGGCAGTAAATGCATCGAACGATGCAGAGTTGTCGGCCGCGGTCATCCTGTCAGATAGCACGTTGATTGGTGCGGATGCGGGTGAGACCGCAGGCATTGGTAAAAACGGTATTCGATTAGTCGGTGACTTGTCCGAGGTGATCGATTGTTTTGATGTGCTCATCGACTTTACTACCCCGGCCGCTACGCTTGCGAACGTTGATGTTTGCGAGAAGTATGGAAAAGGCATTGTTATCGGCACAACAGGGTTTACGGCCGAGGAAGAGAAAGCGCTCAGTGCAAAAGGGGCTGATTTGCCCATGATTAGAGCCGCTAATTTTAGTACTGGCGTAAATGTTTGTCTTAATTTGTTGAAGAAAGCGGCAGAAGTGCTGGGAAGTGATTACGACGTTGAAGTATATGAGGCCCATCATCGGCATAAGGTTGATGCACCTTCAGGCACTGCGCTTGCAATGGGGCAGTCGGTTGCGGATGGTCTCGGGCGGGATTTGCGTCAGGTCGCGGTCTATGGTCGTGAAGGACAAACGGGCGTGCGTGCTCCAGACGCGATCGGCTTTGCAACCGTCCGCGGAGGGGATGTAGTCGGTGATCATACGGTGATGTTTCTTGGCGAAGGTGAGCGAATAGAGATAACGCACAAAGCGTCGAATCGTATGGCGTTCGCAACGGGCGCTGTCCGAGCCGCTGTCTGGTTAGGGGGGAAAGCCGCTGGGAAATACGATATGCGGCATGTACTCGATTTATCATAACCAAATTGTCGACTTTTATGTTTATGAAGCTAAATACGCATAACTATTAGACAGAAATTAGCCAAATGTGTACAATGCCGCCGCTTGAGGAAAGGTGTTGTCGACTAAAACAACACAGTTTAGTTAAGCGAGGTGGAGCATGCTCTGTCTCGCTTTTTTGTACTTGAAAGATAACTTTTTCTCGCCCGCCAAAGACGGCTTCTTTCGACTTTTTATCAGTTTTTGCCAAGCACGAGGAACTGGCGTT
>CAJWAD010000073.1 GCA_913020245.1 uncultured Oleiphilus sp.
ACGCCTGATTGAGAGCAATTGAGTTCTTCGTTACCCGACTCAGGATACAAACACTGATAACAAGGCGAGTCTTCGTCACGTGCATCAAAAACACTAATTTGCCCTTCCATGCGGATGGCTGCGCCTGAAACAAGGGGCACTTTGCCCGCAACGCACACGCGATTCACGGCAAAACGGGTTTCAAAATTATCTGAGCAATCTAAAACCATATCATAGTTTGCAATTAACGCCGCGAGTGCTTTTTCATCTAGCTTTTCATGAATCGCGTCATACTCAACCAATGCATTTAATTGCTGTAAGCGCCGCATAGCGGAGCTTACCTTCGGCTGCCCTAACGTGTCGCTGCCGTGCACAATTTGACGTTGCAGGTTACTTAAATCTACCTCATCAAAATCAAGCAAGCCGAGCCGACCCACGCCCGCTGCAGCCAAGTACATAGAAGCGGGCGAACCTAAACCACCTAAACCAATGATAAGAACAGCTGCATTTTTAAGCGCAAGTTGCCCGGCAATATCGAATGCAGGCAGCATGATTTGACGGCTATAACGAAGCAGCTCGTCATCTGAAAAATTTAGCGCTGTATGGTTATTAGTCACATTTATTTCCTGGCTCCAAAAACCTGCCTAAAAAAAGTATTAAGCAGGCCTCACCCCCATGGTTAGGCGCACATTACCACCGTAATCTTTCTCTGAGTGTACCGCGGTGAAACCTGCATCACACATAATAGTTTGCACCGCTTGGGCTTGGTCATACCCATGTTCGAGCATAAGGTAGCCATTCGGTTTTAAATAACCTGGCGCATTGGCCACAATCGTTTGAATATCTGCCAAGCCGTGCGCGTCTGCCACCAGCGCTGTCTGCGCTTCAAAGCGCAAATCCCCCTGTGAAAGATGTGCGTCATTCGGGGCGATATACGGCGGGTTGCTGATGATTAAATCATACGTTTCAAGAGGCAACGCATCAAACCAAACACTGCAAAAAAAACGCACATGCGTTAATGCATGGCGTTGCGCGTTGCGTTCGGCTAATGCAATGATTTGTGCACTGAAATCGCTTGCGGTGACTTTCCATTCTTTATGTTCTGAGGCTAACGCCAGCGCAATCGCGCCGGTACCGGTGCCCAGGTCAAGCACGTGTGCGTCCTCTGGCAAATCAAGCAAAAGCGCCTGTTCAACCAGACATTCGGTATCTGCACGCGGAATTAATGTTTCTGGCGAGACTTCCAAATTGAGTGTCCAAAAAGCCTGCTCACCAATAAGATGAGCAACAGGGTGGCCCTGCGCACGTTGGTCTAGTAACGATAGGTAGTGGTCTTGCTGGGCGGCCGCTAAGGCTTTTTCGGGCCAGGTGCGTAAATAGGCAGGTGAGCAGTTTAGCGCATGTGCCAAGAGTAATTGAGCGTCTAACGTACGCGACGCGTCCGCCAAACGATCGCTCAGTTGTAATGCTTGGCTAATCGTCAGCGGCGCAGTCATTCAGCTAAACCAATCGCTCGTTATTCGCTCATCGATGCCAACAGTTCGGCTTGGTGTTCTTGCAATAACGGGTCTAACACTAAATTTAAATCACCTTCGGTGACTTCCGCGAGTTTGTACAAGGTGAGGTTTATACGATGGTCCGTCACGCGGCCCTGTGGATAATTGTAGGTGCGAATGCGCTCCGAGCGGTCACCACTGCCCACTAAGCTTTTACGCTGGCTTGACTGCTCCGCGGCGGCCGCATCTTGCTCGGCTGTTAATAATTTTGCCTGCAACAAAGCCATCGCTTTTGCTTTATTCTTGTGCTGGGAACGCTCATCCTGACACTCCACCACCACACCGGTTGGTAAGTGTGTTATGCGAATGGCCGAATCCGTTTTGTTGACGTGCTGGCCGCCCGCACCCGAGGCGCGAAAGGTGTCGATGCGTAAATCACCCTTATTAATTTCAATATCATCAACCGACTCAGCCTCTGGCATAACGGCAACCGTGCATGCTGAGGTATGAATACGTCCTTGCGATTCCGTATCGGGCACACGCTGCACTCGGTGTGCACCTGATTCAAATTTCAAACTACCGAAAACGCCCTCACCCACGACACGGGTAATAATTTCTTTATAGCCACCGTGATCGCCTAAACTCTCACTCACTACTTCAACTTTCCATCGGCGCTGCTCTGCATAGCGCGAATACATGCGAAATAAATCACCTGAGAAGATGGCGGCTTCGTCGCCACCGGTACCGGCCCTAATTTCCAAGAAAACATTATTTTTGTCGTTGGGGTCTCGCGGCAACAACAAGGTTTGCAGCTCTAAATCTAGGGTTTCGAGATTACCTTGCGCTTCTTTAAGTGCTTCTTGCGCCATTTCACGCATGTCGGCATCGCCATCGTTTAGCAAAGCTTTCGCTTCATCGATATCATCTTGCGCTTGGCGATACGAGGCAAAACATTTCACGACCGGTTCTATTTCAGAATACTCTTTTGAAAAGTCACGAAATTTATTTTGATCAGCGATCACTTCCGCATTACTGAGCAAGGCACCGAGTTCTTCATAACGTTCGCTAATGCCTTCAAGACGAAATAATAGAGAGTCTTTCATTGATAAGGTTTCTGTCTAAAAATTAGATGGTCGCGATTCTAGCATAAATAAGTGTTCTGGCATGCGCTTCTAGGCGAAGAGCACGCAGTATTAATCGCCTTTTAAGGTTCATCCCCAGCGTTCGGCTGGCCTGAATCAACTTTAAATAAACGCAACATATGTTCGGCCAATTCATGGTCGCCTTCCGATGCCGCATCGCGCACCACGACGGTGGGGTCGTGTGCGAGCTTGTTACTTAGGTTTCGCGCTAAGTTTTTCACCACTGTTTCTGGTTCTGCGCCACTCGTTAAAGCATGCAAGGCTTTTTGTAGCTCCAACTCTCGAAGTGTTTCTACTTTCTCTCGGAATAACTTTAATGCCGAGCCCGCATTGGAGGCGCGATACTCTGAAATAAAACGCTGCATACCCTGTTCAATAATACCTTCTGCTTCTTTTGCGGCTTGTTCACGCGACCGTCGATTCTCATCGATTACATCGCTCAAATCATCAACGGTATATAAAAAAACATCCGCCAAGTCACCCACTTGTGGTTCGATATCGCGTGGCACGGCAATATCTACCATAAAAAATGGGCGGTGTTTTCTTAGTTTAATCGCGCGTTCAACCGCCCCTTTACCCAAAATGGGGAGTGCACTCGCAGTAGATGAAATAACAATATCTGCATCGACTAATAAATCTGGAATATCGCCTAACAAAGCCGCTTCACCGCTCACTAAACTTGATAATTCCTTGGCACGCGCAAGCGTACGATTCGCAACCACAATCCGTTCGATATTCGCTTGTTGAAGGTGACGAGCCACCAACTCCGTTGTTCTTCCCGCGCCGATTAATAGCGCCGTACTCGAGGACAAGTCTGAAAACAACTTGCGTGACATCGCCACCGCCGCCGCGGCAACAGACACGGCATTTTCACCAATAGCCGTATCGGTGCGCACTTGCTTTGCAACGGAAAAGCTTGTTTCGAATAAACGCGGCAGGCCTGAGTCAAGTGTACCGGCGCTTTGCGCACTGGCATACGCTGATTTTAACTGCCCGAGTATCTGCGGCTCACCGAGAACCAACGAGTCTAAGCCCGCCGCTACTCGCATCACATGCCGAAAAGCATCGTCACCGTCATAGGCAAACACTGAATCCTGAAGTTCTGTCGAATCAATATGATGGTAGTCTGACAGCCAAGACAAAATAGCCTCAGCCTTCAAATCAGCGCTGCCCGCGCAGTAGATTTCCGTTCGATTGCAGGTCGATAAGATAACGCCTTCAGCCACCGCCGACAGGGAGGCCAAAGATATTAGCGCGTCTTCAATTTTCTGCAGGTCAAAGGCAACTTTTTCACGCAGAGAAACTGAGGCGGTTTTATGATTAATGCCAAAGGCAAGAAAGGCCATCAATATCGCGACATATCGTAAAAGGAGGCTATTCTACAAAGAGCGCCCGCATAAAGCCATTGCCAAAAAAGCGTAGAATCTGAACAATTTTAAAATCTAACGCTTGGAATTGAGGACAACGAGACGAAAAAACTCACTATTTTCGTCGACAAACCCGCAACTAAGCGTGACTTTTAATGCTTTCCCTGTGGCAGCGGTTGACAGAAGAAAGCCTTCTGTCATGATATTTGGTTAAACGCGTCTTGTCGTTAATGGTTAGCCTAGAAAGAGTACTCATTTGAATCTATTACATCGCCTTTTCGTGCTTAGCGTAATTTTATTGCTAAACGCCTGCGCCCATTTTTCTGGCAACACGCCGTCCAGTCCTCCTTTAGAGGTGGCCCCAGTCGAAGAGGAGGAAGCCGAAGAGCTTGGTAATTTCTCTTTAGAACAAGATACGCTCTATGATCTATTGGTTGCGGAAGTCGCCGCGCAGCGAAATGAATTCAGTGTCACCCTAGTAAACTATATTCACCAAGCACAAATCACGCGCGACCCCGCTGTTATTATTCGCGCTATTAATGCCGCTCAACTTGCGAAAGATACAACCGCCACGAAAGAACTCGCCTATCTTTGGTTGGATACAGAACCCGATAGCATTGCCGCGCATCAAATTCTGGCTTATCAGTTCTCGGTTGAGAAAAACTTTAAGGAAGCTATTTACCATATTGACCGTGTGATCGAACTCGATGGCGACACACGCATCGAAGCGCTCGCTGTGAGTGCGCAAACATTGCCTGAAGCACAACAATTAGAGCTATTAGAGCTCTATAGCCAGCTAAACGACAAGCACCCAGAAAAGTGGGAAGTGCGTTACAGCTTGGCTATTGTGCAACGTGTGAGAAAAATGTGTGAAGCGGCGATTACTAACCTCGACATCGTTATCGAACAACAGCCTGATTTTCCGCAAGCCTACGTCGTCAAAGCGAACTGCTTAAATGAAGGAGCAGATAAAGAACTTGGTTTTGAGTTTATAGAAGCGTCATATGAGCGCTTTCCTGACAGTTACGCTTTGGGCCGTCTATATGCGAGCCTGTTGATTGAGCGCAATGATCTCGACACCGCCGAAGAGGTGTTTGCCCAACTTCTCGAATATTACCCGAAATCGGCTAGCCTTTTGCTCTCTCATGCGCTTGTGATGTTAGAAAACGGAAAAACCGAAGAGGCTAAGGCAGGTTTTGAAGCATTGCTCGATTCAAAGGAACACCGAAACGACGCAAGCTATTATCTTGGCCGTATTGCAGATCAAGCGGGCGACAAAGAACAGGCGATCAAACGCTACCAAGAAGTTAACGGCGGCCTTCATTACGAAGTAGCCCTTGAACGCTCTAGCTTCTTGCTTATTGAATTAGATAGGAAACAAGAGGCTACTGATCGCCTAGATGCGTTGCGAAAGAACAATCCAAAGTTTGCGGTTCAGTTATGGTTTACGCAATACAAATTGGCACTGGCAGTGAATGATGAAGCGCTCGCACAGACCACATTAGATGACGCGATCGTCGCTTACCCAGAAAATGAGCAATTACTTTATGCCCGCGCAATGCATTTTGATGGAAAAAGTGATCTTCCAAGCATGGAAAAAGACCTAAAAACCATTCTTGCCATTAACCCTAGCAATGCCATTGCGATGAATGCATTGGGTTATACACTCGCAGACAAAACTGATCGGTTAGAAGAGGCAATACAACTTATTAGTGCAGCCCTATCTTTGAAGCCAGAAAACCCTGCCATCATGGATAGCATGGGCTGGGTGCTGTTTCGTTTAGGCAAAAGCCAAGAAGCACTGCTGTTTTTGGCGAAGGCCTATGAAAAATATCCAGATGGTGAAGTGGCAGCGCATTTAGGTGAAGTACTGCTTTCGGTTGATCAAAAAGAGCAAGCCTATGCACTCTGGAAAGTAGCGCTCCAGAGACAACCCGACCATAAGATACTGTTGGCGACGCTGGCCCGCTTAGCGCCCGAGCTACTCAACACGACAGGCGAGCAAGGCAGCGAAAAAACAGACGAAAACGCGCCAACGACCGATCTATTGAAAGCTAACGAAAGGACACCGTTGGAGCTTCAAACACCAGCCAATACGGGTAACAGCGACGATAGCCTAACCCAAGAAGCACCTGCAACGCAGGGTTAAGTAATGCCGCAAACGCTTCTTAAATGCATCACCCTGTGCTGCCTTATAACATTGGTTTGTGCGTGCTCTACGTTTCAAACGCCCAAACCTGCCGAACAGCTTGTAACGTGGTCTGCACTTGAAACCCAACTAACGCAACTCACCAACTGGCAATTCTTTGGTAAAATCGGCTTTAGAAGCCGTGAAGATGCCTATACTGCCGCGATAAATAAATGGCAGCAGCGAGACAGTTATTTTGATATCGATCTTAGTTCAACATTTTTAGGCTTGGGTGCGGTCAATATTAGTGGCACAGAAAAACAGATTACTGTTCATGAAGCGGGCGAGGAGCCGGTGCAATCGGACCATCCAGACTACGTAATAGAACAAATGCTAAATTTTCCACTGCCTGTCTCGTACCTTAGCAGCTGGTTGGTAGGCTTGCCCGCCACAAGCAGCCCGTTTAAACATACGCAAGACAAACTCGGCCGCAGCGCGATGATTGAGCAAGCGGGCTGGTCTATCTCATACAAAAAATATCAAGATATCGATGGGCTGCCGTTACCAGGGCTAATAAAAATTGCTCGCGAAGATATACGCTTTAGCATTGCCGTCAAATCATGGTCGTTAAATTGACGTTAACGTCGCTCACCCTGCCCGCCCCAGCGAAAATCAATTTATTTTTGCACATTGTCGGACGCCGTGCAGACGGCTACCATGCGCTGCAAACCGTCTTTCAATTACTCGATTTTGGTGATGAACTTAATTTCGAGCTAACTGACACGCCCGATATTGTTATCAGCCCAGCCATACACGGCGTGTCGATAACCGACAACCTTATTTATAAAGCGGCGTTGTTGCTGCGTCCTTTTGCTGAGAATACGCACACAGGCGCGCATATACAGCTTACCAAGCGACTACCCATTGGAGGTGGCGTTGGGGGTGGTAGCTCGGACGCCGCAACGACCTTACTCGCACTAAACCGCTTGTGGCAATGCAACTTGAGCCTAAACGAACTAGCAACACTCGGCTTGCAACTAGGCGCCGACGTGCCCGTCTTCATAAACGGAAAAACGACTTGGGCAGAGGGTATCGGCGAACAATTTTCGCCGATCAAAACACCCGACGCGTGGTACCTGATTCTTATACCGAATTGCCATGTCAGTACCCCTCAAATTTTTTCGCACGAACTGTTGACAAGAGACAGTCCAAAGATGAAAATAGCGCCCGCTTTGGAGGGACATGAGCTTGATATGTTTCGCAATGATTGCGAGGCGTTAGCGAGCGATCTTTATCCCGAGATTAAGGAAACACTTTCCTGGCTTAACCAGTTTGGTAACGCTAAACTGACAGGAACCGGAGCATGTTGTTTTTGTAGGTTTATGACCGAATCGGAAGCACGACAGGTTTTGAATGAAGCGCGTTCTAAATTCAAAGGCTTTGTAGCCAAGGGAGTTCATCTCTCTCCTGCACACCAACGGCTAAATGAAGTTGAGACATTCGCAACGAATCGTCCGCAGTAAGGCTCTTGCAATAGAGCAATCGAATGCTTCGTTTAAGCACACATTATTGGGGTATCGCCAAGCGGTAAGGCAACGGGTTTTGATCCCGTCATGCGCAGGTTCGAATCCTGCTACCCCAGCCATATTTTTTTACGCTATTTTTAGCAACCGAATCTCCAAATTGACAAGCGACCCGAAACGAGGTTTTCCTTACTCATGTCTAAAATGATGGTTTTTACCGGCAATGCCAACCCTGAACTAGCCCAGAAAGTTGTAGATAACTTACGCCTCCCTATCGGTAGCGCTGAAGTGGGCAAATTTAGTGATGGAGAGGTCGCCATAGAAATCAACGAGAACGTGCGTGGTAAAGACGTCTTTATTATCCAGCCGACTTGTGCACCCACCAACGATAGCCTGATGGAACTCGTAGTCATGACCGACGCACTGCGTCGCGCCTCAGCCGCACGCATCACCGCAGTGGTGCCTTATTTTGGTTATGCGCGCCAAGATCGTCGTGTACGTTCGATGCGTGTACCGATTACAGCAAAAGTGGTAGCGGATATGATTACTGGCGCAGGGGTCGACCGGGTGCTAACTGTTGATTTGCATGCCGACCAAATTCAGGGATTCTTTGATATTCCAGTAGATAACATCTACGCGACGCCCGTATTGGTTGACGATATCATGGGTAAGTTTAAAGACGACTTTATTGTTGTGAGTCCGGATGTCGGCGGCGTTGTGCGAGCGCGCGCGATGGCAAAGCGAGTGGGAGACGTCGATTTAGCGATCATTGATAAGCGCCGCCCTAAAGCAAATGTTTCGCAAGTCATGCACATTATTGGTGATGTTAAAGATAAAACATGCCTATTGATTGATGATATTGCCGATACCGCGGGTACACTCTGCAAAGCAGCTGAGGCGCTTAAATCAAACGGCGCGAAAGCCGTTTATGCCTACATCACACACCCTGTGCTCTCAGGCCCAGCCATCGAAAACATTGCTGGTTCAAGTTTAGACGAGTTAATTGTTACAGATACCATCCCACTTAGTGACAAGGCGAAGAATTGTGGTAAAATCCGCCCGCTCTCGATTTCGGGGCTGATTGCCGAGTCAATTCGACGTATCAGTAACGAAGAATCTATTAGTGCACTTTTCGACTAACTTTATTTAAAAAATAAAACGAAAGCGCTAATAAAGCAAGTTGCGGCAAACAGTGTTTACCGCAACCAATTAAAGAAAGCACACCAGGTGCTTTTTTTCGTTTTAAAACACGCGTTATGAGCTTGGTCGCGAGCTTGTTTCAGCGTTTATTGAGGAATAAAAAATGAGTGATTCATTTGTAGTAGAAGCAGAAGTTCGAGCAGACCAGGGGAAAGGTGCGAGCCGCCGCCTGCGTCGTCTCGAAAACAAAATACCGGCAATTTTGTACGGTACTAAGTCTAAAAAGCCGGTAGCCCTTAGCGTTGCGGCAAACAAACTAAAGCGTGCACTTGAAGAAGAAGCGTTTTACTCGCACATTCTTACTGTAAAATTTGATGGTAAAGAAGAAAATGCAATTCTAAAAGATCTGCAGCGTCATCCTTCAACCGGTGATGTTATGCATGCAGACTTCTTGCGCGTCAGCAAAAACCAAGCGATCCATGTAAATGCGCCACTACACTTTGTTAATGAAGACACGTGTGTAGGTGTTAAAATGGGTGGTGGTGTTGTTTCTCACCAAATGACAGACGTTGAAATCATCTGTCTACCGGGTGATCTTCCTGAGTATATTGAAGTTGATATGGCGGACGTTGAAATTGAAACAATCGTTCATCTATCAGACCTCAAGCTACCGAAAGGCGTCAAGATTGCCGCTTTACAACAAGGCGAAGACCACGACCTTCCAGTCTGTTCAGTACACAAGCCTAAAGGGTCTGCAGCTGACGAAACTGAAGGCGAAGAAGCAGCAAGCGAAGGCGAAGAGTAAGCTCGATTACTCAACCTTGTTTACTGAAAATTGCTCCGGATCATGTTCTGACGAGACATATCAGCGATGACACAAGCCATAAAGCTGATTGTAGGGCTGGGTAACCCCGGCCCTGAATATGAGAGCACTCGGCATAACGCCGGAGCTATTTTTCTTGGTGAAATTGCACGGCAAAATGCTGTCGCGATGAAACCAGAAAAAAAATTTCATGGCCTTTATGGTAAGGTGCATCTGCATGGCGCAGACATTCACCTCCTACTCCCATCAACGTATATGAACCGCAGCGGTCAGGCTGTTCAAGCTATCGCGCAGTTTTATAAAATCGCACCTGAAGAAATTCTTGTTGCCCATGACGAACTCGATATCCCGCTAGGCACCATGAAACTCAAAAAAGGCGGTGGCCATGGCGGCCAAAATGGTTTGCGTGACATTATTAGTAAATTTGGCGGTAATAAAGAATTCACGCGCCTTCGCCTAGGCATCGGCCATCCTGGACACGCTAGCAAAGTAACCGGCCATGTTCTGGGGAAAATTAGCAAAACAGAAGCACCACTCATTGAGGCCGTCATTGACGAAGCCATCCGCTATTTACCAGAAATAATAATCGGTGATACTGCAAAGGCAATGAATGCCTTGCACAGCTTTAAAGCGTGATTCACGCCACTTCTTGGCTGGCGAGCATTGTCGCAACTCTATATAATGTCGCCTCTTTTTAAACAGCGCTTCGCGAGTAAATACTATGGGTTTTAACTGTGGCATTGTTGGTCTACCAAACGTAGGCAAGTCGACTCTTTTCAACGCATTGACCAAAGCCGGCATTGGCGCAGAGAACTTCCCTTTTTGTACCATTGAACCGAACGCCGGCGTTGTTGCGATGCCCGACCCTCGCTTAGACAAACTTGCCGCCATTGTTGGCCCTGAAAAGGTCATTGCCACGACCATGGAGTTTGTCGACATTGCGGGCCTGGTAGAAGGTGCCTCTAAAGGCGAAGGTTTGGGCAACCAATTTCTTGCCAACATCCGAGAAACCGATGCGATTGCACATGTGGTGCGCTGCTTCGAGGATGAAAATGTTGTGCATGTATCTGCAAAGGTTAACCCGCAGTCAGATGTTGACGTTATCAACACCGAACTCGCACTCGCTGACCTAGACACGGTAGAGAAAGCCGTCAAACGCTATACACGGTCTGCAAAAAGCGGTGACAAAGGGGCGAAAACCACACTTGATCTGCTCGAAAACAAACTACTGCCGCATCTTAATGAAGGGCTTGCGGTCCGCTCGCTTGGATTAAATGAAGACGAACTCGCAAGTATTAAAGAGCTTTGTCTACTCACTATTAAACCAACCATGTACATTGCAAACGTAGATGAGGATGGTTTTGAGGATAACCCCTTCCTAGACCAAGTAATTGCAATTGCAGAAGCTGAAAACGCAGTCGTTGTGCCCATTTGTAACAAACTTGAGGCCGAAATTGCGGAGTTGGAAGATGAAGAAAGAATCGAGTTTTTAACTGACCTAGGCATGGAAGAGCCCGGCCTTGATCGTGTTATTCGCGCCGGTTATGAACTACTCAATCTACAAACTTACTTTACGGCCGGCCCAAAAGAAGTACGAGCATGGACCATGCGTGCAGGCGATACCGCGCCAAAGGCAGCGGCAGTGATTCATACTGATTTCGAAAAAGGGTTTATCCGTGCAGAAGTGGTCGCTTATGCCGATTATATTGAATTTAATGGTGAAAATGGTGCAAAAGACGCAGGTAAATGGCGTTTAGAAGGTAAAGATTATATCGTTGCGGATGGCGATGTTGTGCACTTCAGATTCAACGTGTAAGCCTCGTTAAATCACTAATTTTATTAGAAAAATAGTGGGTTGTGAGATACCTTAAATTAAGCGTATTTTATTGGCTTCGCGCTCTTGACATCACAAGGCAAAAACAACAAAATACGCGCCTTCTTTTGTCGGCTTAAACAGCTTGCAGTAAGATTTGGCTACATAGCTCAGTTGGTTAGAGCACATCACTCATAATGATGGGGTCCCTAGTTCGAATCTAGGTGTAGCCA
>CAJWAD010000074.1 GCA_913020245.1 uncultured Oleiphilus sp.
AGGCCATGGGATAACATAAAATGAAATATGCGAAGCTGGGAAGTTCTAACGTTAACGTTTCAAGAGTCTGTTTGGGCTCAATGACTTGGGGGGTGCAAAATTCTCAGTTAGACGCCAGCAAACAAATAGAATACGCCTTGTCTCGAGGTGTTAATTTTATCGATACGGCTGAAATGTATGCGGTGCCGCCGTCGCCGGAAACCTATGGTAAGACCGAAAAAATTATTGGTAACTGGTTATCTGCTAATCCAAAAAAACGAAATGAGCTCGTGGTCGCGTCTAAAATTGCAGGCAATGGTTTACCGTGGATTCGTAATGGTGCGGATATTACGGGTGAGGCGATCATTGCCTCGGTTGATGCGTCACTAAAACGGCTTCAAACTGACTATATCGACCTGTATCAGTTGCATTGGCCAAACCGAACTTCGCCACACTTCGCGAAGCATTGGCCGGGCAAAATCACATTTACGGATGTTGATACAGAACATCATTCAAATGAAATGCTCGAAATTCTACAGGCACTGAACGACTGTGTGCAGTCAGGGAAAATTCGTTATTGTGGCTTGTCGGATGATACGCCATGGGGCATTAACGAGTATCTTCGTTTAGCAGAAAAGCACTCACTTCCCAAGATGACTTCTATACAGAATGAATTCAGCTTATTACACACGAAGGATTGGCCGTATTTAATCGAAAACTGTGTGCATCAAGATGTTGCGTATCTGCCTTGGTCACCGCTAGGCGGGGGCGTGTTAAGCGGCAAGTATCTCGATGGCCAGCGGCCAGAGGGCAGTCGTTGGAGTCGATCGCAGCGAAATGGCTTGTTCAGAGACAGCGAACAAGTTCAGCAGTCCGTAAAGCGCTACATTGACATTGCAGGCCAACATAACATGACGCCATCGCAGCTTGCACTCGCTTGGTGTAATCAGGTCGATGGTGTAACGAGCACGATTATTGGCGCGACTACCCTTGAGCAACTTGAAGAAAATATCGACGCTTTCGATATGACGTTAAGTGATGAGACGCTTAAGGAGATCAATGCCGTGGTAAGAGAGTATCCGATGCCTTTTTAGGTATGAATTGGTCAGCCTCAGAAAGGCCCTTGAATATAAGTGTCTGCATGGCTTTTAGTTACTTGAGCGCTGTTCGTTAGCATGAGCAAACTAATTGGAGAGCGCTTTTGGATCTTACGGAATTTTTATTGAGTCAACGGCAAACGTTCGAAATCGGCTCTTGGATTTTGGGTGAAGCAATGGAAAACAGCTTGCCGTGTAGATTCCGAGTTCGGTCTGCCAAACCGTTAGGTGTGTCAACCGAGGAGTATCCATGTCTATTGCGAGTCTCCTTACATACGTCACATGAAGTACCCGACGGGGTAAATCCAACCGCTTTGACCGAAGTTCGGTTAGAGTTTGAGGAGGTGATGGAAGCTATGGAAGAACGCTTTCGTGGCGCGATGATGTTCGCCTTTTATACTGAAGTCGGATGCGAGTGGTTTTGGTATGTCGCAGATGCCTCGTCATGGACGCAGGATTTAATTGATGCACTTAAACACCATCCTATTTATCCAATAGAGGTAGTGCAAATCGAAGATCATCATTGGTCGATATGGGAACAACTACGATTTGGAAATCCACTGCGCCCATAACAGCTCTTCTCTCTTTGTGAATTAGGTGAGCCGGGTGAATTTAGTGAAAAATAACAATAAAAAAATCACACAAAAGGAACCGCCGATAGTTCAAATGAGTCATTAGGGCTCGAGAGTATTTTCTAGTTGTTATTGATTGGTCGCTTGGCTGGGTTGTGAGCTAACTATTTTTAGACGGCAATGTCTTTGATGGATTATTTTGGTGCATTAATTCTTTATGCTCTAAATTGGGGCAGTATTGCTTGGCAGTAAATGCGTTTGCTTAATGAAACTAACCATTTTTATTAGGGTCTGTAAATGGAGATGGGTGGTATGCATCCTGCAAACTGTATTTAGTAAAAGACGAATCGCACGGTAGATACGCGATAAAATAACTAGGTTAATAATCAAGCATGGACTGGCCACACTTCATAACAGCGTTTGCACAGCAACAACAGTTGCCCAATGAATATTTACAGCAAGCGCAAAAGCAGTTCGATCCGGTGGTTAATCAATTAGAAAATTACATTAACCAGATGCAGTGTGTTGATCGGGATAAAACGACGCCATTGTTTATTGGCTTGAATGGTTGCCAAGGCTCTGGCAAAACCACACTCGCGGCCTACATTGCACTCCTTATGGAGCATCGTGGGTTAACGTGCTTGAACTTATCAATTGATGATTTTTATTTATCAAAAGCGAGCCGAGAATCCCTAGCCAATCATGTTCATCCTTTGTTTGCGGTGCGTGGCGTGCCGGGCACGCATGACACCGATTTGCTAAAAGAAACGCTAGAGAAACTCCGTCATAAAATGACAGATTTCAGTATTCCTAGGTTCGATAAAGCGCAAGACGATTTGCTTCCCGAATCTGATTGGGCGCTTGTCGATCGCGGTTATGATTTGGTCATCGTTGAGGGCTGGTTTTGGGGCGCTAAGCATCAAAAAAACGATTTGCTGCGTTATCCGATTAATGCGCTGGAGGAAATTGAGGACCCAGAGGGTGTGTGGCGAGGGCACGCGAACCGCAGTCTAAAAGAAAATTATGAAGGGCTATATCGATATTTTGATGCATGGTTGATGCTAAAAGCCCCCAGTTTCAATAATGTTTATGCATGGCGACTAGAGCAGGAACAAAAGCTGAAAAATAAAGTCGCACAAATGGGTGGTTTAGACCATGCCGCGGGAATTATGACGCCCGCGCAAATTCGCCGCTTCGTTCAATACTATGAGCGTATTACGACCACTATTTTGGAAGAAATGCCCAAGTGGGCGGATGTCGTTTGGTCGATGGATGATCAACGGCAAATCACTAAACAAACGAATCGTTTGATTGTTCAAGGATAAGAACCATTATGCAAACCGTCGCACCTAAACAAACACTTATCTTTACCGATCTCGATGGTACTTTATTAGACCATGACAATTATTCGTTTGCTGCGGCGCAACCGGTATTGAACAAATTGGCAGCGCACAATATTCCGGTGATTCCGGTGACCAGCAAAACAAAAGAAGAGGTGTTGCAGCTTCGAGAAGCGCTGAATTTAGAAACACCTTTCGTTATTGAGAATGGCGCTGGCATTTATATACCCAAACATTACTTTTCATATGTTGATGAGAGTTTGCAGGATTGCGGTCATTATTGGTGTAAGCAATTCGCGCCAAGTCGCACGTTTTGGTGTGAGCAGGTTAATACATTATCGGTAGAGTTCCCTGACTGTTTTAGAAGCTTTTCTCGTATGGGAACAGTTGGTATTGCCAAAGCAACCGGACTTTCAGACCCTGAAGCCGCGCTCGCAAATATTCGAGACTTTTCAGAACCTATTCATTGGCTGGGCACAGACCGTGAGAAAGAGCGATTTATTAGTCGCGTTGAAGCAATGGGCTTTACCGTATTGCAGGGCGGTCGATTCCTGCATTTAACAAACGGCTATGACAAAGGACAGGCGCTGACCTGGCTCAAGCAACAATACTCTCGACAACTGGGCGGCTATCAGCCGTTTGCGATTGCACTCGGTGACAGTGGTAATGATATCGATATGTTAGAGGCCTGCGACCAACCTATCCTCGTACGCAGCAAAACAAATGGCGCCATGACTCTCACAACACATGTTAAAGAAATTAGAACAAGAGCACTTGGGCCAGAGGGTTGGGCAGAAGCGCTTTGTGATTACTTCAATTTCTCGCACGAGACACCAAAATAACCAATTCCTAATAACTAAGATCGGATGACCAAGGGCTATGGCAGATTTTTATCAAAACGGCATTATTACAACGCTTCACAACCTGACTTGTCGCGATTACAGCCAATTAGAGAACGAGCTAGAGTCGTTTGCAAAAGATCGTCCAATGGGTTTAATTTTACCCTCATTGTTTTCAGAGCTTGAAGGTGATGCGCTCCCGAACATTATAAACGAATTAAAAGACGTCAATTATATCGGTGAAATTGTGATTGGTTTGGATCGCGCCAATGAAGCGCAGTATCGCCATGCTTTGCAGTTTTTTGATGCGTTGCCCACGCGTCATCGTGTACTTTGGAATGACGGCCCTCGTTTGACGGCGTTAGACGCAGAGCTGCAGGCGCTTGGTGTCGCCCCCAAAGAGCATGGCAAAGGACGGAATGTTTGGTATTGCATGGGGTATACGCTTGCCTCGAAGCATTCCGAATCGGTCGCATTGCACGATTGCGATATTGTGACCTATGACAAAGAGTTGCTGGCACGTCTTATTTATCCGGTCGCAAATCCGCATTACAACTATGAGTTCTGTAAGGGATTTTACGCCCGCGCTGCGCAAGGCAAACTTAATGGCCGTGTAAGCCGGCTACTCGTAACCCCTTTGTTACGCTCGTTCAAAACCATTATTGGCTACCGTGATTACCTTGAATATATGGATAGCTTTCGTTACCCACTTGCGGGCGAGTTTTCATTTCGAATTGATGTATTGAAAGACATTCGTATTCCAAGTGATTGGGGTTTAGAAATTGGGGTTCTCTCTGAAATGTACCGTAACTATGCCCATAACCGCCTTTGCCAAGTCGATATTGCACATATTTATGATCATAAACATCAGGATTTGTCGCCGGACGATGATCAAGGTGGGCTGTCAAAAATGTCAATCGACATCACTAAAGCATTGTTTCGAAAGCTCGCGACGCAGGGCGAAACGTTTACGAGTGAGACAATTCGTTCCTTAAAGGCGACTTATTATCGGATCGCGTTAGATTTTATCGAAACATACTACAATGACGCGATGATGAATGGGCTTAAACTTGATATTCACCAAGAAGAGAAAGCCGTTGAAATGTTTGCCTCAAATATAATGAAGGCGGGTCATCATTTTCTAGAAAACCCAATGGAACGCCCTTTTATTCCAAGTTGGAACCGGGCGATTAGTGCCATGCCAAACGTGCTGGAGCGTATAAAAGAGGCGGTTGAATTAGATAACATAGAGTTTGCGGCAACTGAATAAATGAGGTGCTATCGATGAGTGACGTGCTACAAAGCCTGCGAGCCCGGCTAATTGATCAATTAGCCTTCATTTATGAAGACATCGATCCAGTTGACGAATACGCCTCACTTGCAGATGAGCTGATATCGTTAATGGGTTTAGATGACACATCGCTGCTTGCCTCATTGACACCGCCGACGGCTTATACGAACCATTGGTCCGAAAAAGATGCGGTGCTTATTACGTATGGCGACAGTCTAATAAAGAAAACGCCTCACAAAGACGGGCAGAGCGCATGGTCTGCGGAGGAAGCCCCCTTAATTACCCTAAAAAACTTTTTAGATACCTATGCAAAAGAGGTGTTTAACAGCGTACATATTTTACCCTTTTACCCCTTTAGTTCTGATGATGGCTTTTCTGTTATCAATTATGCGCAAGTTAACGACGCGTTAGGTGATTGGTCAAACATTAACGCAATCGCGGGCGATTATCGCTTGATGGCGGATCTTGTGATTAACCACTGTTCTGCACGAAGTGTTTGGTTTGAGAATTTCATAAAGGGGGAGGGCAATGGTCATGATTTTTTCTTTACTGCCTCAAAACAGGATGATCTGAGCGCAGTAGTGCGCCCGCGTACTTCATCTCTTTTAAAGAAGGTGAAAACGGCAAAGGGCGTTCAGAATGTTTGGTGTACGTTTAGTCACGATCAGGTAGACCTTGATTTTCGTAACCCAAGGGTACTCAAAGAGTTCGTAAAAATTATTCATCTTTACCTTGCACAGGGTGTCAAAATATTTCGTTTAGATGCAATAGCCTTCCTTTGGAAACTGGCCGGAACAAGCAGCCTCAATTTAGAACAAACGCATGAAGTTGTGCGTTTGTTAAGAACCCTTATTGAACACAAGGTCAAAGACGCCGTTATTATTACCGAAACAAACATACCCAATCGCGAGAATTTATCGTATTTCGGTAATGCCAACGAAGCACATTGCATCTACAACTTTTCACTACCGCCTTTGTTAGTGAACACGCTTGTTACGGGTAGCGCGTTTTATCTAAAACAGTGGATGATGAGTATGCCTCCTGCTATGCACGGCACCGCTTATTTTAATTTTATTGCCTCCCATGATGGCATTGGTTTACGACCGGCTGAAGGACTGCTCAAAGACACTGAAATTAATACACTGGTATCGACGATGCAGAGCTTTGGCGGGCGCGTTTCAATGCGTGCGCTTGAGAACGGCATCAATAAGCCTTACGAGATTAATATTTCTCTTTTTGACGCGTTACAAGGCACAACCGAGGGGCCGGATAAGTGGGGCTTGCGCAGATTTCTTTGTGCTCACGCAATTATGTTCGCCTTAGAGGGTATTCCGGGTGTTTACATACACAGTTTGCTTGGTACACGCAATGATTACGAGAAGCTAAAACATACCAATCATAATCGCGCTATCAACCGTCACCGCTGGGATTACCATGAATTACTCGACGCGTTAGGTGATATGGATAGCGATCATCAACAAGTGTATGAAGGCGTTAGTAGTCTGCTTGGTATTCGTTGTAAACAAGCGGCTTTTCATCCTAATGCGACACAATTTACCTTGCATCTGGGAGATAAAGTCTTCGCGTTCTGGCGCCAGAGCTTAGATAGATCTCAGAGTATTTTTTGTTTATTTAATATCAGCAAGGCGCCGCAAACAGTGCATCTCTCAGAGCTTAACTTAATAGAGCTTGCAACATGGCAAGATCTAATCTCGGGTCGAATACTCGAAAATATAAAGGGTGAGATTGAGATGCAACCCTATCAGGCGCTATGGTTGAGTAATTCGTAAATAAACAGCGTTTTTAGCGCACAAGCTTAATTTGTAAACAGTGGCAGTAAACAGAATTGCCCTAGCACTGCAATTGCTGCCCCAAACAGAGCACCGCAGACCACGTCACTTGGATAATGCAGACCGAGCACAACCCGTGAGATTGCTATGAGAATAGAAAACGGTATCGCAATGACTGCATATGCCGGAAATGATGCGATTAGCAGCATGCTAAAACACACAGCGTGCATGGTATGCCCGGAAGGAAAACTGTACTGATCTAAAGTTTCGTAGCCTTTCATGATATCAAGATGTTGTATAAAAGGCCGCTCTCGTACAAGTCGTTTCTTAAGCTGTTTATAAAGCCTTACGCAGATAAGGCCGGTGAGCGTATAGGTGAATAAAACGCTTACCCCTTGCCACCCATATATTATTGGTAAGCTTAAACCTAGGGCATACCAGAGAGCGCCATCACCCAGCCGGCTTACTAAAGAGAAGAAACCTTGTATTGCGGGTGATTGGCAATAAGTGTTTAAGCGTCTACAACCCGCAATATCAAGTTTGATTAGCTGATGAGATAAACTCAGGGTCTTGCTTGCGTTCATGATGACCTTCATCTACCTGCTTTTTTTGATATAAACTCATGATGAGTTGCTCAGTGATTTCATCCCATGTCAGCGTTTGCGCAATGTTTAAGGAGGCGGCACTTATATTTTTCAATAGATTAGGGTTTTCGTAGCCGAGGACAGCATTTTCTATAAATGCTGCTTCATCTCCTAGATCACACAATAAACCTGAACGCATATTGTCTAAAAGCTCTCTTGGTGCAGCGTCGTTGTAGGCAACAATACATAGGCCGCTCGCCATCGCCTCAGTGACAACATTGCCGAACGTGTCCGTAGTGGAAGGGAACAAGAAAATATCACCGGATGCATAGTGCTGGGCAAGCTGCTCACCGGATTGCACGCCGGTAAAAATAACGTGCGCAGTATTATGCTTTGCTTCCAACTTCTTGCGCATCGGACCATCGCCAATTAACACAAACTTAGCCTTAGGATATCGGTTCTGAATAGATACGATCGTTTGGCTCAGCAATTCCATATTTTTCTCTGCCGCGAGTCGCCCGACATAAATAAAGATTGGTTCATCCTTGGCGGCACCCCAAGAGAGCCGCAATTCATTCGAACGTTTAGAGGGGTTAAATCGCTCGCAGTTGATACCTCGGCGCAAAACTGAGGCGTTATTTACACGCATTCTCTCAAGGTATTGCTTTTGCTGAAGAGTTGGGACAAGGGTGGCCGCGGTTGCATTATGAAAAAAACGCAAGTACGTAAGGATTACCGGCTCAACTAACCCAAGATGATAAAACCGGCTGTATGATTGAAAGTTAGTATGGAAACCGCTTATTACGCGTATGCCCATTTTTTTTGCGACTTTCAAAGCCGAATAACCCAATGGACCCTCGGTTGCGATGTATATGGCGTCAGGCCGTTGCTCGCCCCACAATTTTTTAAAAAGCTTACTTTGTGGCAAGCCAAATTTTAGCTCTTTGTAGCCGGGGATAGGGTAGCCTTTGACTGTATACTGATTTTCCAGTCTAGCTTGGGTGTTCGCGTCGTTACGACCTTGTTTAGGTCTAAAAATATCGATGTGTATACCATGATTTTTTATGCCATCAACCCAATAGGCAAGCGTATTCGCTACACCATTAATCTCTGGTTGATACGTTTCCGTTATTAATGCGATGCGACGGTTATCCATTCACCTTCTCCAATCAGTTAAGTAAATGATTGAACGGCGCCATGACAGAAAGGCTTCAAAATTATGACGTTTTGATGAAGTTAGCGTTGGCCGTGAGAGGCGTTAAGAATGCCCGAAGTAAGCTAGCGTATGTTGTTTAGAGTGCTATAGTGTAAGCTCAATCAAACAGTTCGATGGCTATGAAGTACTTAAACAGCTTTAACAAACAACTCCGTTTTTTTCGAGACGCGCACCGCTTATCAAGTGGCGATATTGCTGAGTTGTGTAATGTCGATGTTAGCGTCGTTAAGTCATGGGAGGCGGATGCAGAGCAATCCCGCACTTATCCAAGCTTAGAAAATCTTCTCGATTTATGTTTCAAATCTGGCTCTTCGTTAGAGTATTTTATTGATATTCCAAAAGATGAAAACTTCAAGCAACTTGAGTTGCCTGGGTTACAGTTTGCAATAGACGAAAGCGACCTAGCGGAAACCTTAAACAAATTAGATAAAGAGTTGGAGAAGATAATTCCAGTCGAGCAAGAAGCGGAGTTATTAAAGCGTTTTCGTAAGAGTAATGAGCAGAATAGAGAGTTGATTATGCAACTCATCAATAAATAATTCTTTGGCTAGCATTTAAATAAAACAAGAAAGGCAAGCAAGCCGCTTGCCTTTCTTACTAAGGCATCTTAAACCTTTGGCAGAGTAGTTGTGGTGTCCGTTGTTCTGCTTCCTAGCAAACACTAGCCCTTGTAAACGTTCTGATAGACATAGTTAGTTGCATCAACAAAGCCATCTACGCTGCCGCAATCGAATCGCTGGCCCTTAAATTTATAAGCGAGCACACACCCCTTTTTCGCTTGGGTTAGCAGCGCATCGGTAATTTGAACCTCACCATTTTTGCCCGGCGGCGTGGATTCAATAATTTCGAAAATATCTGGCGTTAAGATATAACGGCCAATAATTGCAAGATTGCTTGGGGCATCTTCAGGTGCCGGCTTTTCCACCATATCAGAAATACGGTATAGGCCTTCTTTCATTGATTCGCCGGCAATTACGCCATATTTGTGTGTTTGATCTGCCGGCACTTCTTGGATAGCGACAATTGAACAGCGAAACTGTGCGTATAGTTCAGACATTTGTTTCAACACGCCATTGCCGGCGGTATCACCCACGCATAAATCATCGGCCAATAAGACAGCAAAAGGATTATCACCGACTAATGACTTGCCCGAAAGAATCGCGTGACCCAAACCTTTCATTTGATGTTGGCGTGTAAAAGAGAAGGTATTGTTTTCAATGAGGCCCCGAATATCACTGAGTAGTTCCTCTTTGCCGGAGCCTTGTATTTGATGTTCTAGCTCATAGCTGATGTCAAAATGATCAGCAATCGCGCGCTTACCACGACCGGTAACGAAGCCAAAATTATTCATGCCTGCTTCTTGCGCTTCTTCAACGCCATATTGAACAAGTGGCTTATTGACCAGTGGAAGCATTTCTTTGGGCATAGCTTTGGTTGCGGGTAAAAAACGTGTGCCATAGCCGGCAACAGGAAACAGGCAGTTCTTAATCATTAATCTTGTCCTAATTATTCAATTTTTTTATCGAGCTTAGCCCATTATTATGTCGAATTATTTACCTAGGCTAAAGCGATACTATACAAAGCAGTACACTACTTTGAACTATAGCGATGTTCTGCAGAATTCATACCGGTGTTCGTTATATGCAAAAAAAAGCTGGGGTTTTTCCAGCTTTTTTTGATTTAAGTTGCCTTACATCTTATTTATAAGCGAAGACTTAACCACATTTGCTATCGCCACAGTTTAAGCAGGTAGCACAGCCATCCATTACGATCACCGCCTTGGTACTACACTTCTTGCATAATGATGCGTTTGCAGGGAATGCACTAGACTCCTCATCGGCCGCTAAGCCTGAAGAATCTACTTGGCGTGCTTCAAACTCAGTTTTTTTTTCCGCCAAAATCTTTTTAGTCGATTCACTCATTTCCTCGGGGGCGATCATACCGATTGAGGTCATGTGTTTCTCAATTACTGCACCAATTTCAGCTACAAGAGAGGGCATAAATACGCCTCCTTTCTTGTAGTAGCCGCCGTTCGGGTCATAAACGGAAGAAAGCTCTTCAATTAGGAAGGTAATATCGCCGCCTTTTCGGAAAACCGCCGAGATAACCCGTGTTAAGGCAATCACCCACTGAAAATGCTCCATCGACTTGGAGTTGATGAATACCTCATAGGGACGACGCTCTTCGTGGTCTGTATCTTGGTTCAAAATAATATCGTTGATCGTGATATAAAGCGCATGCTGATCAACCGGTGTTTTCACCTTGTAAGTGGAGCCTAGCAAGAAATCAGGACGCTCAATGGTCTCGTTCATTTCAACACGCTGAGGCTGACTCGG
>CAJWAD010000075.1 GCA_913020245.1 uncultured Oleiphilus sp.
GCGAATGTGAAAACGCTGTGGTGGAGCATGCTGATGCATGCAATGAAGAATTTTGGGCCCCCATGTTTAACGTACACGAGGGTATGCTGACAGAATATGGAAACACTGCAGAATTCGAGCAAAAATATCGTGATTTCAGCGAAACTTACAGTAGCAACTTTTCTAGTGAAATAACCGAATGTATCGCTAACAAATCAGGTTACTCGTTCTAGGCTGCCATCAAATACTTCGCAAAAACATCATTTGATTAATAATATAAATTTCCTCGAGAGCGATTGTTCAATTTGAATGCTCGAGATAGACCTAGCATTCGTAAGCCACACATCTTGATTAAAAGAATATGAAGCCGATAGATTTTATCGTGGCTGCATCTATTCTAATGACTATTAAAAACAAACATAATTAAGATAAAAACACATTGATAAAATAATCAGTGGTGAATTAGAGCGACCTTCAATTCGGATGGCCTAGGCCTAAGCTCGACTACTCATTATACAAATTGTTATTTCTGGGGAGTTTTTTGACTCATCTAAAATGATCTTTTTTAGTCTTGTACTCGTAATTTGTTATATGAAACCCAATGAACACCGCGCACAGACCAATACGCCTGAACCGTTCGACCTAAATCGCATAATCGAAATGGCATGGGAGGATCGCACGCCGTTTGAGGCAATCGAGACTTTATATGGTCTCTCCGAGTCGCGAGTAATTGTGTTGATGAGACGCAATTTGTCGACACGCGGTTTCAAAAACTGGCGCTCACGGGTAAGTGGGCGCGTAACTAAACACGCTCAAAAACGACACAAAGACGTCGATAGAGGCTATTGCGCAACGCAGTACAAGGCACCGCAATTCCGTCAAAACAGACAAAAAAATTAGGCCGTTTAAACAATGGGAACATCAAGAAATGCGCGCTTTAGTATGGTTCAGTCAAGATTTACGGGTATTCGACAACCCAACTCTTAACAAAGCGCACTCGGCCGCCGACAGCGTGCTGCATGTCGCTTTCCTTGGAGATTTGCTCCGCCCTTCTTCAATGCCCGGCTTGAAGGGTGTTAGTTCAAATAGAAAACAATTTCTTTACGATGCGATAGCTTCCCTCAAGGCTCAGCTTGAATTAAATGGACATTCGCTACTCGTAATCAACGGCCGTGCGTGTGATGAACTGGGCGGTTTAATTGCAAACTATTCAATTGACGCTGTCTTTGCTGCGCAACAAGCAGCGTTCGATGAGACGCAACTTTGGGCGTTTTTCGACAAGGCCTATAAACAGGTAAACTTTCATCTAGTTTCTAGCAACACACTCTTCGAAGAGCAAACGCTTCCTTTTTCCGTAGCGGAAATGCCAAAGCAGTTTACACCATTTCGGAAGAAGCTTGAGCTCTCAAAAATTCTCCCGCGTGAACAGAAGCGCGCCATACCGTGGAGCGATGCAATTAACTTTCAAGACCCGAGAATCGCGACACAGATCAATTCGCTCGCCACACCGAATAGATTATCTGGTGGCGAACTCGCGGCTGTGGCGCACTTAAATGCGTATTTTAATTCGAAAGCACCGCAGACATACAAAAAAACAAGAAATGCACTGCAAGGTTTTGACTCAAGCACTAAATTTTCACCCTGGCTTGCACAGGGAAGCCTCTCTGCAATCTCCATTGTGGATGCTTTGCGAGAATATGAGCGTAAACATGGAGCTAACGAATCGACGTATTGGATTTTTTTTGAACTACTTTGGCGGGAATTTTTCTTTTGGTCCGCACGTCAAACGGGCGAGAAACTTTTTTGGAAAAAAGGAAGGCGAGCAACTGCGCCTCTAACAAGCTTTTACCCAGAACGATTCCAAGCTTGGGTTAACGGATCTACTCCGTGGCCTCTGGTTAACGCTTGTATGAATGAGTTAGCGGAAACAGGATTCTTGAGCAATCGAGGCAGACAAGTTGTAGCTAGTTGTTTAGTCAATGAGTTGCAACTCGACTGGCGTTATGGCGCAGCCTATTTTGAACAGCAGCTTATCGATTATGATGCCGCCTCCAATTGGGGTAATTGGCAATACCTTGCTGGCATCGGCGCGGATCCGCGAGGCCAACGCCAATTTAATATCCAAAAACAAACCGATATGTATGATCCTAGTGGAGAATATATACGGTTGTGGCATGGAGCGGATAGTCTACAAAATGTCGATTCCCGAGATGCCGCTGACTGGCCGATTTTGCCCACAAAGCTGGACGCAGTAACGCGGTTCGGACCTCTTGAATGACCAAACCGTCAATCGTCGTCGTTTGGCATAAACGTGATTTAAGAGTAAAAGATCATGAGCCTCTAAATCGGGCAATCGAAACCGGCCTACCAATTCTACCCCTCTATTTATTTGAGCCTGAGTTAATCGAAGACCCGCATTACAGCCAACGCCATTGGCGCTTCGTATGGGAAAGCTTACTCGAATTAAAAACAGTTTTATCAGCACACAATGCGCCATTATGTGTGTCATTTGAATCGCCTGAGCGATTTTTTTGCCGACTTTACGAATCCTTCAATATCGAGTGTGTTTTCAGTACGGAAGAGATCGGCATAGCAAAAACCTTCGCCCGAGATCGTCGCATGAAAACCTGGTTTGTCGATCATGGCATTCCCTGGCAAGAAAGTGCTTACTCTGCTGTGATACGAGGGTTAAGCAACCGCCTAGATTGGGACCAAGCATGGCAGCGCACTATGCGCCAACAAATTATCGATGCACCGTTGCATATGGCGAACTGGGCGGATATTGGAAATGTAAGTAGCGAGCGCGTACCTGCAAAGTATGCCCAAGTTTGGTCTGCACCCGACCCACTAATGCAAACCGGTGGCGAAGGCCCTGCTTGGGCGCTAATTCAGTCATTTTTTGACCATCGCGGCCAAGACTATCAGCGTAATATTTCTAAACCTGCCCTCAGTTTGGAAAGTTGCTCAAGGCTTTCCCCTCATTTGGCATGGGGTAATATCTCGATTCGACAGGTTTACCAGGTCGTGATCTCAAATTGGCGAAAGCGGTATTGGTCTCGCGCACTTCGTGCGTTTAATTCGCGTCTGCATTGGCATTGTCATTTTGTTCAGAAGTTTGAAAGTGAATGCACAATGGAGTTTCAACCAGTCAATAAAGGTTATGATCACTTCCCCTATCGTAATGATGACAAAGTTGCGCATGATCTAGCCGCCTGGCGGTCAGGACAAACCGGCTACGTCATGGTCGATGCCTGTATGCGAAGTCTCAATAAAACGGGCTATCTTAACTTTCGCATGCGAGCGATGTTAGTTAGTTTTCTATGCCATCACCTACTAATTGATTGGCGCCTTGGTGTGCACCATCTTGCCCAACAATTTCTCGATTTCGAACCCGGCATTCACTACGCACAATTCCAGATGCAAGCGGGCGTGACCGGCACAAATACTATCCGGATTTATAATCCGATCAAACAAGCCGAAGAGCAGGACCCTAACGGTGATTTTATCCGTAAGTGGGTCCCGGAGCTGGATCATCTAGCGGAACCGTGGATCCATGACCCAAGACGTTTAACGCCAATGGAAAAAATCATGTTCGATTACGAACTTCCCGCTGTATATGAGACGCCCATCGTTTCACTCGAGCCCGCGGCGAAACGCGCACGGGACTTACTTTGGGATTGGAGAAAGCGAAGCGAAGTACAAGAAGAAAAGAAACGAGTATTGCAACGACATGTCAGGCCCGGTGGCATGACCGCCAAAGAAAGCAAAAGATAGAAGAGCCCAAGTACATGAAAATAACGCCGCGATAAAAGAGGCCGAGCGTAACAATGATCTAAAATAGCCTGTTTGTTATAACAAAAACTGCTGCTGAATTTTTAACAACGCCTCTGACCTTTCAAGCCTACTCATCGCCTGGTTTATGGCATCTATCAATTCGCTCGACACGTTCGCGTTGATCAATAACCACTGGGGTACCGTTAAATATTTTGTTGGCCAAAGCTTTAGGGGCAAAGCATTCTTTTTAACGTAATAGTTCAAACCTAAATCATGATAATAAAAATACTTCAGGGCTTTTTGCGAGGCAATTAACGCAGATACTTTATCCAAAGAATGATGATTATCACTAACCTTGACACCGGTTTGCGACATTAACCATTTTGATGAATTGCTCCCATACAAGGCACCGATCACTAGTTCCTTTTGCGCTATGTTCTCCAAACTACCGGGATCAGTCTTTTCTTCAATATGACTCATAATAACATTTGATACGAGATATACCGGTAACGCTGAGAACACATATTTTTTTCGCCGCTGAGGGTTATCACCGGCGCCACAGAATACATCACCCTCCCCAAACTCCAGCTTCTTTAAAACGCGTTTAAGCGGGTAGAAATTGCTGTCTATGCGCGTATTGATGTTTGATTTTGCTAACTCATTCGCCAACAATCGGTAAACCTGATCACACAAGCCAGACCCATTAGGCATGAATTTCGGCTCGGAATCTTGCTTGAGAAAGATCAATGTGTCAGCCTTCAAGGTAGGCGTTAACATAAGCAAAAAAACGAAGAGCATTCGATATCGCATAATTTAGCAACTCACTACTATCGATTCCAAAAATACCTAATTAAGGAAATACTCGCTTCCCTAAGCGAAAGCGAATGCCCTAATTAAGATAGTTTAAAATGAGTAAATAGAAACCGAAAAGAAGAAAAATTTTTACTCTTACTTCGCAAAACAAACATAGAAACTCAAAAGGTGAGATCAGTCCTCGATCTATTATTCTTTGAGGTAATTTGAAAAATACAAGGTATAAAATATTTAAGACGGCGTTGACTATCAGCTAATCATCTCAGTGTTAACGAAACAATTATGCGGAGGAGTAGTGGAGCCTTACAGTAAACCTAACTGGTATCACCGATGACGAGGTTACGGCCCAAGGCCTTGGCACGGTGTAACTGCTCATCAGCTATTTTAACCATCTCATCTAAGCTGTTTCGCAATTGGCTCGTCACACCAATACTCATCGTCACTTGCAGGTAGTTATCCTCGAAGTAAATACCTTCCTCCTCAATACGTGCGCGAAATTGATCCATTAATGAATGCGCTTGCGCCTGAGTTAAGCCTGGCAGCAGGATACAAAACTCTTCACCACCAAACCTTACCGGCAAGAAACGGCTAAAGGCTTCACGCAACAACTTACCCATAAACATCAGCACCGCATCACCTGCCTCATGTCCATACGTATCATTGATATGTTTAAACGCATCAATATCCATTACGGCCAATGCAAGAGGGCTATCACCGCGCTTTGCCCTTTCGTACAAAGCCTCACCGCTGTCGAACATGTACCGACGATTGTGTAAGCCTGTCAAATAATCTTTGTGCGCCGCATCATTTAGCGCTTGTATTAACTCGATGGACTCAAGATTATGAATTACTCGACAATGCAATTCTTCTGGAAAAAATGGTTTTTGAAGAAAATCATTGGCGCCGTTTTTTATAAATTTCGCTGATAAGGTAGATTTTTCCACCGAGGACAAACCAATAATGGCTAGATCAGATTTGTCACTGCGTCCTCTGATTTCGCGTACTAACTCAAAGCCATCCATTTCTGGCATATGATAATCGGTAATGATCAATCGTATATCAGGATGTTCTTCATATAGCGCCAAGGCACGTATACCGTTATCCGCCTCAATAATTTGGAACTGGTGGCGCAGTAAAAGATCGCACACATACTTACGGGCCGTGCGTGAATCTTCAACAACAAGAATTTTTATTTTTTCATTTAAGGCTAAACGGTGAACTAACTTGACGGCATAACCGAATGAAAAGCGGCTATCTTTTACTACGTAGTCAACGATACCGGTCACTAAAAGTTTTTCACGTCGCTCTTCGCTATAGTTAGCAGTCAATACGATGCATGGAATACCGCGATCTAGCAGATACTGAACCACCTCGCCATCGGGCGAATCTGGCAAATTTAAATCGGCAATCGACGCAAAGTAATTATTCTCTTCAATCAACTCTTTGGCGCCGAGCATGGAATCAACATAATCGACTTCGTAAGTGCTTTGGTTAAGCTCTTGTTTCACCAAATGCTTCAATATTTTTAAAACAATCGGATTATCTTCAACGACCAATACGCGTTTTATATCGGAATCCATACTTACACCGCTCGATTTTTTTAAATTATCAGTGTTCAAATGGTTGCACAGTTAAAATGATTTATTAAAAGTATAAGCACTATTCACAATAGTGGTAATTAACATTAAAAATTAAAATTAGCGATTGCATATTCAGGACATTTTTTTTTGCAAGGCGCTATACTTAATAAAAAGCACTGCGCGACGTGTGCACATATCTATCGGAGAGTTCGCTTGGAACATACAACACAAGCAATTATTTCTTACATAGGCGTTGTTGTATTGTTAAGTGTTGCGGCCTCCGGCATCTACCTTTTTAGTCCAGTCAAACATATTAAACAATTGCACACACCCACGCGCTATTTTATGGGTTACTACACGTGCACGGCACTTGCTTTTGTCATCTTCAGTGCGGCGTTCCCTAACCCGAATTTACTCAGTATTATCGTTACGAATAGTTTTTTTGCCTTGTCGTTCTATTTCCTGAAATATGGATTCGCATCCCGAAAAAATCCCGATTATAAACCTCTATACAAAGACCCCATTGTTTATACGAATCTCTTTGTACTCGCTATCATAATGGCTGGTCCACTGTATGCTATTTACGATTCAGTATTACTTCGAACGGCTTTGATCACGTTTAACTGTGCCATTATTTCCTTAACGACGCTCAAACATATTGCAAGAGTTGATGGCCAACGCGATAGCAGCGAAAACCTAGCATATTTTAGTATTTGTGTGGGTATCGCACTGTCTGCTGTTATGTTTTTAACGCTTGTCATTTATTCCGATGCATTTACTTATCTGTCTGTACTGGTGGTTGCCCAAAGCGTGCTCAACATTCTGCTGCTAGGGAGTACCTTATCCCTCTTTTTATCAGACTTATCGGCAATGTATTATCAGGAATCTATCACAGACGAATTAACCGGGCTCTACAACCGTCGTTTCTTTTTGCGCCGCGCAAGCCAAGAAACAAATGCCTCTTTTCGCTATAAGTTTCCTGTTTCAATTATCCTTTGCGACATCGACAACTTTAAAAAGGTGAATGATAATTATGGTCACCTAGTTGGCGATCATGTTCTACAGGCCTTTTCAAAGCTCTTAAAAAAATGCACACGAGAAAGTGATGTGCTGGCTCGCTTCGGCGGTGAAGAATTTATAATCATGCTACCACAGACCGATAAAAACGGTGCATATGTGCTTGCTGAGCGGATGCGCCAAGAAACTGAAGCATTGAGCGTTGGCGAGAGTAAAAAGGCGCAAGACGTCAAGTTTACGGCCAGCTTTGGTGTAACGACCTGCACTTCAAATAATTCGATTGAACAAAACATTCACTTAGTTGATGAAGCATTATACAGCGCGAAAGAGTCTGGCAAAAATCGAGTCATCATTACTGAGGCGCAGGAAACTAATCTAGATGATTCGCTTTGATAAACTGTTTTCTCCCGCGCTCGCCCAAACTCGACAGCAGAGGATACATGAAGGTCAACATTGCTGGAAAACTACACACAAGGCGTCCAAAAATACTGTCTCGATAAGGGATATAGTACTCTAACTTTTTTGTCTTTTGCGCTTTTTTGAATACCGCACCGACGACCTCCACATGTGCAGGCTTAGAAATAAAGTTAAGGGTACTTCCCCGATTTAAAGCTTCGAAACGTAACATAGGTGTATCAATCGCGCTGGGCAATAACATTGAGACACTCACGCCATAGGGCTCTAATTCGGCCCGAAACGCAATCAAAAAACCACGTAATCCAAACTTAGACGCCGAATAAGCCGCTGAACCTGGTAGCGCGACTAATGCCGCCATCGACACCGTCGTAACAATTTGGCCACGGCCTTGTTCTCGCATTTTAATGCCACACGCATGATTGAGTGCCATCGTACTCTTCAGATTCAAATCGATTTCGCGCTGCAATTCTGAACGATTAAGGTTTAACACCTTGGCAGGGATTACTCTACCGGCATTAATGAATGCCAAGGCCAGCTCTTCATCGAGGTTTTCAATTTCTTGACACAGCGCCTCAAGCGCCTCAGCATCAGTCAGGTCTAAGGCGCGAGTTTGCGCGTTTGGATAACGCGCCGAAAGTTCAGCAAGACCTTGCTCATTAATATCAATTAGAAAAAGTTGATAACCCTGCTCATGCAATAGCTGCGCTACATATTTTCCAATACCGCCACTCGCGCCCGACACGATTGCGATAGCCGTTGATTCGGTCATCGCCAAAACCACTTATTCTGCACGTTTATAAAACGCATGATTGGCATCAGGCCATCCCAGATGCTTACGCATTTTCGACATCGCTGATGCATATGCTTGAGCATTAGTATAACCGGCATGACGATCCGACTTTACATAACGAACACGCCCACTCAAATCTGGTTCGGGTCCCGATATAAACGCTTTTAATTTGTCCGCTGGCCTACCGTTACTCGCCTGTGCATAAATCGACCGAGCAATTAGATATGCCATATCATCAAACATTTTGTAGGCACCTCCATTGGTTTCTACGAAACCATTAATAAAAAGCGAGGGGTGCTTTGCGTTAAATATTTTCATGAAGGCTTGTGGGCGATTACTTTGCCAAGCATAAATATTGGGGTCTAAATACGGTAATCGCCAATGATAACCCGTTGCCAAAATAATTTTGTCTACTTCTGCAGAACGACCGTTTTTGAAGTAGGCGGTTCTCCCGTCAAGATAATCAATATCATGCATAGCGGTAATATCACCATGCTGCAAATAGTGAAGTAATTGCGAGTTTAATATGGGGTGGCTCGACAAAACGCGATGATCGGGTTTTTGCAAACCTAGTCGGCTCAGGTCACCGTTCAACAGGCGTAATAAACCACCAAAAATCAGTTGCTGTAACCGCATTGGCATCCATGAAGATTGCGCGCCGAACACATCAGCCGGCATGCCAAAAATATGCTTCGGAACAAAATGATAGCCCCTGCGCAAACTCAAATAGGCCTTTTCAGCTTTAAAAGCAGCATCACAAGCGATATCTATACCCGAGTTACCAGCTCCGACCACCAGCACACGCTGCCCAGTTAAACTAGATGAATCATGATAATCGACCGAATGCAGTATTTGGCCTAAGAAAGACTCTTGCCCTTTTAGATAAGGCTGGCTCTTATGCCAATTTGTACCACTTGCGCACACCACCCACGAAAAGAATTCGGAGACACTCGCTTGACTGCGCGTCGCTACTGTGAGGCTCCAACCGCTGCTTTGTTCTTCAACAATTTCAACAGTCGTATTAAATACAATATGCTCGAGCAATCCGTAATGTTTCGCAAAACTTTCAATGTACTCGAGGATCTGCTTATTTGAGGGATAATCGGGGTAATCATCCGGCATTGGAAACGCCTCATGCCCAGACATGGTGCGCGAAGAAATAAAATGGGCCGAACCATACATAGGGCTCCCTTCACTTTCCGCATTCCAAATACCACCGACATTTCCATGTTTTTCGTAAATCACAAACGGAATGGCCAAGGCCTTCAAGGCCCTCGCTGTCGCCAAACCTGCTGGACCCGCACCTATAATCGCAACGCGTCTATCGGACATACACTAATCTCGAATAATATGATCAATAGTCATATTTTAAGTTATTTTTTAAATTCGGGGCAACAATTAAATAATGAAAGCTTGCATTAGTGCACATCTATGGGCCACAGTACGCGCTTTGACAGATGAGTAAACTCATGCCTGAAAGTCGGCGCACCCCGAGCCAAGCACGTAGTAAAGAAAAATACGAACAAATCCTCCGCGCCGCAACAGCACTAATTGGCGAACGCGGAAATGATTCCGTGAGCATGCGAGAAATTGCCAAGCATGCGGGTGTCGCGCTGAGCTCAATTTATCAATATTTTCCGGACAAGAACGCAATACTGGCCGCTATTATGCAGTCTTATTTTCAACAGATTCGCCAGAACCTCTCTGAAAAAGTGGCATCATGGCAAAGCGAAAAGGAAGCGCAGCAGGGTATCATCAACACCATTGATATGTTTTATGCGCTATTTAAAGAAGAACCGGTGCTTGCGACATTGTGGGCAGGTATGCAAGCAAATAAACAACTGAAAGACCTCGATACTGAAGACACTCAAATAAACGCTAAATTATTAAGCGAAAAACTTCGAGATTTTTATCCACAACATTCATTTGAAGCCCTTCATGCTGCAGTCACCTTGCTTTTGCATACAGCCGGCATGGCGGTTCGCATCGCCATGGATTTGCCTGAAGAAAAATCATTGGCATTGATGGAAGAGTTAAAAACCTTAGCGACACTGCGTCTTCAATCTTTGTAATTAGGTACGTTAGATAGAACGAAGGACCTCGCTTCGACCGCTATAAATCGAGTACCAACACTGCGATTAGCCTTGATTCTTTCTCAGTAAAATTCATTAAAATATTTAGTCGACATAAACTGACAAGAAAATAACCAAGTTTTAGCTGCAAAACGGAGTTGTGTTAAGAATCGAAATTAAAACGCTTCTTAAATGTGACCAGTGAGCTCGGCCAATACAATACTTTGCTAAAAAGTTGCGCCATTGATAATTTGATTTTGTTTGCACCGTTGCGTGCGTTTACTCTACTTCTAAACAGTTAAAAAGGCTGCTGGCCGAGACTGGTGTCCCGAGCAGCACGGACTCCCATTCGCCAAGCGCCTGCATGTCAGAACAATAGTGGTAAACCTCCATGCCAGCTGTGGTTGCTAAAACACCAATAGTGCCAAGGCTAAAAGCAGCAACTGAATTTGCTAATACCCTGCGGCTAGCGCGCTTTACAAACCGTTTCTTAATCTGTTGTTTTTTTAGTGTGTGGTGTTGCCTAGCTTTTTCTAGGCGCTTGTGACTGGTTTTATATTT